>CAMJBT010000044.1 GCA_946403965.1 uncultured Pseudobutyrivibrio sp. | reverse complement strand
TTGGCTCTGAAAGACCATCGAAGAATTCCTGCTCCTGTCCATCAGACTTCATAGCGTTCTTGCCATCGCGGCTTGTTCCAGAGTACTGTGGGAAGTATGAGTATGAACATGTGTGAGAAGCCTTGTAAGCTGTATCAGCTGCCTGCTTTCTCATCTCTGGTGTTCTGTAGTACATACCGTCATCACCAACTAAGTAATCAGTTCCTTCAACACCCCAGAAACGAAGATCATGGATATCCTGATCAAGAAGATCATTTACGAACTGAAGTGCACCTTCAACATCCTTACATGATGTTGTAATTGCAAGACCTGAAGATACGTTTAATACTCCGCCTGAGTTATGCCACTGATTGTGCATTCCCTTCTCAATTGTGATTGGAAGTGGAACATACTGGCAGCCCTGCTCATCAAGACCAGCTGACTTAATAGCATCTTCTGCTGTGTATGCAAAATCCCACCACTGATCAATCATACCAAGTACACGACCTGTAGAAAGCTTTGCGATGTACTCATCATATGTCTGTGTGAATGACTCAGGATCTACAATACCCTTCTTATACTCCTCATTTAATTTCTGGAAGTATTTCTTTGCTGTTGGTGTTGTATTGTAATCGATAACCTTAAGTGTGTCTGGATCTACGATAACTGATCCATCATTTGGATAACCATCAAGGAATTCTGGTGCATTCTCTAAGCAGAAGTATCTCCAATCATCGCAAAGGATTGTGTATGGGATATTTTCTGTACCATCTTCCATTGTAGGATTTTCTTTGTTGTATGCCTCGAGCAAGTCGAAGTACTCATCCATTGTCTCAATCTTTGGATATCCAGCCCACTCAAGAACTCTTGCCTGAATCCAGAATGCTTCATCATTGTGTGTACAAGCACGCTCTTTACCGTAGATGTTTGAGAACTGTGGAATCCAGTAGATATGTCCGTCGCTCTGACGAAGTGCATCCCATTCCTGCTCTGTAAAGTAATCCTTAATGTTTGGATATTTATCAATATAATCATCAAGTGCTACAAGTGCACCTGCTTCATACATTTGAACTGAGCCACTACCAGCTTCAACAAAGTCAGGATACTCGCCACCAGCGATAAGAGTACCAATTGCCTCCTCAGCTGTCTGGCCTGTCAACCATGTTTCCTTTACCTTGCAGCCTGTCTTCTCAGCGATGATTTGCTGAATTTCATTGTCATCATTAATTTCAGAACCTGGTACTGCAAAGAATGCTGTAAACTCTTTAATACCGTCCTTGTTTACTGCTCCACCACTACCTGCTTGCTTGCCGCAACCAGCAAACATTGATGAAAGCATTGCAGCGCAAAGCACAGCGCTAACAATTTTCTTTTTCATAAATAACCCTCCTATATTTTCGGGATACTTTCTATCCCTTTGCTATGATAGTATTCTATGACACTTTAGATGATAAAACATCGGAGAAACTATAGATAAAAGGGGGAGAAATTTTAAAATTTCTCCCCCATAAAATTTAGGCCGTTTTTATGGCAAATACTGACGACTTTGCCAATAATAAGCTTGATTAAATATTCTTTTTATACTTAGTAGGTGTGCAGCCCATAGCCTCGATAAACTTATTTACAAAATAATCTGAGTCCTTATATCCTACAGCCTCCGCAACCTCATAAATTTTCATATCGGTTTTACGAAGTAGACGTGCTGCTTCCTCTATACGTTTTTTATTCAGATAATCCTTAAAAGAACAACCATACTTCTTTCTAAACAATTGACCAAGGTAAGCTGAATTAACAAAGTATTTTTCACTTAAATCCTTCAGTGTAAGGTTTGATGCATAGTTTTTCTTAATTTCTTCCTCAACATCACCAAGGACACCACGTGATACGTTTTTACGAAGCTGAGCCAAATACTCTCCGTATGCATAAGACATTCTGCAAAGGTGAGTTTTACCTCCACGACTAATGCCTTCCTCTGATGTACTTTCAGAAATAATACGCAGGATTTCTTCTTGATTTACTGAGCTATCAAGCTCTGTAGCCAAATGAATCAACTGAAACAAAAGATAGTTTACATTTAAATTCATAGTGGAACCTGTAACACCGGTCTTTTGCATTTCTTCATAAAAGTCATCTACGCATTTACGAATTTCAACATGTGAGCCACGTTCAATGGCAGCGATCAAAGCATCAAGTTCCTTCTTACAAATAATAAGTCCGGTCTCACCAACCTTATATTCTTCCTCGTAGAAGTATATGTTTTTCTTCTCTCTAAAGCCTTGAAGAGAATGTAGCATATTTGCAGTACCATATGACTTGGAAATGTTTCTTATTCCATTCACATTCTTTCCAACAAGCATTGTGATTGGAAGATTTGTGTTGGCAGTAAGATAATTTAAAAAATCCTTGAGATACTCTTTGTCTGTACACTGAAGTTTTTTGCTCATTGAATCATTGTAAACAAATCCAATATCATAAACCTGTTCACTATTTGAAATATCTCTAATACAAAAAATAGAATCTTCCTTAAGGTAATCGCAGGCAGCATTGTATATTTTTGCCAGTTGAATTTTTTTGTCGTCATCCAATGCTTCGTCACTGGTAAGCTGGTCATCTAGCTGTATTTCTACATAGCACAGCTCTTCACCAATAGTAGTTTTATTAAGGATATAATCTAGTTCATTTATATCATATTTGCCTATTAATAAACGCATAAGCGTACGTTCGATATAGGCTTTTTCTTTTCTGATGCCATCCTGCCTTATAGATGCTTTCTCACTATTTAACGATAAAACCTTTTGTAAAATAGTATGAAGCTGCTCCTTTTCAACAGGCTTTAAAATATAATCTGTACAATCATATCTTAGTGCTTCCTGAGCATATCCAAATTCAGCGTAGCCACTTAGAATTACAAAATAAGTATCTTTTTTCAGCTCAGTTCTGAGAACCTTTAGCAGTTCAAGACCTGTCATAACTGGCATCTTGATGTCTGCAATAATCAAATCCACTGGATGGTCCTTGATATAGTCTAAGGCTTCTTTACCATTGCTTGCAGTGGAAATATGATAGCCTTCTTTCTCCCAGTCAATAAGTAATTGAAGCCCCTGAAGAATAAATGGCTCATCATCAACTAATAAAACTTCTAACATTTAATTAAACCCCTTTAGATGTCTAACTGGCACCTTTATCTGTACTAGTGTACCAGTTCCAGGCTCAGAATCCAAATCGAATGAAGCCTCCTCATCTGAAATCATTTTCAAACGAAGACATGCATTTATCATACCTACTCTGCCCATTTCTTTAAGCATTCCAATGTTTGAAAAACGCATTCTTCTAAGAAGATTTCTACTCTCCTCTTCATCCATTCCGTTTCCTGTATCTTCGATCTCTAATGTAAGAAACTCTCCATCAGAAGATGCCCTGACAAAAATCCAGCCTGGTGTAATTTTACTTTCGATTCCATGCACACATGCATTTTCAACGAACGTAACTATAGTAAGCTTTGGCACAAATAATTTCAAGCACTCAGGCTCAATATCTATTTCAAAAGACAACCTGTCACCAAAGCGATATTTTTGTAATTCCAAATACGCTTCTACGAATTCTATTTCCTGTTCTATGGAAACTATATCCTCATTCCACTCAGTATACTGGCGTTGTAATTTAGCCAATCTTTCTACCATTTCAGAGGTCTCAGTTTCCTGTTTTAGCAGGGAATGCATTCTAATACTTTCCAGTGCATTGAACAGAAAATGAGGGTTAATTTGACTTTGAAGAGCAAGTAGCTCTGCATTCTTTCTTGCCACTACAATTTCCTGTTCTTTAAGCTTATTTTTGTAAGCTGTACTCATCAAGTGACTGACAAAAATTGGAAGTGTAAGATTCACCACTATTAATAATATAAATTGATACCACTTACCCTTCAAAATATTGATAAATGGATTGTTCTTCGTATCTACGATATCAATAGTAAGCTCCTGTCCATACACTTGAAAATCCTGTGAATACGCGATTTTAATCTCATCAGATTTAATATCATAGTCTTTATTTACATTACTATATTTGCTGTTTGACATTATGATTTTTTCGCCATCACAAACATAGGCACGGTTTTCATAGTTCAAGTTTGATAGTACATCCGCACAAGTAGCATAATCTATTAAAACAAGAAGAAAATTCTTGGAATCTGCATTGTAATAATTTAATCTCTGAAAATAATAAATTGTTCTTTGAGTCTTTCCATCGGCAGCTTTTCTACGTCCAAAATAAAGACCTTTATTTCGCTTTGAGGCCTCCATATATTTATACCAGTCATCCTCATAGGCCTGGCTAAGTTTTTGGAACTCGCCACCATTTGTGATTGTATCGTTATCAAGATAAATTGAAAACTTTAATCCGGACTGTCCCTCTACCAACTTTAGTAAAGTATCATCAAAAAACTTCTGATAAGCGTTGAAATAGTCAAGGTTTGAATCATATTCCTGATTCAAAAAATCATCTACATATAAACTACTATAAAGAGCATTACCAAGCTTTGCTGCCTGATCCACCTGATTAAAAAAGGTGAAATTGATGGCGTTGGCCTCGTTCTCCATCATGTGCCATCTTGCATCTCTTTCTGCACGATAAACACCCGATATGATAAGTGTATCTACTACAATAATTGGAATTATAATAAAAGCTATATAGAATAAAACCAGCTTTCGTTTTGTATTTGCCTTTTCAATAAACTTATCAAATTTTGAACTAATACCTGCCATCAAATTTCACCTAACTAATTACTTATTTGTCTCCATTGTGAGCCATGCAAAATCACAGTGATTGTTGCTTGGTTTTCCGTTTGATGAAGTGTACATTCCAACAGTACAACCCACAAATCCACCAGCCTCTTCTGTTGTGTATGGTAATAAATCAATTGCTGATTCGAGAAGAATATGATTGTTATTCTCTACTAAATAAGCATCAGCCTTTTGATTCTTTACCTGAAGCTCTATTGTAATAACCTCCCCTTTCACTGGATGACTAACACTGACATTTTCCTGTCCCTTCACAGTTTTTCTAACTTGAAGGAGCTTTTCGCCATTTCTGTTAACAACTTCCAGTGTCAAATGATTTGCATGATTTTGGAACAATACTATTCCACCACACTCATCTTCATTTGCAGGGTTAAAATCAACTCCTGCATTTACTTTAAAGGAATAATCCTTCTGACGCAATCCTAAAAATGAAGGATAACAGGTATCCTCTGCTCTTTCAGGACGAGTATATAGTCTAAGAAATCCTGGACGTTCTGTTAATGAATAAATATCCTGATTTTTCTTTTCAATTCCTACCAATCTTTGATCAAGCTCATTTGTATAAAAATGAAGTTGGTCGCTCCAGTCATTCTCAGCTGGGAATGGATGTTCAGCAAATGGAAGTTCAACCTCATCTGTCAGCTTACCCACACCAGGATTAATCACTGGCCATCCTTCTTCCCAAACAACCTTTGCAAGGAAGGTCTCACGACCTATACTACAATGCTTTTCACATGGACGTGACGCAAGCATCACAATATACCAATTTCCATCTTTATCATCCACAAGATCACCATGGCCTGCGTAGATAATTGGATAATCCTTACCAAGATTTCTATGTGAAAAAATTGGATTTCTTGGGCAGCCTTCAAACCATGCAAACAATTCTTTTGAACGTGCCACAGAAATTGCATGTTCTGGGCCTGTACCACCTTCCGCATGAAGCAGATAATAATAACCATCCTTCTTGTAAAGATGTGGACCTTCTGGCCAAATAACATCCTTTACAGCGCCCTTCCAAATGGCCATAGACTCACCAACAAGCTGCATTGTATTTAAATCTAATTCCTGCACCCAAATCTCCCAGTCTCCGTTGTAACGAACTCCTTCAGGATTTGGACGAGTACCTACATAATAGCATTTGTCATCATCATCAAAGAAAAGTGATGGATCGATACCTGGTGCAGCCTCTCCAAGATAATATGGTTCAGACCAAGGTCCCTTTGGATCTGTTGCAGTAACTACAAAGTTGCCTCCATGACTAACATTTGTAGTAATCATATAATATGTTCCTTTGTGCTCACGAATTGTTGGAGCAAAAATTCCTCTTGAGATTTCTCCACTTACTGGAAGTTGACTTTCTCTATCAAGCACATGTCCTATCTGCTCCCAATGTGCCAAATCCTTACTATGGAAGATTGGAACACCTGGGGCGTACACAAAGCTTGAACAAACAATATAGTAATCGTCTCCTACTCGGCAAGCCGAAGGATCAGGGTAAAATCCCTTAAGTATTGGGTTATGTGCAATTGTCATGATATATTCTCTCCTTAGTGTGTTTCTCGCCTGTTACAATGTACTCTCTCAAGCTCCCGCGAGGCTACTTAACTAATCCAAATCCGAGGATTGTGAATTTGTTACGAACATCATCTTTATCGACTACGACCTGTACGTGGTGTTTACCTGTTACGGGTTCATCGATTACGATGAGTGGATTGCAGTGGCACCAGCGATTTACATATGGATCAAGATCTCGAACAAATTTACCATCCACATACACCTTTGCTGTAGCTGCATCAACCTCTCCCGAGTCTTTCATAATAAGCACAAGCGCCTTACACTCCACATCCATTTCAAATGGGTCTGTACTACCTTTTCCTCCATCGTACATCCAGTTGTATGGAAACTCAGGAGTCAACTTTAAATCCATGTTCATCTCCACTGACTGAAGAACATCATCCGTATATACGAATCCGCCAGGTTGTACACTTACAAGATTTGTGTTGTCCTTTTTATCCACAAGGATTACCTTATCAAAGGTATTTCCTATTGCTGGAGCATCCTCTAATCTTGGATCATAAGATTCATCTGCCCCCTTTTCAATTGCAAGCTTCATTAAGTTGATCAGACAGTCTGCCATGATTGTGTGTCCTAAATTTGTAGGATGAAACATATCATAGAAATACTGATGCTTTGTAAGAAGACGGTGTTCTCTATCGTAAAACTGAGGTGTAACCGCATCTTTTACACTTGCCATTGGAAGGTCATATCTAAAGCCTACAGGCTTAAGTCTATCCTGAAGATTGTAATCATCTGCAAAAACAGAGAACATAAGCAACACTGCAGGCTGACCTGGAAGGCTAAGAGCACGTCTTACCAAGCTCTCGTAGCAATCACCCTTTGTTTCATCGCCCTCATCATTAACTGCAAATTCAATAACCACAATATCCGGAGAAACAGCTCCATCCTTAAGCACATCTCTGTCGAATCGAATCATACCAAGCTCCGAAGGTGTACCTCCTACTCCTGCCTTTAGATAGTGGATATTATCTCCATCTCCCATAAGTTTTTTGAAACCAAGGAATGATTTGTATGCATAACATTCTGTGTTGATTGGTGTAGCACCAGCACCTTGAGTGATTGAACCACCAATATAACAAATATGAACATCATCTCCGGCTTTCGCTTTGTTTACCACATCTACAATACGCTTTGTATTTCCAAGATTTACAAGAGAACGGTCTATCAATTCCTTGTATTCTTTTGACTGTGTATCAACAGGCTTTTCCTCAACCTGAGGTGGTGCCTCAAATCCATCATTTAGGAAAAATCTTACTGAAAGAAATGCCTTTTCCTCTGGTGCATCTGTATGAACACGAATCTGTCCAGGAACATCATCATCTTCTGTCCATTTAATATCTTTTAAATATATTCTTTCCTCTTGAGAGTTTGTATTTACATCAGCAATAAGATTTGCTCCGCCGCCATACAAATCCTCCTTACCATACATCTGAAATACGAACTCAGCCTGTTTGTCTTTATCTTCCATCTCAACAGAAACACCTACAGAATGAACAAGCTTCTTAAACCCATCAACTGTTTCCATTAGCTTAAGCATTTTTTCATCCGTTACATTTCCTGTGAAGGTAGCGGAACTGATAAGCCTGCCATCACTCTGATAGAGGAAAGACACTCCCTTTCCATCATCATCTGCCTGAGTAAAGATTTCCTTATCTTTTATTATGTAAAAATATGGTCTGTTTTTTTCTGGGTCCGTTGGTGCTTTTACTATTTCCATTACATTATCCTCCTTTATAAGGCTTCTCCTTTGCCTTCTAGTACTCTACTTCAGTTGTGTCCCCTGTCAATTCAATGTCAAAGCTATCACAGTGCTTTTTTGTAAGCTGTTCACTTCTTGTGTCAGGCTGTTGTCCTCCCACAAAAATCTTGAACTTTCCTGGTTCTACAATGCATCGACCTGCTTCATCAATAATTGCAAAATCACGTGCTCCAAGCTCAAAGCTTACCTCCTTTGATTCCCTTGGAAGAAGCTCAATATTAGCAATTCGTCTAAGAGTATGATTTGCAACTCTTGTGGATGCTTCCACATCCTTTATATAAAGCTGTACAGCCTCATGTCCTTTATATTTCCCGTTATTTTTTACAGTAACTGAAACTTTAAACTTATCTCCTATACATCCTTCAGTCTTGTCAACTGCAGCATTTAAATATTCAAACTGGCAATAACTTAAACCATATCCAAATGGATATAATGGCTCTCCCTTGAAATATCTGTATGTACGGCCTTCCATTGAATAATCCTCAAAAGGAGGTAAATCTGCATCTGATTTGTAGAAAGTAAGAGGAAGTTTTCCAGATGGAGTATCCTCGCCAAATAAAACTGATGCTATGGCTTTTCCACCTCTTGCACCAGGATACCAGCATTGAATTATCGCATTTACGTTTTCATCTGCCCATGTTAAATCCATTGCCGATCCAGCAAGAACTAGCAGCACAACTGGTTTACCTATTGCTGTCACTGCCTCAACCAAATCCTGTTGAACTCCAGGAAGTTTCAGTCCCTTCTTGTCTCCACTACCAAATTCGTTTCCAGCATCACCTTCCTCGCCTTCGATTGTGGCATCCAAGCCTACACAAAGCACTACCACATCAGAATGCTCTGCTACTATCATTGCCTCAGCAAATCCATCCTTTGCCTCACATAATCCCTGAAGCCTATCCTTCCAAAGATGTGCTCCCTCAGCGTAAAGAACTCTGGTGTCATCACCAACATATCTTTGAATTCCCTCAAGAACTGTAATATATTCACCTGATGTACCTTCGTAATTTCCAACAAGGGCCATTCTTGAATTTGCATTTGGTCCAATTACACCAATTGTTTTAACTGAATCCTTATTGAGTGGCAGTGTTCCATCATTTTTGAGAAGAACCATGCTTCTCTTTGCCGCTTCAATTGCAAGGGTCACATGCTCTTTACTTTGAACAACATCATAAGAAATATCATCATACTTGCTTCCTCGCTCAGGAAGAGTACCCAAACGAAGACGAAGCTCAATTAATCTCTCTACAGATTCTGTAATAGTTTCTTCTGTAACCAAGCCTGCTTTGTATGCATAAATAAGCTTTTCATATACACATCCACAGTTCAAATCACAGCCGTTATTAACAGCAAGAGCCGCCGATTCCACTTCACAGGTTGTTACTTTATGATTTTCATGGAAATCCTTGATTGCCCAACAATCTGAAACGATATGGCCCTCAAATCCCCAATCACCTCTTAATATATCCTTTAAAAGTCGCTTGCTTCCACATGCCGGTTCACCATTAACACGATTGTAAGCTCCCATTACTGATTCAACCTTTGCATCCTTTACAAGACGCTTGAAAGCATATAGATAAGTATCATATAAATCCTGGTCATTTACCTTGGCATCAAAATGATGTCTATCCGCTTCAGGTCCAGAGTGAACTGCAAAATGCTTTGCACATGCTGCAGCTTTCGGATTATCAAGATCAGTGCCCTGAAGTCCTCTTACATAAGCCATGCCAAGCTGCCCTGTCAGATATGGATCTTCTCCATAGGTTTCATGGCCTCTACCCCAACGTGGATCACGGAAAATATTAACATTTGGTGCCCAGAAGGTAAGTCCTTTATATATATCTCTGTCTTCATGTTTTGAAAACTCATTGAACTTTCCACGACCTTCTGTGGATGTAGCATCACCTATCTCTTCAACAAGTTTTTCATCAAATGTTGCGCCTAGACCTATTGCCTGTGGGAATACTGTTCCCTGACCAGCCCTTGCCACTCCATGAAGTGCCTCGTTCCACCAACAATACTTTGGTATTCCCAATCTGTCGATAGCCGCCGCATGATGAAGCATCTGCGAACACTTCTCCTCTATTGTCATCTGCGAAACTAATTCCTTAGCACGCTTCATAGTCTCCTGATTCATTACAAACCTTATCCTCCTTGTTTAGCAGTTCTAACTGCTTGTTAAATTCTTTGCTTATTAAGTAAAGTGACACTGTTGTACAAAGCAACCATATTGCAAGCCCCCACTGGATATACCATGCACAAACCACATATGGTAAAAATGTCACAATAAAAATCAACACCATTCTTGGCAAATTAAGAAGTGCCATCACCATTGAGGCTTTGAAAAGTTCCTTTAATGTCACCTTATATCTAGCCTCAAATGGGAACATACAGTAAGCTACTGCCCAAACAACAAAAGTCAATAATCCAAGAGCTGCCTTTAAAATAAAAGGCATAGCTGCAGCTTTTCCATAAAGCACATTGTACCAATCAAAAGCAAGGATTAAACCAACCGTAAGTATAATCATCCACGCACCAGTCACCTGAAGAAAATTCTCTTTAAATGACTTAAAATAGCTTTTTACGGCACTAGGTTCTTCACCTCTGGCTATCTTCATTGAAGTATAAAATTTAGCAGTGTGGGCTGCCCCTATTGTGATAATTGGGATAGATAGAAATAGGGTCAAAAGATTTATGATAATGTAATCTGTGACCTTACTAAGAAACTCCATCACTTCGCTGTCTGGACTAAATATTTGCATAACTTAAAACCTCCGAGTACTATCTTGGAATGGTAACATTTTACAAAAATATTCCTACTTACATCTACTGACAAAGTACAGATGTTAGTGGGATAAATTTTAGTCTATAAAAATGGGCGAACAGTTTCTGCTCGCCCATAAGAATAATTAGTATTTTTTTAGTAACGACTTACTCAACAGATTTTGAATCGCCATATCTAGCTTCAAATTTTTCTGTTCTCTCGTCCATGATAGCCTGTGCACCAGATGCAAGGTAATCCTCGATACCGCTATCCCAAACTTTATCGAAATCCTTTTCCTTAGCTGCAAGAGCTGTATCAAATACTACATCTCTCTTTGCACCAAGAGCTTCACCCATACCGTTTTCAGCAACAATTTCAGGAACCTTTACGTTCTTAGCAATCTTATTGTTTGTAGCTGCATAATCAAGTGCCTGCTGAACATCTGCTGGATCACATGATGGGTAGCTGTGTGCCATAGAAAGAAGTGTTAAATCTTCATCACCAAGTGAAAGACCATTACATGTAATAGTGTAGTCAATGTTGTTACCTGAGTTCATGATAGCATCACCTGTTGCTGCGATACACTCAATAGCGCCATCTTCGAGTACGTTATGTGTCACACCCTCATCACCAATCTGTAAGTACTTGATGTGTTCTGGAGCTGAAATCCAATCAAGGTAAAGAAGTGATGCAAGTGGCTCATCGTTTGTTGATGGGAAGAAGATTTTTCTATCACCTGCTGTTGAATCTACATACTTAAGTGTCTTTCCTTCAGAGTTTTCGAAGCAGTCAACTGCAACATACTTAGCATCCTCACCAACGATTCTCTTTAAGTTTGCCTGGATTGAATCATCTCCACTTCTGAAAGGATAATCCCAGTTGTGCTGGAATGCACCAACATAACCAGCCTTCATCATATCATCCTCTGTTGAGTCACCAGCTGTATAAAGAGCGAAATCCTTCCAAAGAAGACCTTCGTTGTACCACTTGTTAAGTGTCTTCATAGCTTCCTTTGTGCCCTTCTGTGTAAGCTTTCTGTCATCGAAGCCATTGATATAGAATTCCTTATCTGTAATCTTTGGATCCATCTCTGACTCAATGAGAAGTGCTGCTCTCCAGCCTACATCAAATGAAACTGAGAATGGAACCATCTTGTCTGCATCCTTGCCAAGAAGTTCTTTTGCGTTATCACGGAATGCACAAATGCAGTTATAAAACTCTTCCTTTGTCTTTGGCTCTTCAAGTCCAAGCTTATCAAGCCAATCCTTTCTCATGAAGGTGTTGATACGTCTGTTGTTTGCACGCTTACCTTCAATTGCCCAAAGTGTGCCTTTCTCATCATCCAAATCCCAATAAATGTTTGTATCACCAAGCCAGTCATTGAGATTTGTAAGCTCACTGCCATACTGATCAAGCATTGGCTTCATATCAAGGACACCACCCATGTTTGCGTATGTCTGAATTGTTGGATATGAATATGTAAGACAGATATCTGGTGCTCCACCTGATGCAAGAAGGTTGTTGATTTCCTCAGTCTCTGTCCAACGTGGAACTGAAACAAACTCAACCTCTACGTTATGATCCTCAAGCATACCTTTCTTAATGTAATCAGTGTACATATTGTCTGTAGGATCTGTTCCGCCATCATTACCTCTGTCATAAACCTCTACGGTAATATGCTTTGTTTCAGCGAACTTGCCGTCTACAAGCTCTGAATCGCCTGCTGAAGCACTACCAGAAGATGTGCTCTTTGAACCGCTGTCAGAAGAGCTACCGCAAGCTACCATACTAAGACCCATAGTAGCTGCAAGCACAAATGCTACAATTCTTTTTTTCATTTTTATGCCTCCCAATATTTAATTAATTATTATTTATCTAGGTTAAACTGCAGCCAAGGTAAGCTGCAGTTTAATCTGTCCTTTGGCCAGACAGCAATTTTAAATGAATTGCATTCATTCAAAATTACTGCCAATTACGAAATTAGTTTTTTAGATAAAAACTAATTTCTATTCTTTCACAGCACCAAGTGTTACACCATGAATGAAGTATTTCTGTAGGAATGGATAAATGCAAAGGATTGGAATCGTTGAGAACATTACGATTGCAGCCTTAAGGGATTCAGAAAGACCAGGTGTTGAAAAGCCTTCCTGTGTTGCCACCTCTACAGAGTTCATATTGTTAAGAATATTGTAAAGAAGAAGCTGTAATGGATAGAAATCCTTGTTCTTCATATACATCAAAGCATCTGAGTATCCGTTCCATCTACCTACTGCATAGAACAGTGCCAGTGTTGCAATAACAGGCTTTGAAAGTGGTAAATAAATACTCCAAAGTATTCTAAAGAAGCTTGCTCCGTCAATTTCAGCTGACTCTCTAAGAGAATCTGGTATTCCATAGAAAAAGCTTCGCATGATAATCATGTTGTATACACTTAAACATCCTGGAACAATAAGTACCAATGGATTATCAAGAAGATTCAATTCCTTCATCAATAAGTAATTAGGAATTGTTCCTGCATTGAAGAACATTGTTATCGTAATTACGATATTGAAGAATGAACGTCCCTTCAACTTATTGAATATCAATGGATATGCACAAAGCACTGTCATAGTAAGTGAAAGGAATGTACAAATCACTGTTAAGATTACTGTCCAAACAAATGATTTAATGTATTTTGGATCTCCCAAAACTGTCATATAGGCATCGATATTAATTCCCTTTGGAAGGAGATAAACTTCTCTTCTAACAAGAAAGTCTGAAGCTGAAAGTGATCGTGCCAACAGGTTGATCATTGGTATGATACAAATCAATCCTATAATTACGCAGATAGCAACAAATACAATATCGCCAGCCTTTGTGCTATCAGACTTAACCATTCTTGTAATAGAAGAATCTTCATCCTCTTTCTTCTTAGAAAGTGCAAAGCCCTTTGTATTAAATTTTCCTCTAGTAATTGCTAATCCTTTTGCCATCTTCACACCTCCTACCAAATTCCGCGCTCGCCAAGTCTACGAGAGAGCCAATTTGCGAACAGCAGGAAGAATACGCCTACTACTGATTGGAACAAACCTACTGCAGTTGTAAGTGAGAACTGCAATCCTTTAATACCATTTTTGTATACGAAAGTTGAAATAACTTCTGCATTTTGCATTACAAGATTATTCTGTAAAGCGAATGGTCTATCAAATGCTGAACCTAAAATGTTACCAAGTGCCATGATAAGAAGAACTACGATTGTTCCCTTTATACCTGGTAATGTAATGTGCCACATCTTACGGAAACGTCCAGCACCATCAACTGAAGCTGCCTCGTAAAGCTCTGGTGATATTCCTGCAATTGCTGCCAGGTAAATAATTGAGTTCCAACCAAAACTCTGCCAGATTCCAAGGAAGATATATGTTCCTACCCACTTGCCTGGATCATTTAGGAATGGAACAGTCTCACCACCAAGCTTTGTAATAAACATATTTACAAGACCATTGCTTGGTGCAAAAAGCTGAATAGCCAAACCATAAATGATAACCCATGAAAGGAAATGAGGCATATAAGCTATAGTCTGAATTGATTTCTTGAACCACTTGATGTTAAGCTCGTTCAAAATAAGTGCAAAAATAATTGGAATTGGGAAACCAATTACTAAATCCAAAAGGTTAAGTGAAATTGTGTTTCTCAAAGCATTTAAGAAATCCCTATTGTGAAAGGCTTGTATAAAATACTGAAAGCCATGATTATCGGCCCATGGCATCTCTCCTACCTTCTGCACAATACTGTACTTCTTAAAAGCAATAAGTACATACTTCATTGGAACATACTTGAAAACCAAAAGATAAACCATTGGCAGTAGCAATAATAAATATAGCTGCCAGTATCTTTTCAAGTAGGCTTTCCAGTTTGTTTTCTCAGCAACTGCCACTGCTGAGTTTCCTGCTGCAATAACTTTCATTTCGATCCTCCACTTCTTTCTTGTAAACTAGTATACAAGTATATTAGTTTTTCAGAGGCAAAAAATCTATTCTAAAAAAACAACCAAAATGCCATAGACATTTTGGTTGTTTTACACGAATTTAATATTTTGTTGATTAATTCTTGCTAATTATTTTCGAAAAATTGCGGATAGGTCTTTATAAGTTCCTCTTGATCCACTCTATATCGATTTAGATGCTTCTCTACTATCTCCTTTGCTTTTTCTTTATCCTTGTCTCTGATTGCTTTCAGCATAACCTTATGATCGTCCACGATTTTTTTATCTTTTACTGTAAGCATTGCCAAGGTACGAACCCTATCAAAATGAATCATTAAGCTACGGCGCATATTATGGATTGTCTCCTTCTTTGCCGCCACATAAATCATTCTATGGAATTCATTATCAAGCTCAAAAATCTTTTGAGTATTATCCTTTTCCAAATAGAATTCCTGCAAAGCTATATTCTCTTCCAACTGCTTTATGTCTTCTTGCGTAGCCAGGTCACAAGCCTCTTCTATAACAGCTATATCAAGCACCTTTCGTAAAAAAACTGCCTCCTCCACATACTGGGAGTTAATTAAAGAAACATAACTACCTCGCTGTGGATAAATCTCGATAAGAGCTGCTTTATGAAGTTCCTGAATAGCCTCTCTTACTGGGGTTCGACTCACTCCAAGAAAAGATGATATTTCATTTTCGCTAATTGCCTGACCTGGTTCCAGCGCTGTTGACTGAATATTTTCAGTAATTGCTCTAAGAGCATATTCTCTGGCTGTTTCCAATCCTAATCTTTCTATTTTTTCCATTAAAAACTCCAATTCACTCTAGTGTCGATGAACAGTTACATGGTTACTAGTTTACATAATTATTTATGATGAGTTTTATGATAGCAATGATTCGTATCCTATACACAAAACCAGCACTAGTATACAACACACTCTTGTATACTAGTCAAGAGGAATAGCATTAGTTGGCTCTTTTTCACAAATTTCAACATCTAATATTGGTATATTTGTTTAATTAAAGTATTTTATCTTTTTTGTATCAGTGACACTTCTGTGATAAATAACCTATTATCATTAAATCAAGCACAGAGATATAACTTTTTGCAAGTTACTAATAGCCGCCTGCGGCTCTATAACAACATAAAAAAATTCAGTGACCATCTTGGGATAGTCACTGAATCTTTATTTTTTATAATTCTGCTTTAAATTCTGCATCACCTGGAAGTGGGTACTTATCTGTAAGCTCTTTAATAATTGCTCTAGCTTTCTCTACACCAGCTTCCTGCTCTTTGATTACAATTGAAATAGCCTCTGCAACCTTGTCAAAATCATCTTCCTTAAGTCCACGTGTTGTAGCTGCAGGTGTACCAAGTCGGATACCTGATGTAACAAATGGTGACTTAGGATCATTTGGAATAGTGTTCTTGTTTGCTGTGATATGAGCATCATCAAGAAGCTTCTCTACTACCTTTCCTGTAAGCTCAAATGGAGTAAGATCGATAAGCATAAGATGATTGTCTGTTCCATCAGATACGATCTTAATTCCTCTATCCTGAAGTCCCTTACAAAGTGCCTGTGCATTCTTAACAATCTGCTTTCCATATTCCTTGAAGGATGGATCCAATGCTTCCTTAAAGCAAACAGCCTTGCCAGCAAGTACGTGCATTAAAGGACCTCCCTGAATACCAGGGAATACAGCCTTGTTGAAGTTGTACTTTTCATTTGCTTCAGCTGTAGCCATGATCATACCACCTCTTGGACCGCGAAGTGTTTTGTGAGTAGTGGTTGTAACAATATCTGCATAAGGGATAGGGCTTTCATGTACACCAGCTGCAACAAGACCAGCGATATGGGCCATATCTACAAAAAGGACAGCATTTACCTTATCACAAATTTCTCTGAAACGCTTAAAATCAATTTTGCGACAGTATGCTGAAGCGCCAGCGATAATCATCTTTGGCTTGCACTCAAGAGCGATTCTTTCAACCTCATCATAGTCGATAACGCCGTTGTCGTTTACACCGTAAGGAACGATGTTGAAATATACACCTGAAAAGTTTGCTGGTGAACCATGTGTAAGATGTCCGCCATGATCAAGATTCATTCCCATAACAGTGTCCCCTGGCTGAAGAACTGCAAACTGAACAGCCATATTTGCCTGAGCTCCTGAATGAGGCTGAACGTTGACATATTCACAACCGAATAATTCCTTTGCACGCTCTCTGGCAAGATCTTCTACTACGTCAACCTCGCCACATCCACCGTAATAACGCTTTCCAGGATAACCCTCAGCATATTTGTTAGTGAGAACAGAGCCCATAGCTGACATTACCGCTGGAGAAACCCAGTTTTCTGAAGCAATTAGCTCAATATGCTCTGACTGGCGATTGTACTCTTTAACAATAGCCTCTGCGATTTCTGGATCTGTGTTTTTGATGTCCTTTAATGTGTACATTACTTTCCCTTTCTAATACTTCTATCTTTTAGTTGCTGCTGACTGAAATCCAGTCATATATGTGATCCGATTGCTCGGTAATCACTAAAGATACTTCTTGCCAAACTCCTCTTTTGTAAGAGGCTTATCAAAGAAAAATCCCTGGGCAAGATTGATTGGATACTGTTCAAGCATATTAATCTGCTCACTCTGTTCCACGCCTTCAACGCATACATCCATCTTGAGAGAATCTGCCAAATCTGCAATTGTTTTCACAAAAGCCTGTGAGAAATTGCTCTTTGACATATCTGAAACGAATGACTTGTCGATTTTTATTGTATTGATTGGCAGGCTTCTAATATGATTCAATGCTGAATATCCTGTGCCAAAATCATCAAGTGCAACTCTGCATCCCAAATTTCTAATGGCAAAAAGAGTCTTTATAGCCTTTTCCATCTCATCCACTGCAAGTGACTCTGTAATTTCAAGAGTAATATTCTTTGGATCCACACCTGTAGCACTTAGAATATTTTCTAGCTTTGTTACAAAATCTTTATCCATTAGCTGGACAACAGACAGATTAACATTGACCTTGTAATCCGGGTGACCAAAATCATTCCAATGTTTACAAGCCTTGGCAGCCTCAAACAGAACATGCTCGCCAATATCTCCAATTAAGTCCAATGTCTCTGCATCCTTTATGAAATCCTTTGGCTCCTGCATGCCAAGCTCAGAAGAATCCCATCTAACCAATGCTTCAGCACCACAGCAATTTGGAATTCCGCCAACAAACTCCATAATAGGCTGATAATAAACTATAAACTCTCTGCAGCCTTTTTCCACTGCTCTGCGCAAAGCCTGTTCTGACTTAACTCTTTCAGCCATAACCAGGTCAGACTTTTCATTGTAATATTCAAAGCTGTTCTTACTTCTGTTCTTTGCACCATGAAGGGCAATTGTGAGTCGAGTAAGAATTGCTGATGAATCGGTGATACCTGCTGGCGCCTTCACACCACCCATACTAATCGTGCAATAATACTGCTGCTCCTTGATTGTCCAAGGATTTTCGAAAAGATTCATAATTCTCTTTACTACTAAATCAAGATTACTGTAGTTCTCATGATCTACAAGAACTGCGAATTCATCTCCGCCAACTCGATAACACTTTCCCTTAATTGAACTAATATCATTTATGCTATGAGCAATGTATTCAAGTAAATCATCACCTGCCTGATATCCTAAGCCTTCATTTACAAGACTGAAATTATCAATATCAAACATTAAAACTGCAAATTCCTTGCCTAGTTTCTTTGCAACATGATATTCAAGCGAAATATCCTTTTCGCAAGCCTGACGATTAAGAAGACCTGTAAGCCCATCCTCCTGAGCCTGTTTTTCTGCTTTCTTCTGGTAGTTTCTGATGTCTGTGGTGTCATAGAAGGTAATCAGTCTAACCTCTCTGCCATCAACCCATCTTATATTGTCTAAGGATATATCAAACCATTTGCCCGAACCATTTGCTGAATATCCGTTTAACTCTGAAATTTCGTAACGTTCATCAAAGATAAGTTCCTGAACTGCCACCCTGTCTATATCATTCTCAAAAAGAGTACTAAATGTGTCATTTGTATACAAAATCGACTTTTGTTTTGTATCTGCCACAACCACTCCATATCCTGCATTCTGAAGAATAGCTTCCAATGCAGAATAAGAACTGGCCAGCGAATTGGCTGTAATTTTTCTTACCAAAACATTGTGTAAAATATGCTTAATATCGTTTGCAAAACGAATATCCTCCACGCTCCACTGTCTGTCAATTCCAACAGAAAAGAAACATAAATACATGGCAGAAGAATCATTTACATTTATAGGAAGGAGCATTGCTCCATTAATACCAAATTTATTGAAAAATTCAGCGAAATCATCTGGTAGAGATGCGTCACTTGAAATTGTATATGGTTTGCCATTCATAAAGGGCAGACTGTCAACTTTAATATCTTTAAATCTGTCCTTCAATGGATTTTCAGTTGATGTCCATTCTGTAATCATATCAGCTGTCTTTCCATCTTCTGACATCTGAATTAGAGCTGTATGAGTACAATTTATATAGCTTCCAGCGTCCTTTATCATATCTTCAGATATTCGTGCAAAGGATTCGTCCGACTCCATATGACGAAGAATGGAGGTCATTATTTCATTTTTCTTAAGCTTGTCCTCTGTAGCAATGCCTGCATCTTTTTCATCTGAAAGTTTTGATTTAAGTTTAAAGCTGTATAGCTTTTCCTTGAAATAGTACTTTGAAAAAGTCTCTATTAATGACACTGCTTTGTCAAAGTGAACTGAAGTAGTAGTCATTATTTCAGAAGGAATCACCCTAGTCTCAGGTAATTTTTTTTCATCTACACCAAAACAGAACCATGCGCCAAGCACCTGATCCACTTCGCCTCTAATAGCAACTGCTTTACACAAAAAATAATCCTCTGCTAAAACGCGCTCCACAATAGTTTCTGGAGCACCATCAACAAAGGATTCCATCATTTCGTCTTGAAGTGTGCTGGAAAAATTAGCACACACAAATTCCTCCTCAGGCTTTGAGCCTGAGAAGGATGTTAACTGACCTTTATTTTTTTCGAAACATGTAACATACATGTTGTTTGAATGACAAAATGCATCCTGAATATTCTGCAAATCATCATTGTTGAATTCTAATTCATAACTTATTCTACTAACTGTGTCCATCCATATTTGTCCTCGAGTCTTCCCCACTGGATACCGGTCAGGGTATCATAAAGCTTCTGAGTAAGCTCGCCGGTTTTACCTCCATTTATTACAACAACATCATCCTTGTAACGGAGTTCTCCTACTGGAGAGATAACTGCTGCTGTTCCTGTTCCGAAGACCTCTTCAAGCTTGCCATCCTGACCAGCTTTCATAAGATCATCTATTGCAAGGCGTTCCTCACGGACTGTATATCCCCAATCTCTAAGAAGATGAATCATTGAATCTCTAGTAACACCTGGAAGAACTGTTCCCACTGTAGGAGCTGTCCAAATCTCACCATCAATCTTGAACATAATGTTCATTGTTCCAACTTCTTCAACATACTTTCTTTCATTACCATCAAGCCAAAGTACCTGAGAATATCCAAGCTTTTCAGCCTTAACCTGACCTGCGATAGAACCTGCATAGTTTCCACCACATTTTGTGAAGCCAGTACCACCTGCAACAGCTCGAACAAGTTCATTTTCTACTAAAATCTTGACTGGGTCAAGACCTGTTGCATAATATGCTCCAACTGGGCAACAAAGAATCATAAACTTATATGACTTTGCCATATGAACACCAAGTGCTGCCTCTGTTGCAAACATAAATGGACGAATATAAAGTGAAGTATCCTTTTCTGAAGGTACCCAAGCTTCTTCTGTTTTAACAAGTGCCTTAACTGCAGCTACAAAATCCTCTACTGGAAATGCTGGCATGCATAGTCTCTCGTTAGAGTTGATCATACGCTTTGCGTTCATCTCTGGTCTGAAAAGCTGAATCTTACCATCTTCACGACGATATGCTTTCATACCTTCGAATGTCTCTTGTGCATAGTGAAGAGTCATGCAAGCTGGATCCATTTCAATTGGTCCCTCTGGTACTATTCTAGCATCATGCCATCCAATCTCTCTATCCCAATCACAGACAAACATGTAGTCTGTCATATACTTTCCAAAACCAAGGTTGTTCCAATCTGGCTTGTCTTTTAATTTTTCACGTTTCTCAAATCTGATTTCCATTTTTCGCCTCCATCAGTTAAGTAATTCTAGCTTCTTAAGAATTATTCTTTCCTTATTAACAACTTGAGATTTATTATCATACTTTTTTTAGCATACGTCAACACTTTAATGTACTAAAGGCTAATCCTCTTTCCAACTCTCATTATCCTAATCGCCTTAAGAGATAATTTGTGTTCTTAATAGTAATATTTTGTGAACTCTTTTGATAGGATGCGCTATAAGAAGATTTAAATGATATAATTCAGATAAGTTGAATGTTATGAGGCTAATTATATGAATATTTACACTCAAGTCTGTGGCTTAATTATCATAGCCATATTGCTTTTATTTTACAATAGACAGCCCACCATGGGTATGGGTTCCGAGAGAAAATTCAAGAACACACTTTATGTCATCTTAGTTTGTGTGCTTCTTGATATTCTATCATGCTATTTTATTGTAAATTCATCACGTTATTCTACACAGGCTGTTATAGCTGTATGCAAAATGTATCTTGTATCCCTGGAATGTGTAGCTGTCTCTGCGTTAGGTTACACCGTTGCCGATACATTTGAAATATTGGGTACTAAACATGAAAAGATATTGGGTCTATGCTACCAGGGATTCTTTCTTATAGGCGTAGTTATAACCTGTTTATTACATATTGAATATTATTATGATGGGCACGTGCTGTATACTTACGGCCCTGCAACAAAGGCTACTTATCTGTTTGTAACTATCTATATTTTGTCACTGATTGCATCAACAGCTCTATTAAAGGAATATTTAAAGCCAAAGAAAATTAGTGCTCTTTTTATTTGGATGGGAATTTGGGTATTGGCTGCTGTAATTCAGTATCTCAAACCAAATTTGCTAATTGTAAGCTTCGCCTCCTGCATCGGTGCACTGATAATGTATTTTGAACTAGAAAATCCACAAGGTTTTATTTCTAGAAAAACTGGACATTTCAGTTCGGCAGTAATAAAGGAATATCTTGAATATCTTTATCTGACCAAACAGCATTTTTCTTTGATGATGATATCATTCAAAACAAATGCAGACTCTGCCGAAGAAAATAAACTTCTTAGGAAGACAATCGAGATGCTTTCTGAGTTTTTATTTACAGTGGATAATGTAAAGGTTTTTGATACAGCAGAAGGATATTTCCTTTTAACTTTTCCTGACACAGATTTTATTGAAAGCACAAAATTTAAAATCTCGACTTTTATTAACTCAGTTGAGAGCAACTCAAACCTTTCCGATGCCGTCACCTTACTAAATCCTTATTACACAATTGTTCCAGATGGCAATATTGCTGATTCTCCAGATGAAATGATGCTGTTACTTGCGAATTTTATTCCAAGTGAACACAATCTGTTGGTTGGAAATGAAACTGTGGTAAATGAGGAGATAATGGAGACCGTTCGTCGCCAGCGAAGTATTGAACGCTTGGTTATTGATGCAATGGAGCGCCATCGTATAGAAGTACACTATCAACCTATTTATAACATTGCCACAAAAACATTTACTTCCGCTGAGGCATTGGTTCGAATTCAAATGGATGATGGGTCGTATCTTCAGCCAAGCGAATTCATCCCAATTGTTGAACTAACTGGACGAATCGTTCCACTTTCTGATGAAATCTATAAAAAGACTCTTTCTTTTATAAAGTCTTATCATATAGAGCGCATAGGTGTGGAGCACATAGAATTGAACCTTTCAGTTAAACAGGGAGAAAGCCCCGTTTTTACTTCCAAGTTTCTTCAACTATTGACCAATTATCAAATAGATCCGTCTCTTATCAATTTAGAAATAACAGAAACAAGCTCTCTTAGAAGTAAAGAAAACCTATACAACAACATGAGAAAACTTGAAGATCATGGTCTTTCCTTTTCTTTAGATGATTTTGGTTCTGGTAGCTCAAATCTGAATTATATTGTAGATATGCCTGTTAATACAGTAAAGCTAGCTAAGCTTCTATCCGAAGAATATTTTGAAAACACTAAAGCTCAGGTTATTGTAAAAGCTGTTATCGAAATGGCCCATTCAATGGGTATAAAAATAATTGCTCAAGGTATTGAAACAGCCGAAGAATTCGAAACCATGAAGGAATTGGGGGCAGATTATATACAAGGCTTTTATTTTTCAAAGCCTTTACCTGAACGTGAATTTTTGAAATTTATGCAAAATAATAATTTATAGGTTCTTGTGATACCAAATCGATTATAGATCATCACAAAGACTCAACAAAAGAAAGGAAGGATTTTTATGCACACTTTTCAACCTTATCCAATCAATATGCTTGAATGGAATCCAATTAAAAAGCTTTCAGATGAAGGCGTAGCTATTGTAGCTGAATCTAATGGAAAAGTTAACGCTACCTCATCTCACAACGGTGGAGTCGGACATATTTGGGGAAAGAACGTGCTCTATGCCTTTCTCAGAAACACTAGATACACAAAAGAGCTTTTGGATGAAGGGGAATATTTTTCCGCCTGCTTCTTTGATATGAATGATGTAAATAACGCTCGCTTAATGAAAATATTGGACCAGCTTTCTGGACGTAACGAAGATAAGTTGAAGGCATGCCGTGTTGAAATCGCTCACGCGTTGGAAGTTCCATACATTGATGGTGCCAACTTCATCATACTTTGCCGCAAAATTGCAGCTGTTCCAATGACCGAAAACACAATCCTCGACCAGAAAATACTTAACATCCAATACACCGAGCGCCACCTGGATGACTTCCACACAATGTACATAGGAGAAATCCTCGACATTCGCGCTCGCTAAACTTTAATACTTGCCCATCTGCGGCCCTAACTTTTCGTTGGGGCCGCAGATGGGCAATATTATAGATTAGCGATTGAAGAATTCGACGAATTCTTCATAGCCATCGTTTGTGAGTTGTTCCTTCTGGAACTTCTTGTTTTTATTCATTCGGACAACAAGTACGGTTTGACCTTCAGCACGTGCATCCTTTGCCTGAGACATAACCTCTGCAAGCTTCTCAGCTGGATAGCCCTTTTCAACCAGGTATGCAACCTTTTTGTTAGCACCAGGCACCTTGAAGCCCTGTTCCATAAGAAGAAGGATAATACGCTCAAATCCAATTGAGAAACCACAGGCTGGTGTGTTCTGGCCTGTAAAGTTGCCAATCATTTTGTCGTAACGTCCGCCGCCACCGCAGCTACCACCAAACTCAGGAATGGCGATTTCAAAGATTGTGCCTGTGTAATAGCTCATGCCACGTACAAGTGTTGGATCGAATACAAGCTCAAACTGAGCTTCTTTTGTAGCATTTACAGCTGCTGCAATTTCACGCATCCAGTCTGCCACTTCTGTATCAAGAAACTCACCAAGTTTCTCAAGAAGCACATCCATGCCTGCTGCAACATCCTTAACATCCTCAAGGGCTGCAAATAATCCTACGTATTTATCGATAGACTCCTTAGAATATCCAGCCTCAAGAAGCTCGGCAGATACTCCATCTAGTCCAATCTTGTCCATCTTATCAAGTGTAATAAAAATTGAATCGTAATCATCCTCTGCAAAGCCAGCATATGCAGCCATTGCTTTTAGGATACGACGCTCATTGATACGGATTTCGAAGTTCTTGAAACCAATGCGTCCAAGTGTTGTGGTAGTAGCAAGGATAAGCTCGATTTCAGCAAGGTTGCTAGGCTCTCCAAGAATATCTATATCACACTGTGTAAACTGGCGATAACGACCACGCTGAGGTCTGTCTGCTCTCCAAACTGAACCAATCTGGAGAGACTTGAATGGTGCTGAAAGTTCATTAGCATGATTTGAATAGAAACGACAAAGAGGTACTGTAAGGTCGTATCTCATACCGAAATCAACAACCTGCTCCTCTGTTGTTGCCTCAGGGATGTTGAGCTTCTCGCCTCTCTTCATTACCTTGAAGATAAGCTTTTCATTCTCTCCACCCTGCTTATTTGAAAGATTTCCAATTGACTCCATAGCTGGTGTCTCGATTGGTGTAAATCCAAATGAACGATATGTATCCTTTATAATAGATGTAACATAATCGCGAACCTCCATCTCGTATGGAAGTATGTCTTTCATTCCGTTAACTGGTTTTTTGTTTAAAGCCATTTCAAATCCTCTCTAAGTCTTTCACGTTTTCTTTCTATCAT
>CAMJBT010000043.1 GCA_946403965.1 uncultured Pseudobutyrivibrio sp. | reverse complement strand
CACCACAGGAAAGAAAACTGGATGATGTTAAGAAATACTGGAAGCTGATTTTGACCATTTCCCCAGAGCTGGTGAAGGAGATTTATGGCGAGACCATTCTTACTGCAAAGGATATTTCTATAGATCATTTTGTGCCTTGGTCGTACGTGGCACATGATGAGATGTGGAACCTGAATCCTACCACGAAAAGTATCAATAGCTCTAAGAGCAATAATTTGCCAGACTGGAATACATATTTTAAACGCCTGGCAATGCTAGAGTATCAGTCATACAGAATGATGCGCGAGTATGATGTGGTTCATAAAGAATTTGAGAAATGCACAAAGAAGCATTTTAATGATGATAGATTAAGATATCGTATATACGAATCTGATATTGAATACGAACGATTTGAAAGGGAACTTGAGGCTGTGATACTTCCGGTTTATAAGTCTGCTCAGAATTGTGGGTTTGGGGAGTGGAAGTATACTGATGAAAAATAAAATATAATATGGTTATTTTTGTTTAAATATTGTCATCTGAGTGTTTAATGACTAAATTAAAACTATTATTATGTAAATTAGGATGGATAACAATTTATGAACATACAAATTTTTGGCACTAAAAAGTGCAACGATACAAAGAAAGCAGAGCGCTTTTTCAAGGAGCGTGGCATCAAATATCAGTTCATCGATATGAAAGAAACAGGCATGAGCAAGGGAGAGCTTACATCAGTTGCTTCTGCTAATGGTGGTATCGCAAATATGGTTAACGTAAATGCGAAGGACCAGGATGCTGTTGCCTTGTTTCAGCATATTGCAGATGAGGACAAACTGGAGAAGCTTCTTGAGTCTCAGCAGATTATCAAGACTCCAGTTGTAAGAAATGGAAAGCAGTCTACACTAGGCTATCAGCCAGATGTATGGAAGAAGTGGGAGTAATTTGGTACAAAAACATACCCGCTTTAATCACGTTATGATTTCAGGATTAAAATTTTTTCAAAGGAAAATGCTATAGAAATTATGTATTTAATATCTGCTTATTTTGATGAAAACACAAATAGAGTTTTGCAGGGATACATTGAAAAAGCTGCAAAGGCCACTGGAAATGATTTTATGGTGGCAAATCATGTTACACCACATTTGACATTGTCTGCCATTGAAGCTAGGCGTGTTGATGTGTTGGCCCCTGCATTTGATAAGCTTGAGGGCAAAATTTCAATGGGCGACATCTCATTAATCACTGTGGGGCAGCTTATGCCAAAGGTTTTGTATGTTTCGCCTTATCTGAATGAGTATTTGCAAAATCTAGAACAACAGGTTTTTGATTGCTTTAAGGATATTCCTGATACAGCTATTAGCAACTGCTATAGGCCCTTTTCATGGCTGCCACACATTACATTGGCAAAGACACTGAACAAGGAGCAAATGCTTGCTGCAGTCCAGACTATGGTGGATTTTCAAAGAATTGATGCCAGTATTGTTCGTCTTGGACTGGCAAAGGTTAATCCACACGAAGATGTGAGTCTTATAGACCTCCATTAGAAGAATGTCATTAATTGGTCTATTCCATTTAGGAATATATAACTATGAAATCTGAATAACCGCCTCCTTTTTTTATTGCTATAATTCAATAGTAATAGTTGATAAGGAGGTAGTGTTATGGCTTGTTTTACAGTACCAGCTGGTGAAGCTGTTGTAACAACTATAGTAAAGAAAACAATCGAAAAGAAGGAAATAAAGCCAGATAATAAAGAGAATGGTATTCCATTTTCGCGTAAGTTAAAGTGGCTCACAAATCTTCTTTGGGGAGGCTCAGTACTTTTAGCATACGAGCATGTTTGGCATGGAGAGGTAAAGCCATTTTTCCCATTTTTGACTGCAATGGAGAATCCTGCAGATAAAGCTGAGATGCTTCATGAAATGGGAACAGTTGGTGTTGGAATGGCTGTACTTGTAACTGCTGTATGGGTTGGAATTTGTGTTGCTGCAGATGTTATTGTTAAGCGACCACTTCCTGACGTTAAATCTACAAATTAGGAGGTGCGAAATGACATTATTAATTACAGTTTTTGCAGCTCTTATTACTACAATTTTGTGGTACAACAGAAAAAATGATGATATGAAGCTTCATGTGTTGATGTTTATGTTTTGGGGAGCTTCAATAATGTGGTTTGTAGATGCTATTGCAGAGTATGCGGAATTAGGGGCAGAGTATTTTAATCCTGCTTTAGAGGATATGATAAATGACAGCTTTTTAGGGCTTTCAGTAATTGCATTTGCAATGATAATATGGGTTGTTTATCTCTTGATAAAAGATCCAAAAGGTGTAGTAAGAAAAGCACTTTAATGAAAAGAGGATGTTGTAATTACAGCATCCTCTTGTTTTATGTTGTGCAAGACTTAGGCTAATTCTTTTTTCCAAGCCACAGCTCCACATCTGGCACAGCCGTAATTACGATAATTTTTAGTGAAACGACTATCGCGTTTACGATAAATGGTAGCGCCACAGTTTTCGCAGGTAAATATGTATTTGATTGCCATGGAACTTTCGGTTTTGTAATCTTCAACTCCTTTTTCAGTGCCTGTAGTAACACGCTTGATGTTGTAACCGTATACTTGATTCATAACCTCAGCATAGTATTTCCACTGCCCAGTGTGTTTCATGCACCCTTTACAGGTGTGAAGGATTTCGTGAATGATGGTTTCTTTGCAAGCTTTCTCGGAAATTCTTTCATCTGAAAGTAGCTTTTCAGCTATCTGGATTTCAAAAGTCTTATCTGGATTTTGCTTACAAAGTCCCCATCTGGTTTTTGCTCTTTTATTAATCGTGAATGACACAATTACACCTGGCTTTATACCGATGCGAGTGACTTCGTGTAAGGATTCATTTATTAATTTCTCAAAGTTTTTCATAGCAAATATTTTAACATATGCAATATCATCATACTGCCGAAATTATATAATCACAGATTAGAATTTTGCTTTATAGTCTATTTGCTCCTCAAACGAAGTTCTGATTTATTTAAAGTCTAATTAGGTGAATAATCATTCCAAATGTATTAGTATATAGAATGTAAGTATAATAAAAGTCTGATCAAAACATTTTACAGGAAGATATATGTTGATGATGATTTTTATATTATGAAAATGTACTGCATTTAGGAGGCGGCATGGATTTTAAAAGAGAATGGGCTAGAAGCAGGGACGATTTAGTACAGGCTATAAGGAGTCTGGGGTTTCCAGATGAGCTGGGGGTACAGCTGGCAAAGATGTTAGGCAGCCCGAAGGCTATGGAAAGGATGATGGCGTATCTTTACAATGAAAAGCCAAATACTGCAGAGCTCATAGTGGACGAGGCCCTTGCCATTTGCAGTGATATAGAAAGATGGCGTGAAAAGAAGGCTAGTGAGGCAGCTAATGCCAAGTACAATGAAATGCTATACTATGGCTTAGATTCAGATGATGACTATGAATGATTTTGCTAGTCCTATATAATAAAACATAACAAAAGAGAAAGACAGGAGAAGCAGGAGTAGCGATGAAAACAATACGTGTAGTTGCTGCAGCAATTTAGTTTTATTGGAAAGATTATTCAAATGAAAGAATTAGTTAGATATCACATGGTCTTTACTGGCCGTGTGCAGGGTGTTGGATTTAGATATAAAGCAAATTATATTGCTGACCAGTATCGCCTGACAGGGTATGTGAAAAATGAATACGATGGTTCCGTTACTGTGGAAATTCAGGGCTCGGAGCAGGAGATTTATATGTTCCTTAAATCTCTGGCAAATGATAGATATATCGATATTTATGATTTGAAGAAGGAGCGGATTCCTGTGGAAGAGGATGAGCGAGGATTTATAGTGCAGTACTAAAAACACGAGGACCAGAACTTCCAGCCTAAGCATGGCAAGTACAGTGGATTTACAGCCCAGATTATTCAGCACGAGATACAACATTTCAGTGGAGAGTTGATTTAGCACAGGAATAAAGGATAAACTATGAGTCTATATGCTATAGGAGATTTGCATTTACATTTTCAATCCCAGCTAAAAGCCAAGAATCAGATTGAAGATAAAGTCTGGCAGAATCATGAAGTTATTTTTAAAGATAATTGTAATAGGGTGATGACAGAGAATGATACCCTTGTATTGGTGGGAGATCATAGCTGGGGCAAAAATCTTTTGGAATGTGAAAAGGACTTAAAGTATATAAGTGACCTGCCTGGCAGGAAGATACTCCTTAGGGGCAATCACGATATGTTTTGGGATGCGAAGAAGACAGACAAACTAAACGAGATGTTTGCTGGAAAGCTAGAATTCCTACAGAATAACTATTACGTATATGCGGATTATGCTTTGGTTGGCACAAAAGGGTACACCTTCGAAGGACCATTTTATGTAGATAGATATGGAAATGTTCAAGGCTGGGATGAAGCAGAGGCAGAGCATGCCGAGAAGCTTGTAAAAAGAGAATCCGAAAGGCTAATAGCATCTATTGAAGCAGCAAAAGCTGATGGATATAATAAATATATTATGTTTTTGCATTACCCGCCTACAAACATTCTTCAAAGCAATAGTATCTTCACAAAAATTGCAGAGCAATATAAAGTTGAACAGGTGGTCTATGGCCATTGTCATGGAGAGAGCAGATTTCATGACAGCATTATCGGGAAAAAGCGAAGGATTAGATATTCACTTGTATCAGGAGATTTTTTACGGTGGAAACCAATGCAAATTCTTAAATAAATTATATTTATCTTATTATAGATTGGAGGAAATTTAATGTACTACGTACCAGACGAAATAACACTTGCAGGATTTTATGAATGTAGCGAGTGTGCAAATAGATTTTTGTCAGTTCAGGTTGGACCAAGTCTGATTTGCCCATACTGTGGTAAGGAGCCTGATATGGAAATTGGACCTGATGAAGAGATGCCAGTAGCTAAGGAAACAGCCAAGCTTTTGCAGGTTGTCCGTGGCAAAGAAGATATAGAGAGAATGGATGCACTTCTTTCTTTGGCAGTTACTGGAGGAGATTATAACTGGATGTAAGCAGATAAAAAAAGGATGTTACAGACGAAAATACGTTGTAACATCCTAATTTTTTATAATAAGAATCCCGTTATAAATTGATATATTAAATAACTTGATGGAACTAGAGCAAGTACTGCTGCAACAAGTAAAATAATAACCAGTGTTTTTTTCCTTTTTGATTCACTAAGTGGCTTACCAGTATTTGCAAGAATAGCACTGCTGACAATCGCTGTTACACCGACACAGATAAGAAAAAGAACAAAACCAACAACAGCCAGGAAAATAGCTATCATCAATATACTTACTAATAATATTCCAATAAATGCCATTATTCTACCTCGATCCTAAAAATGCTTTGTTTATTTTACAGAATTTAATTATTTAATGCAAATTTTAATGTATCTTATTTTTGTGGTCTAATCATTTACTTTTTACTATAAAAAATATATGGTAAGATATGTAAAACAAAGAATGGAATAGAATAAAATGAATAGATACAAAGCAATTGCGTTAGATTTAGATGGTACCCTTTTAAACAGCAAAAAGGAAATTAGCAAAAAGAATAAAGAAGTAATAACACAGGCCGCAAAAGCTGGAATCAAAATAATACTTGCATCTGGTCGTCCAGTTCCAGGTATAAAAAATATAGCCAAGCAGCTTCATTTAGATGAACTTGGGGGCTATATGCTGGCATATAATGGAGGCATGATTATAGACTGCAAGACTGGTCAGGTGATTCGAAGGGAGACTATTCCTGAAAAGTATTATGCAGATATAGTTCATTGTGCCAACAAGTTTGATATTACCACACTTACTTACGATGCTGATGGAATCATTACCAATAATCAGAATGACGAATATGTACATTTGGAATCAAAGATAAATAACATTCCAATAAGACAGGTGTTCCATCTAGAAGAGGAAGCTCAGTTGGATCCACCTGTGAAGTTTCTCTGCGTAGGGGAGCATAAGGTGTTAAAGCAGGTACAATCAAAGCTAGATGAAAAACTAAAAGGTGCTGTTAACATATTCTTTTCAGATCCTTACTTTTTGGAAATTACACCGCAGGGAATTGAAAAAGCTTCCTCATTGGAAACACTTCTAAGTACATTAGGTATAGACCGAAAGTCGCTGATAGCTTGTGGTGATGGATATAACGATATTCCTATGATGAGATATGCTGGGGTGGCTGTTGCAATGGCTAATGCCCAGGAAGAAACAAAAGAATGGGCAGATTATATAGCACCATCCAATGACGAAGATGGCGTTGCTCACGCAATACAGAAGTTTTTAAAGGACTAGAAAAGGTTCCCCCATTAATAGGGGGAACCTTATTTGGTCCTTTTATATTTTTTATAAATCAAGTGTCTCCCCAAGTGAAAGCACTGCATTTCTTACACAATCAGGACATTCACAGAGCACCTGTCCTGTACCAATACCTTTTAAATCCTTACAGATTGTGGCGCCACATTTATCATTAAATTTTGCAACGATTTCTTTTGAAAATTTTGGTGTGCCAGAACCATTTGTAATCATTCCAGCTGTCATTACAGCTCCAATCAATGCACCACATGTGCTTTCCATACAACCCATTCCGGCTGCAAATCCAGAAGCAATTTTTGAAAGTTCTTCTGGTGAAATATCTATTTTATCTTCAAAAACCTTTAATACAGACTGGGTGCAGTTGCATTGCCCAGTTGCCTTCAAATTTGCTGCTATATTAGCTCTTTCTTCTAGTGTCATTTTAAAACTCCTTTTCTTCTTATTTATCGTGAGATTTTAATTTGCAAATTCCCTGAGTCATTGTACCCATAGGACAGAATGTGCACCAGGTTCTTTCTTTATATAGTAACATGACTATTAATCCTATCAAAGTGGAGGTGAGCATCAGACTATAAAATCCAAAGGAGAACTGAGCCACCCAATCAGGAAAGATGCTTCCTGAATAAGCCCACTGCCAAGGTACCTTAAAGGTCCAAAATAGTTTTACAACTTTGCGCAATTCATTGGCACCGGAGAAGACCAAATATGTCTGGAAAATCATAGTACCAAACATTGTGAGGAAAAATGCAAGAAATCCATATCTAAACCATTTTGAGGCAAGCCATCTTGGTGCCGGCTTACGTCTGGAGCATCCAACATTTCTGCCTAGTACCCAAAATAGTTGGCCGCGGCCACACATATTGTTACAGAACCATTTATTTCCTCCAACAATTGCAAATACTAGGGGCAAAATAAAATCTATCATGCCAAGCCATGCAAATAATATATTGAAGAACCCAAGAGCAAAGTAAATAATGCTCCAAATCCATAAATAACTATACCAGTGTTTTTGTTTTTTATTTGCCATCTTAGATCCTTTCTTTTATTTCTATTGCATTAGCAGGACAGGCTTTTTGACATAAACCACAGCCTACACATATTTCTTCATTTACAAGGGCGTAGCATCCCTGGTGGATTTTGATTGCTTCTCGTGGACATTCCAATCTGCATACACCGCAAGCTACACATATGTTTTTATTTACATTTGCTCTTTTTTTTGCCATATCTAAATCCTTTTACTTTAATTAATAATCTGAGTCTGTGCACTTGACAAATATCATTAAGATATGATTATTATATGTGGTAAGAAAAATATATCAAGTACGCATTATTAATTAACCTAGTAAGGAAAAACTGACTATGAAAAAAGAACCTTTATGTGAAGACATTGCAGGCGAAGGCTGTGGATTGAAAAAAGTATTAAATATTGTAGGAGGCAAGTGGAAGATTATGATTCTCTGTGTCATCGATAATAACGAGGTGGCCAGATATGGGGATTTGAGACGTGCTGTATATGGCATTACCAATACAATGCTTGCACAATCGCTGAAAGATTTGGAGGCAGATGGACTTGTCAGTCGTATTCAATATGATGAAATGCCAGTGAGAGTAGAATATAGCTTAACTGAAAAGGCAAAAAGTCTTATACCAATTCTTCTTCAGCTTAAAAAGTGGGGAGAGGAGAATCTATAGAAATGGATAAAGGGACTACATTTGTAGCCCCTTTAATGTTGTGGTTATTTTAATGAATATGTTCCTACTGTATATTTGTTATTTGAATTTCCTGTAATATAGTAGCCCTTTCCATTTGAAATATCATTTGTAATATCAACAGTTTGATTTCCATTTCCGTCTGTGAAAATAACACCAGTAATATCACTTGGAACAGTAATTGAATATGTAGCTTCATTGTAGTCATTTTGTGCTGCATATGTCATAGCTTTGCCTGGCCAATTCATAGAAGATGAACCACCCCATGTATAGGCATAAATATTATTCCAGTTGTAATTGTTAGTAAAATAAAGAGTCATGTTATTAGAAACAGGATTATCCTGGTTTGATGATTTAAGTAAAACCGCGATACCGCTAGCTCCAACGAAACCTTTAATTGTTGAATCTGTAACAGTGAATGTACCGCCATTTACCTGATCTGTATAAGTGCCAGGCTGAAGAGTTCCACCAGGATTGTTTATAGAAATATTCTGGTTACTTCCAGAGCCAAGTGCTATAGAAGCACCTGTTTCTCTTGAGAGAATAGCAATATTTCCAGATGTGCTATAGTATTCCCTTTCTCCAACACATGAATTGTGAAGCTTATTTACAGCTGCAACTTCATTACTCTTAAAATGTGTGCTTCCTTTTACACCAACTTTGATATTATGCTTATTGGTTTCTGAAGGTCTTGAGAAATAAAGGGCAGAAGAGTTTGCCTTAGCACCAAGTATAGCATAAGCTCTATCTACTTTATTTTGACTTATATATTTTGTCCAGCCCTCTTCATTTTCATTATTGGAGAAGGTGTCATGACTTTCTGCAAAGTACACAACTTCGTTATCGTCAATACCGTTTACATTTACCCAGTTGCCATATGCACTTGGAACTGAATTATTATTAAATGCAGTCATAACAGTTGTACTATATACTGAATCAGATACAGACATGTAATCAGTATATTCACTCATAAGACTATTTGCTAATGATGTGTTACCTCCAACTGGACCGCCAAGTATTTCTCCGTAATTGAATATTGAGCGGTCAATTACACTGCTCCAAAAACCGCATGATTCTGAAGGAAGAGAGATATGTTTTGCTGCATCCCATCTGATACCATCTACACCGTCAGATTTGAGCTGTGCTACATAGTTCTTTACTTTTTCCTGCACGTATGGATGCTCTGAATTTAAATCAGCCATGCCAATGTCTTTATGTGTGATTTCGTAGCGATTGTTGTAATCAATTCCTGAAGATAGGTTGTGCCAATATTGGGAATCCTTCAGGCTGGCGTCGATGTTTGTATGATCTCCAGCAAGGTGATTTGCTACAACATCAACAATTATTTTTATGCCATAATTATCAGCAGCGCTGCAAAGTCTCTTAAGGTCTGATTCTGAACCAAGGCCTGCATTTCCAACATAGAAACCATTTGGTTGATATAGATAATACCAGGCAGATCCGGCTGAGGCATTTGCTGGCTGGGCAGGAGATGTCTGAATAGAAGTAAAGCCAGCTGCTGCAATGTTTGGAAGTTCATCAATTATTTGCTGGTATGTCCAATCGAAGCAATGTAATATATTGCCATCCTTGATGTTAGTTGCCAAACCATAGCTGTTTGTGTTGGCAGCATTTACATCCAAAGATGTAAATCCAAATCCACTGATGGCAATGCCAGAAGCTAATGCGATAGATAGTAATTTCTTTATCATTCTTTTGTTAGTCATTTTAACCCTCCAATTTTTCCGTTTGATTTATATTTTTTCTCATGAAAAGAAACGGATAGATTTTTTTATGTTTTAATGGGCCCAAAGATGCTGCGCAAACGGTTTCCTTAACCGGCATTTACTGGAAACGTTACCGGTCATCCTCTGACTCTCAAAATAATAGATAATACACACATGTGTCAATATAGCGGAAAGATTTCGGAAATAATTACAAAAACATTTCGTAAAAACTAGTGAAAATTTATGGAAGGAGCGCAACAAAAGCGCAACGATAATATAAAAAGATTGAATATAATAGTTCTGAATTGTTATTTCAGCCAATTAATAATTATTGGGAATTATATTATTCAGAAGTTAAGTTTTTTGAAAATTTATGAGCTAACAATATTACTGCAGCAAGAGAAATCACAAAGAAATATGACAGGAATACAACTGCTGTTTTTAAATCCCACTTTTCACCCATGTATCCAGTCAAAGCAGTGAAGACTACGGCGCCTATTCCGGTGGCGGTAGTTATCATGCCAGTAGCAGTAGCTTTATGTGCTCCAGCAAATGGCATAGCTAAGGTGAGGACACAAGGGTAAATTGAACCACAGGCGAAGCCTAGAGGAATACAAAGCAAAAAAACAGCAATATCACTTGAGAGCTGGGCAATGATAAATGTGATTGTAGGAATTGCTATTGTAGCACAAATTAGTATAGCGCTTGAATGTTTTGATGTGTGACCTACCATAACTCGTGAAGGAATCATAACAATCCAAAATATACTAAGTGCATATTTTCCTAGAGATGATGCGAATTCTTCTGCAAATAATGTATCTATAAAGAATGCAAATCCGTTTTCATATCCAACATATATACACATGACAATACATAACATTAAAATGCCAGGAAGTATAAATTTCCCTACGGCATTTTCTTTTATAATAGTATCTACATCCTCCCTAACTGTGTCTGATGGATGTACTAATCCAAAAACAGCAATTGCCGAAGTTATAGCCATAGATGCGAAAAGTGTTCGCCAGCTAAAGCCTAAATGCAGGTAAAAAGCAACTACAAGAGGTGCCACGAACGCGCCGAGCGCATACATGGATGTGAGATAGCCTATTTTCTTGTTGCCACTTAATGGGTAATAATCTACCAGTGCTGCTATGGCTACAAATTGAAGGGCACTGGTTGTCAGTCCAATAATAAACATTGCTCCTAAAAATATAATTCTTGATGTTAAAATTGTGATCATAAATGATGTGGCAAGCTGTATTATCAAAAACAATTTTAGGAAATTAAGTTTGTTACTTCTATCAGCCCAGGCACCTAAAATTATAGGTGCAAGCATGGTGGCAAATAATTCCACAGATGCAAAAATGCCTTTGGAAGTTGTTGAAAGGTCGTAGGTTTTACCAATATCAAGTAAGCTAGCCTGGTATCCGCCTGATTCAAATCCATTAATAAATATTATGATAAAGAAAACAAGCCATAAATAATCACCTTTGGTTTTTCTATTCATAAAAATGCACCTCACATGCTTATATTCTCGACAATCCAGGATGTAGGAATGTTAGGAGAAGTCATAGGATATATTAAAGTTTTTGATAAATAATTACAGGGCTTATTATATCAATAATATGTGTATTTTATTCGTTATAGAATGTCGTTGTAAAATTTTATATAAGTCCGGCTAATACAAATACAAGTGGAGAGTTCCAATATATAGTTATTTCATTAAGTGAGTACGCCTGTACATGGTCTGTATAACATTTCATAGGAGGCAAATCCTTAGGTAGAGCAGAAGCGATTTCATCTTGCAATCCCAGGTTTGGCCCGCCAGATACTAGCCCTGGCCAAGCAGGTATATTTGCTGCAAAAGTAGGTCTTAGGTGTGGGTTTTTGAAAGCATTTTCACCTTCACTAGTTACATAGCTAGTGTCCATGCTATTACAACCTAACAGATAATCAAGACCTGATGTGATAAGTGCATCATTGCTCTCATCTGGTTTAATTTTATTTTCAATTGTAAGGATCATTAGATATTTTAAAAGCTCCATGTTGCTGCCCCAAATGAAATCATCTTTTGTCATACAAAGGTTAAAGCCATTTTGTGCGGCATTGTTTTTTAGACGGGATGCTTCCGATAAAAATTGTTCTTTAGCTATTAGACAAATGTCGTTATCCTCATTTCTTAAGAATAATGAAAGTGAGCCTAGACCAGCCACATCAGCCCATCCAAAACAGGTAAGGGGATTTCTATGTGCACCCTGTTCGCTGGCGGTTCCGTCATAATTCATGATGTTTTCTTTTTGTAGCAGAGCATCGTTATAATATTCTTTATTACCTGTGGCTTCGTAAAGAGCGCAGGCTGCCCAAAATCTGTTGGAATAATCTTCAGGCTCTGGGTATTCTCCGGTGTTTGAACCTTCTGCATTTTTAAAGAGTAGTGGATTAGGATTTTCCTTCAGCCACTTATATGCTTTAAGACCTCGTTCCAAAAGCAGGTTGGCATATGAGATGTCGTAATCTTTATAAATGGTGAATGCTAATGCAAAAACTGCTGCAATATCAGCGGTGGCAAGAGAGGAAACATCAAACAGAAATAGTTCTTCAGTGTCATCCTCTGGACGGATAAATGGCGCATGGCTAAAAGTAGTGACTTTATGCCAGACACTTCCGTTCTCACGCTGCATCTTCATTAGAAAATTTAGTTCGACCTTTGCTTCAGCAAGTATATCTGGAAGTAGACCGTTATCACATTTTTCCTCTGGAATATCAAATTTCACGCATAATAAATCTTTAAAAAATCTAACGCTATAAAGAAGATGGGCAACAGCAACAGCTCCTGCAGTAGAGTAGCGCCCATAATCACCGGCATCATGCCAACCACCACTAACATCAACAGGTTGAACATCTTCTCCATAAACAGATGCCTTTTTTAAGTGACAAGGTTTGTGATAATAAATACCTGAGTGCTCCTTACAAAGGCCGCTGCCACAACGAAGATAGAAGAAGCATTTGCATACGTTTTTTAATAACTTATCATAACAACTATCTGAAATAGAAAAACAGTGGCTTTCAACTCCATCAGCAATTACTTTAAAGCCGCCGGTGGTTGATAGTTGGCTAAAGTCGCCAATGCTTAAGTCTTCTCCGGATATTGAATCCTTACCAAAGTGAGTGGCAGTACCTTCGAATACACAGTTTTCGTTGGCATCCAAAATAGTAAAGCTTGAAGGCTTAAAATTGAAAACAGCTTTTTTATGATTATTTTTTAAATAGCCTACCTGATTAACAAAGATTTTTTTCATAGTATAAATCCCCAACTAAAAAAATAATTTGGACATCTTACGGATACTTAAGGAAAAAGTCCATATAAATATTGTCCTTGATTTATTATAGCGTAAACGTTTAAGTGAATGAATGTTTTTTGTTGTATTTTATATTCAGATATTATCACAAAGTAATAACAGTTATTTCATAGTAATTAAACCATTGACTTAACAAGTTGTGATAGCATTAAAAAGGGATTTTACGTGGATGTTTTTAATATGGGGGGCCATATATGAGCAATAAATATAAATCATACACCAGTTATGTTTTTAATAGTGGTTCGAAAGTTCAAAAGTTAGTTGGTTATGTGATGCTTCTTTTACTTTTTTTAGGGTTTGGACATATTACAAGCACTCATGGTGCAGATTATTTTGCGAATACTAACAGCAATATTATAGCTGGATATTATTTAATTCCGATCCTATTATTGGCTGGATTGTATGGGTATGTGATATCTTTTGCTGTTTTTTTTATAGTCTTTATACTTACGCTTTTTTTTAATATGGATAATTCGTATTCAATGATTATCTATGTTGGTGTTATTCTTACATTTTCTTTATGCTCTCAATATTATTGGTTTAAAAGTCTATTGAAAACATATCTTACATGTACAATTACATGGGTTGTAATTACAGTTAATAATTTCTTCTGTTATTTTTCTGTTGCTAAAATGGATTATAGTTTTAAAAACTTCTTTTATAAACAATTTTGGTCATACAAGGAATGTATTGCTGTATATGGTACTGGGTTTGCTTTATATTTTTTCTTTAAATATGCTCCAGATTCAATTTTAAAGTCATTTCCATTAGGGTTGATATATACTGAAGAATTTTTTAAGAATAACGAAAAAATTCAAAAACTAAGAAAAACAAAGGTGAGTTTAAAAATCACAGCTATTATTGTATTTATAGAAGTTGTTTTCGGAAATGCTGTAGCAATATTCATGATGGTTTTATACCCGGATGTAAAACGAATTTTTATAAGTAGAAATATTTCACTTCCAAATGATATAAGCACCGCACAAAGAGACGTGATCATGGAGCAGCTACAAAATTTGTCCTTTAGGATGGATGCTGAAATGATATCTTTCGATTTAAAGATGCTTATGCTTCTTTTATGCATAGGTGTTCCTGTTGCTGCCATTACAAATTTCTTTGTAAAGGCATTTATAGCAGGACCGTTAGGAGAGATGTCAGATTTTATGGAACAATATGCAAAAACCTCTGATGAAGAGAAGATTGAATATGGTCATAAAATTGATGAAATAAATATTTCGTCTAATGATGAGATTTCGGTAATGTATGATGCAATACGTGCTACGGTACATGAAATCGAGGCTTATTTAAACAGAATGGAGGAAAAGCAAAGGCTTGAAACTGAATTACAAATTGCAAAGAAAGCCAGTGAAGGAAAATCTAAATTTCTTTCAAACATGTCTCATGAAATCAGAACACCAATAAATGCTATCCTGGGAATGAATGAAATGATACTAAGAGAAACCCAGGATAATGACATTATTGAGTATGCAAGTAATGTTAAATCTGCAGGTAATTCTCTACTTAGTTTAGTTAATGACATTCTTGATTTTTCAAAAATAGAAGCAGGAAAAATGGAAATACTTCCATTGCAATATAATTTAGGCTCTTTGCTGAATGATCTGGTAAACATGGTTTCAACAAAGGTCAGTGACAAGGATTTGGAACTGGAAATAAATGTAGACAAAACTATGCCAGCAAACCTTTTTGGAGACGAAATCAGATTAAAACAAGTAGTTACAAATATTCTTACCAATTCTGTGAAATATACAGAAAAAGGAAGAATCCTGTTGTCGGTTTATTATGAGAAATGTGATGAAGACAATATTATACTGAATTTCGAAATTGCTGACACAGGTATCGGAATCAAAGAGGAAGATATAAAGCGTCTTTATTCACCATTCGAAAGAATAGAAGAAGAGCGTAATAGAACTATTGAAGGAACCGGGCTTGGCATGAATATTGTAAAGAATATTTTGGCAATGATGGATTCCGAATTAGTTGTTCAAAGTGAATATGGTATTGGTTCTATGTTTTCTTTTGGAGTGAAACAGCAAGTTATTTCTTGGGAACCAATAGGTGATTTTAAGGAAAAATATAGAGAATACATTGCTACTACGGAGAAATATCATGAGTCATTCCAGGCACCGGATGCAAAAATCCTAGTGGTGGATGATACTCCAATGAATTTAACTGTATTTAAAAGTTTATTAAAACAAACAAGAATCCAAATCACAACAGCAGAAAGTGGCAGGGAGACCCTGAGTCTAATAACGCAGAATAAATATGACATTATTTTCTTGGATCATAGAATGCCAGAAATGGATGGTATTGAAACTTTTGAAGCTATGAAATTAATGATGAATAATTTGAATAAAGAAGTTCCAGTAATAGTCCTTACTGCGAATGCAGTTTCTGGTGCACGAGAAGAATACTTAGCCCATGGTTTTACTGATTATTTTTCAAAGCCAATCAATGGAATTATGCTGGAAAAGCTACTATTACATTATCTTCCTGCAGAGAAAATTTTGGCAGTTTCTATATATGATGGTAAAGATACCTATAACACCTTGTCCTCTGAAAAAATGTATGAAGATAGTGTATTAAATAAACTGGAAGGTGTAGATTTAGAGTCTGGTATTTTAAACTGTGGAGATGTTGATACATATAAACAGGTGGTAAAGGATTTTTATCACTCTATAGATAAAAATGCAAATTTTATTGAAAGCTATTATAAGGAAAAAGATATAATAAATTATACAATTCTAGTTCATGCCTTAAAAAGCTCTGCAAGATTAGTAGGGGCTTTGGAACTATCGGAGCTTGCTATGCACTTGGAAGAAAGCGGGGATGTGAAGGATTGTAAGGAATTAAAACGATTGACTCCAAAACTTTTGGATATTTATAGATCCTATAAAACAAAGTTGGCTGCTATAGAAACAGATGAAGTTAAAGAAAATCTTAAAGAAATCTCTAAGGAAATGTTGGATGGCGCATATAGGGATATTAAGGAATTGGTGGAGGCTTATGACTTTGAAACTGCTGGATCAATTATTCAAATGTTAGGAGATTATGCAATCGGAGAACAGAATATAGAAAAGTATAATACTGTTAAAGAATTGCTATCATTGTTAGATAGAACTGCATTGTTGGAAATGCTATAAATTCTATAACGTGTATTATTAAAAAATAATAGAATATACCTCAAATAGTATGAGATAGTCGCCAAAATATTAAATTTGAATAAAATTCTTTTTTAGTGTAGTCTACTAAAGTAAAGTATGTTATTATAGTATCCGTACAATTGGTAGTTGAGTATTTACTAGGGAGATTTGTTATGGTGACTAGAACTAACGAACTTAAGAAACTTGAGGCATTTTACAACAGCGATGGAAATAATTTTGTCCTTTTATATGGCCGCCTTGGTTGTGGAAAGGAAGACCTCCTTGATACTTTTACAAATGGTAAGCCATATTTCTATTATCGAAGCCGTCAATGTTCAGATTCAAAGCAGCTTTTTTATTTAGACAAGCAAATGCGAGAAACATATAGGTTCCTCAAGATTTCTGAAAACTATGAGGAAAGCTTTACTCATTTCCGTTCTAATGACGGTTCAAAACTTGTTGTCATTATAGATGAGGCTCAGTTTGCTGTTAAAAAGACAAATGAGCTGTTTTCAGCATTGGTTTCCCTAAAGAATAGAATGCTTTATCCTGGCAAGGTTATGATTATACTTGTTAGCTCTTCAATTGTATGGGCACAGAACACTTTTGAAGAAGTTGTTGGTACTCAAAAATCTGCATTGGATGAAATGATAAAACTTGAAAATCTTTCATTCCTTGATGTGGTTCGTGCTTTTCCAGACTATACAGTGGCACAGTCAGTTAGTACCTATGGTATCATTGGCGGAGTGGCAGAGTATGTTGACAGATGGAATGGTAGACGTACTATAAAACAAAATGTTTGCGAACATATTCTCAGTCCTACCGGCTTTTTATATAAAGAGGCAGAAGGGTATATTTCAACTGAGCTTCGAGAGCTTTCCTGCTACAATACAATCTTGGGTTCAATTGCAGCTGGAAATGAAAAGCTCAATGATCTTTTTGAAGATACAGGATATTCGCGAGCAAAGATTTCTGTATACATGAAGAATCTTGCTGCTTTCGACGTCATCGACAAGGTGGTGTCATTTGAGACAGGTGGATGGGATAACACCAAAAAAGGAGTATACAGAATTGTAGATCCATACATCAATTTCTGGTTTACATTTGTTTATCCTCATTTATCAGAGCTGATCTCTAGGGAGCCTGAGTCCTTCTACAATGAGTTTATCGCTCCTTATTTAGATGAATATCTTCAGTCATATTTTGTTGATGTTTGTCGTGAGTACTTACATCTTCTTAATGTGGTAGGTCAGCTTCCAATCAAACTTGTTAAAATTGGTACTTGGATTGGAAAAGAAGGAACCATTGATGTTATTGGTCAAAGTTCAAATCGAGAAAATGTTGTGGGAATCTGTAACTGGGCAGAAAAACAGATGAGCTACCTTAGATATGAGGAGCTTCTTGAGTCAATGAAAAAGGCACGTATTACTGCCAATACTATTTATTTATTCTCTGCAACAAAGTTTGATCAAAAGCTTGTGGAATTATCAAAAGAAAAAAATAGCGTTGTTCTTGTGGACATGACAGAGCTGTAATTGATATAATTGAATAGAATTTTAAACGGATGAAGCCTTTGCAATTGATATTGCAGAGGCTTTGACTTTGTTAATTCTAAATTATATTTTGGGAGTTATGTTTTGGGAAAAAAGCTAATTATCACTGAGAAACCATCTGTTGCCAGAGATTTTGCACGAGTTCTTAAGGTCAGTGGCAATCAAAATGGTTATATCGAAAATAATGAATATGTTGTTAGCTGGTGCTATGGTCATTTGGTTCAAATGGTATATCCAGAAGAATACGACATCAAATATAAAAAATGGAATCTGGAAGATTTACCATTTCTCCCAGATGAATACAAATATGGTGTTGTAGAATCAGCAGCTGAGCAGTATAAGGTCGTAAACAATCTTCTTCATCGTGATGATATAGACACTGTCTATTGGGCAGGAGACTCGGGAAAAGAAGGACAGACAATAGAAGAAAACATACGAAACTATGGTGGTGTTCGCGAGGGGATGACTGAGCTTCGTGTTTGGATTGATTCACAGACTGATGATGAAATCCTTAGAGGTATCAGAGAGGCTAAGCCGATGAGTGATTATGCGAAGCTTGGTGCATCTGGTATTATGCGTACTATCGAGGATTATAGCCTTGGAATCAACTTCTCAAGAGCGCTTTCTGTAAAATATGGAAATATGATTAACAACGCGGCGGCTACTACAGGTTATTCTGCCATTGCCATTGGTCGTGTTATGACCTGTGTCCTTGGAATGGTGGTAGAGCGAGAACGCGAAATTCGTAATTTTAATGAGGATCCTTTTTTTAAAGTAGTAGGAAAATTTTCCAATGTGAACTTTCCTGCAGAATGGAAAGCAGTTGAAGGTTCTAAATATTTCGAATCACCATTATTATATGGTGACAAGGGAAATGGCTTTAAAGAAAAGGAAAGTGCTGAGAAATTAATTGAAGAATTAACAAAAGTAGAGGCCGTAATTGATGATAAAGATATAGGCATTTCTAAAAAGAAAGCACCTTTACTTTTTAATCTGGCAGAGCTTCAGTCGGAATGTTCAAAGAGGTTCAAGATTTCTCCAGCACAGACTCTTGATATTATTCAGGAACTATACGAGAAAAAGTACACTACCTATCCTCGTACAGATGCAAGAGTTTTAACTACAGCAGTTGCAAAGGAAATTAAAAAGAATCTTTATGGACTTCAAAATTATGGTCCTACAGCAAATTTTGTAAAAGATATTATTGGTTCACAAAAGTTTGTTGGTATAGAAAAGACATCATACACAGATGATAGCAAAGTAACAGATCACTATGCTATTATTCCAACTGGCCAGTGTAATGGTATTGACAGATTGTCACCACTTAGCCAAAGAGTGTATGAGTTAATTGTTAGAAGATTTCTTGCGATTTTCTACCCACCTGCAGAATATAAAAATGCAAAAGTGACTGTGAAGGCTGGAAATGAAAAGCTTTTTGCTGGATATAAAATTCTGATTAAACCTGGATATTTGGATATTGCAGGCTTACCTAAAGCAAAAAATTCGGATAATAATTCAGATGATGTTAATGAAAATCCAGATGGTGAAGAAGGGGAAGAGGAAGATTTTTCAAAAGAGAAATTTGTAGAATTTCTTGAACAAGCTAATATTGGCGATGTACTTGATGTTAATGGATATCATATTAAAGAAGGAAAGACATCACCTCCAAAGCGATATACATCAGGCTCTCTTATTCTTGCAATGGAAAATGCTGGAAAGCTTATTGAAGATGAAGAGCTTCGTGAACAAATCAAGACTACTGGTATTGGTACATCAGCTACAAGAGGAGAAATCCTTGAAAAGCTTGTCCGCATTGGCTATTTGAATCAAAATAATAAATCTCAGATTATTACACCAGAAAATCTGGGCGAGATGATATATGAAGTTGTACTTCTCACTACGCCGTCACTGCTTAAGCCTGAACAGACAGCAAATTGGGAGAAGGGACTTGAGGGTATCATAAACGGAACAGTTGAGTTTACAGAATACCGTAAGGAACTGGAAGATTATATTCGAAAAGAAACAAAGAATATGATTGAACAGGACTTAAACCAGACGATTGCTCTTAAAATTAATCCTTTTACAACCAAAGATTCAAAGGGAATTGCAACAAGAAAGCCCCTTGGGATTAAATGCCCTAAGTGTGGGGGAGAGCTTACTACCACCTCGTTTGGATACGGATGTACAAACTACTTTAATGAAGAAATTAATTGTAAATTTAATCTTGGAACGGTGGCTGGCGTTGATATTCCAGAGGAACAATTTATAAAACTTATTACAGAGGGAAAGACTGATTTAATTGAAGGATTTAAAAGTAAGTCTGGAAAACCTTTTAAATCTGTTCTTAAGCTGGAAAAAAATGAAGATGGTGACTTCAGAGCATCCTTTGATTTTTCTGAAACACCTACGGAATATATTGAAGGTATCAATTGTCCGGCATGTGGAGGAAAAATTTTTGCGACTGCTTATGGTTTTGCATGTGAACATCGCTTTCAAGAGGAAAACCAGTGCTATTTTTCTATTGGAGAAGTGGCTGGCAGAAAGCTTGCACAAGCCGAGTTTGAGTCTCTTTTAAAGGATGGAATCACACCAGTTCTTAGTGGATTTAAATCCAAGACAAATCAGAAATTTGATGCTAAGTTAAAGCTAAAAACAAACGAAGAGGGAAAGAAGGTTATCGCCTTTGATTTTGAAGGCATAGAAGCTACAAAACTCGAAGGTTGCAAATGCCCGGATTGCGGTGGAGATATTGCTGTGAAAATGTCGGGCTACGGTTGTGTGAATTATAGTTCTACTGAAGAAAATTCCTGCAAATTCTATATAGGAAAAACGATTGCAGGTAAAAATATTAGCCCTTCAGTTGCACAACAGATTCTCACTACAGGAAAAAGTGATACTATCCGTGGATTTAAAGGTAAATCGGGAAAGAAGTTTGATGCTATTCTAGTTCTTAAAAAGAACGAAGAAACAGGTAGAAGTGAAGTTGTCTTTGATTTTGAAAATGCACAGCCGAACTACATTGAAGGCATTGTTTGTCCAGATTGTGGCAATAAAATCTTAAAGACAAACTTTGGATATGCTTGTGAAAAGTACTTTGATAAAGATAATAAATGTGATTTTGTTGTTGGCGAGATAGCATCCAAAAAACTTACAGATTCTGATATAAAGGAATTGCTTACAGAACAAGCAACCAAAACAATCCGTGGTTTTAAAGGAAAATCAGGAAAGAAGTTTGATGCTTGCCTTGTTTTGAAAAAGAATGAGGAAACAGGAAAGCATGAGATAACTTTTGATTTTGATAATGTTGAGGCAAAAGAAATCAAGGATGTTACTTGCCCTTTATGTGGCGGAAAGATTGTGGTTACACCTTTTGGATATGGTTGCAGCAATTATAATAAGGAAGATCCTGATGATTCATGCAGATTCAACATTGGTCAAGTAGCTGGTGTGAAGCTAAAAGAGGCACAGGTCAAAGAACTATTGACTAATGGTATTACAGATACAATTTCTGGCTTTAAATCAAAGAAAGGCACAAAGTTTGATGCAAAGCTTACTTTGTCGAAGGATGAAAATGGCAAAGTAACTGGAATAGGATTTGTATTTGAAGATGAGGTAAAGGAATTGCCTGGATTAAAATGTCCTAAATGCGAAAGCCCTATTATAAAAACTCACTTCGGATATAAATGTAAAAATAATATTAAGGATAATGTTGATAGCTGCACTTTCTTCATAGGAAAGGTTGCTGGTGTTGAAATACCGGAAGATCAGTTCACAAAACTAATCAAAGAAAAACGGACAGATGTTATTTCTGGATTTTTAAGCAAAAAAGGTTTATATTTTGATGCTAGATTAAAACTTAATCCTGAATTCAGAGCAGAGTTTGATTTTGAAAATTTTAATGGTCAATAGATAAAGAAAGGAAAATATTATGGAACAGGCTAAAATTAAATCGAATTATAATTTGGACGAGACTATAGCAAAGGATTTATTCGAAGGAAAAGAGTATCCATGGGAGGTCCTTCCTGAAATCTCTGATTTCATTAAGAAGCTTGGACCTACACTTGATCCAGAAAAATACGAACAAAGAGGAGAGGATATTTGGGTAGCTAAATCTGCAACAGTTTTTGATTCAGCATATCTTCATGGTCCACTTATTATTGATGAAGATGCAGAGGTTCGTCAATGTGCTTTCGTTCGAGGATCAGCAATCGTAGGTAAAAATTGTGTTGTTGGTAATTCCACTGAGCTTAAAAACGTTGTTCTCTTTAATAATGTTCAGGTTCCACATTACAACTATGTTGGTGATTCAGTCCTTGGATACAAATCACATATGGGTGCAGGTTCTATTACATCAAACGTAAAACAGGATAAAACACTGGTTGTTGTTAAAACACGTGATGAAGAGAAAATTGAAACAGGATTAAAGAAATTTGGAGCTATGCTTGGAGATAATGTTGAAGTAGGCTGTAACTCAGTTCTTAATCCAGGTACTGTAGTTTGTAAGTGCTCAAATGTTTATCCTCTTTCTTCTGTACGTGGGGTTGTAGAACCAAATAGTATTTTTAAGAGCCAGGATAATATTGTAAAAAAGAATTAGTTACATTGCTTCTCTATTTTGATAGGATTTTGTCAAAAATTTAACTAAAAAATACTTTACTAAATTAGTATAAAGTGAGAAAATATTCTCGATAGCGCGCTTATGTTTATAAGCACGTTCTAAATTATGTCATTAATGTAAGTAGCAATTACATTTTAATGGTCATTAATCGAACGAAGAAAGGAGTTCTACAATGATTTACACAAAAGAAGTAGAAAACATGTGTCCTGTAGCTAAGGGCGCAAAGCATGAACCAGCTCCTATCCCTGAGGAGGGAAAATGGGTACACGCTAAGCAGATTTCTGATATTAGCGGTTTCACACACGGTGTTGGCTGGTGTGCTCCACAGCAGGGTGCCTGCAAATTATCTTTAAATGTTAAGAATGGTGTTATTGAGGAAGCACTTGTTGAGACAATTGGTTGCTCAGGTATGACACATTCAGCAGCTATGGCTGCAGAGATTCTTCAGGGAAAGACAATCCTTGAGGCTCTTAATACAGACCTTGTTTGTGATGCTATCAACACAGCTATGAGAGAGCTTTTCCTTCAGATCGTTTACGGACGTACACAGTCTGCATTCTCTGATGACGGACTTGCAGTTGGTGCTGGTCTTGAGGATCTTGGAAAGGGTCTTCGTTCACAGGTTGGTACAATGTACGCAACAAAGGAAAAGGGTGTTCGTTACCTTGAGATGGCTGAAGGCTATGTAACAGGTATCGCACTTGATGCTGATAACGAAGTTATCGGTTACCAGTTTGTTTCTCTTGGAAAGATGACAGACTTCATTAAGAAGGGTGATGATCCTAACACAGCATGGGAGAAGGCAAAGGGCCAGTACGGTCGTGTTGACGATGCTGTTAAGATTATCGATCCACGTCAGGAATAATTATAGAAAGGAGAAACAAAATGTCTTTATTTGAATCATATGAGAGAAGAATTGATCAGATCAATGCTGTTCTTAATAAGTATGGTATCAGCTCAATCGAAGAAGCTGAGAAGATTACAAAGGACGCTGGTCTTGATGTATACGAGCAGGTTAAGAAGATTCAGCCTATCTGCTTCGAGAACGCTTGCTGGGCTTACACAGTAGGTGCTGCAATCGCTATTAAGAAGGATTGCCGTAAGGCTGCTGATGCAGCTGCAGCAATCGGAGAGGGCCTTCAGGCTTTCTGTATTCCTGGTTCTGTTGCTGATCACCGTAAGGTAGGTCTTGGCCATGGTAACCTTGGAAAGATGCTCCTTGAGGAGGAGACAGAGTGCTTCTGCTTCCTCGCAGGTCACGAGTCATTCGCTGCAGCTGAGGGTGCTATCGGTATCGCTGAGAAGGCTAACAAGGTTCGTCAGAAGCCTCTTCGTGTTATCCTTAACGGTCTTGGTAAGGATGCTGCACAGATTATCTCACGTATCAACGGTTTCACATTTGTTGAGACAAAGTACGATTATAAGGAAGCAAAGCTTAACATCGTTTCTGAGAAGGCATACTCAAATGGTCTTCGTGCAACAGTTAAGTGCTACGGCGCTGATGATGTTCAGGAAGGTGTTGCTATCATGCACCACGAGAACGTTGGTGTTTCTATCACAGGTAACTCTACAAACCCTACACGTTTCCAGCATCCAGTAGCTGGTACATACAAGAAGGAGTGCGTAGACCTTGGTAAGAAGTACTTCTCAGTTGCTTCAGGTGGTGGTACAGGACGTACACTTCACCCAGATAACATGGCAGCAGGTCCTGCTTCATACGGTATGACAGATACTCTTGGACGTATGCACTCAGATGCTCAGTTCGCTGGTTCATCTTCAGTTCCTGCACACGTTGAGATGATGGGTCTTATCGGTATGGGTAACAACCCAATGGTTGGTGCTACAGTTGCAGTTGCAGTTTCAGTTGAGGAAGCTGCTACAGCTGGTAAGTTCTAATTATACTTAAATTATTAAAGAGCTCTCAGGCTTCCTGAGGGCTCTTTTTTATTGCCCTTGTTGACAATTCTGTAACATTTATATGCTATTGTATTGCTATCAATTGATTTATGCATGTAGGAGGTTTTTCTATGAGCAAAAGGTTTTTTAGTTTTTTTGTTTCTTTATTGTTAATCACAGCTCTTTTCGCAGGATGTGGTTCCAAGGAGGAGACTGCAGCAACAGCCGAAGCTCCTGAGGAAGAGACTGGATTGCCATCGGGTGATGTTTCTCTAAGAGTTTGGGGAGCCGATGAAGATGAAGAGCTGGTTAATCAAATAATCAGTGGCTTCATTAAAGAGTATGGTAGTATGGCAAATTTCAATATTACCTTTGAGGCTCATAGTGAATCCAGTGCTAAGGATGAAATACTTGGAGATGTGTTAAATGCTCCAGATGTATTCACTTTTGCTGATGATCAGCTCATGGCTTTAGTTGCTTCTGGTGTCCTTAAAAAAGTTGAAAATGACAGTGAGATTTCTGGTCGAAATTTAGCAGCTGCAAGCGAAGCAGCTTCTGTAAATGGAACATTATATGCTTATCCTCTTACTGCAGATAATGGATATTTCCTTTTTTATAATAAAGCTGTTATAAGTGATGAAGCAGTTAAGTCTATGGATAGTCTTTTGGCAGCTGCAGGTGCTGCAGGACAAAAGGTATTTATGGAGATGAATTCTGGTTGGTACATGTATGCGTTTTTCGGAAACACAGACATGGAGATTGGCCTTAATGATGACGGAATCTCTACATATTGTAATTGGAATGCTAAGTACACAAATATAACTGGCCGAGATGTTGCAGAGGCAATGGCTGCAATTGGTAGAAATCCTGCATTTACATGCGAGAGTAATGATGGATTTACTGGTGGTGCTGCAGATGGAACCTTTGCTGCAGGTGTTAGTGGTATATGGGATGAAAATGGAATAAAGGAAGCTTGGGGTGATAATTATGCAGCATGTAAGCTTCCTACATATACAGTAGCAGGACAGCAGGTTCAGATGTCCAGCTATGCGGGATATAAGCTTGTTGGAGTAAATTCTTATTCTAAAAATCAGGCTTGGGCAGCGAAATTTGCAGATTGGATGACCA
>CAMJBT010000042.1 GCA_946403965.1 uncultured Pseudobutyrivibrio sp. | reverse complement strand
TTTTCAAGGTACAAATATGTCAAAAATCAGTAACCTTTTGACACCCTAATCTTTACAGGAAATTATTCTGAAATTTCTATAAAGTATACAGTCATTTTTAATTCTTAATATATAACCACTTGTTTTTCTTTACCATAGCTTTAAGGGCGATAAATACCCAGTAAGCTATAAGTCCGATTCCAAATACTCCTAGAGTCCAAATGCAAAGCTGAAGTAAAAATCCACCAAGGTCATTGTAGAGGAGCGTTATCCAGTCCTGTGTCTGCCAAATGCTGTAGGCAAATCCATTGTCGTGAAGCAGATAAATCATAAAAGTACTTTGTGCAATGAGATTTAATACTTTCAGTTCAGGAAGTCTAAGTCTTCTGAATAATTCAAATATACAAACGCCAATAATGACAACGACAATACTATAGTTGTCGAATTTTGGTATTGATTGAGTGAATGGCACTTCAATGGTGCCTGGTACATTAAGATTGTAGTTATAGGCTTGGATTTTTCCTATTGCGGTGTTGTGATAAGATATGCCAATCAGGCAGTTTGTGCCGATGATTGTTAGGACTAAAACATAGCCGCGAAATTTTTCAAAAGGATTGTATCTTTTTATATATCCACCTAAGGCATAAAGAAAAATACCGATTACTACAGTACGAAGTCCTTTGGCTAAGTCATCCAAAAGTGCACCAGACCAGCTGAGCTGGGAGATGGCAAGGATTGTAAAAAGAAAGCCTAAATATTTCTTTCTATCAAGTGAGGCAAGAAATCTATTTAAAAAGCTAAATGCCACAAGCATGATAATGAAATAATATCCTACGAACCAACTCATCTTATTAAAATATTGTATTTTAATGTAACTGAAAAGATTCTGTGTCAGTTCATCCTCTGAGACATAACTGATAAAGATAGAGGATGACAATACTAAGGTGATAGCTGCAAAAAACAGTTGGGATAATAATTTCTTTGAAATCTTAAGCATATCTATATCCCTGTCGGAAAGGAAATATCCAGATATCAAAATAAATATAGCGTTGCCAACCAGTCCAAATGGCATAAACAGTGCTAAAACAAGCATTTCCTTGTAAAACATTGGATTGTTGAACCAACCGTTTTGTAATTTTTCGATAGAAGTGAGATTTACCAGCTGGACATTTACGCAGTGAAGAATGATGTGATAGCTGATAATCATAAGCATCGCAACAATACGAAGTAATTCTATATTAGATGATCTTGTTTTCTTGTTCATATATATCTCCTTGTTGCTACATATAAAACAACTAAATAATTATACATATTATATGGAAAAAAGCTAGTTTGCAGCGGATTGTTACAGCTGTCTTGTCAGTGGAATATACATGTGATATACTAGCTGTCAACAACTTACAAGTAAAGGTAGAAGGAGAATTGTTATGACACTTGTAGAGGAAATCGAACAACTTAAGAAGGAGAAGGATGCGGTAATCCTAGCTCACTATTATGTAAATGATGAGGTCCAGGCCATTGCAGACTATATTGGTGACAGCTACTATCTGGCAAAGGTAGCTTCGTCACTAAAGGAAAGCACAATCGTTTTTGCAGGGGTAAAGTTTATGGGAGAGTCAGCAAAGATTCTCAATCCTGAAAAGACAGTACTTATGCCTGATGAAAAGGCAGATTGTCCTATGGCTCATATGGCGGAGATTGAACGAATTGAGGAAGTTAGAAAAGAATATGACGATGTAGCTGTAGTCTGCTATATCAATTCTACTGCGGAGCTGAAGATGCACTCTGACGTGTGTGTCACTAGTGCTAATGCTATGAAAATAGTGAAGTCTTTACCTAACAAGAATATCTTTTTCATCCCAGATGAAAATCTAGGAAGATATATTTCTACAAAAGTTCCTGAAAAGAATTTTATTTTCAACGACGGATATTGTCATGTTCACAAAAATGTGACAGCGGATATGGTGAAACGAGCAAAGGAGTCTCATCCAGAGGCTGAAGTATTGATACATCCAGAGTGTACTTTAGATGTTTTGGAATATGCTGACTATATTGGTAGTACTTCAGGAATTATCGATTATGCTACAAAATCTGATAAGAAGGAATTCATCATCTCTACAGAGCTTGGTGTTCTCTATCAATTGAAGCAGAATAATCCTGATAAAACATTCTACGCTGCAGGCTCTGTTCAAATCTGTCCAAACATGAAGAAGGTGACATTGGAAAAGGTGAGAAACTGCTTGAGAGATGGAAGCGGTGTTGTTGAAGTGGATGAGGAAAAGAAGGAAAAATCTCTGAAGCCATTGAGAAGAATGCTGGAGTTGGCAAAATAGAGAAGCTAAAAAGGTAAAACAATGGAAAAGAAATATGATGTAATTATAGTAGGAAGCGGCGTAGGAGGTTTGTTTTGCGCTCTTAGCTTACCTGAAGAAAAAAATATACTTGTGATTTCAAAGGATGCTTTGGAGGGATGTGATTCATTTCTGGCACAGGGTGGTATCTGCATGCTTAGAGATGAGGCTGATTATGATGCATACTTTGAAGATACAATGCGTGCGGGTCATTACGAAAACAGAAAAGAATCTGTAGAGATTATGATTCGAAGCTCACAGGATATTATTAAGGACTTAGAGTCTTATGGAGTAGAGTTCGAAAAGAAGAATGGTGAATTCGTATTTACGAAGGAAGGTGCTCATTCAAACAATAGAATTTTATTCCATGAGGATATCACTGGAAAAGAAATAACAAGCAAATTATTACAAAGAGCTCAGGAGCGAAAGAATATTACACTTATGGCTCATACTACTATGGTGGACTGGGTATGTAAGGATAATGTTTGCTATGGAATTGTAGTGGCAGATATGGATGGGAAAACCACAGCCATACAGGGCGATGTGACAGTTCTTGCATGTGGTGGACTTGGGGGAGTATATCCTCACTCTACAAACTATCGCCACATTTCAGGAGATGCATTGGCGCTTGCTATGTATCACAATGTACGCCTTGAAAATTGTGATTATGTTCAGATTCATCCAACAACACTTTTTTCTAATCAAGGAGGAAGAAGTTTTTTGATTTCAGAGTCTGTACGAGGAGAAGGTGCAGTCTTAAGAGACAAAGACGGAAATAGATTTACAGATGAGCTTCAGCCTCGTGATGTGGTGAGCAAGGCTATTTTCAATCAGATGGAAAAGGATGGAACCGACCATGTGTGGCTTGATTTTTCACCTATTCCAAAGGATGAAATTTTAAATCACTTCCCTAATATATACGCAAGGTGCAAACAGGCTGGTTATGATCCATTGGAAAGCTGGGTTCCTGTGGTACCAGCTCAACATTATTTTATGGGTGGCATCTATGTAGACAAAAATAGCAAAACAACAATGGAGCAATTATATGCTGTTGGAGAGACAAGCTGCAACGGTGTCCATGGTAGAAATCGACTGGCTAGTAACTCTTTGCTTGAAAGTCTTGTATTTGCCAAGAGAGCTGCACAGGATATCGTAAATACGAAGAGCTTTAAAATAGCAGAAGATTTTGATAATCTGGTGAACATGGATGGCTATGAAGATTTGCCATCAATTATGGAAAATTATCATGCAATGGTAGTTGGAGAAATAAAAAAAGAAGAAAATCTGAGAGCCAAAAAGGAGGCTATGTAAAATGAACAACATTACTATGACATTGAATGCGGATGAGCTTATTAAAATGGCTCTTAGAGAGGATATTTCAAGCGAGGATGTGACAACAAATTCTGTGATGCCTGAAGCAAAGCCAGGTGAGGTAGAGCTTATTTGCAAGCAGGATGGTATCATTTGTGGAATGGATATATATGAGCGTGTATTCAAGCTTCTTGATCAGGAAACAGTTGTTGAAAAGTATGTAAAGGATGGAGATGAAGTAAAGAAGGGGCAGCTTATGGCAAAGGTGAAGGGAGATATTAGAGTTCTTCTTTCAGGTGAGAGAGTTGCTCTCAATTACCTTCAGCGAATGAGCGGAATTGCCACATATACAAATCAGGTTGCAGCTTTACTAAAGGGCAGCAATACAGTACTTCTTGATACCAGAAAGACAACACCTAATATGAGGATTTTTGAAAAGTACGCTGTAAAGTGTGGTGGTGGACAGAATCATCGTTATAATCTCTCAGATGGTATTCTTTTGAAGGATAATCACATTGGTGCTGCTGGTTCAATTACAAAAGCTATAGAGATGGCAAAGGCATATGCCCCATTTGTTCGCAAAATAGAAATTGAGACAGAGACTTTAGAGCAGGTTAGAGAAGCAGCAGATGCAGGTGCAGATATTATTATGCTTGATAATATGGATGTTGCAACAATGAAGGAAGCTGTTAAAATAATAAACGGAAGAGCAAAGACTGAGTGCTCTGGAAATGTAACTAAGGAAAATATCTCAGGAATCATCGATAGTGGAGTTGATTATGTTTCAAGTGGTGCACTTACACATTCAGCACCAATCCTTGATATTTCAATGAAGAACCTTCATGCAATTTAAATTAGGAGAGTTTGAATGGACGGACAGGCTAGAAGAAAAAAAATAATAGAGATAATCCAGAAATCTGATAAGCCTGTGTCAGGTACTGCATTGGCAAATCAGTTAGAGGTTAGTCGACAGGTTGTGGTGACAGATATTGCCCTTATCAGAGCAAACGGTATTGATGTTGTTTCTACAAACAAAGGATACGTAATTACGAATACCAACAAATATAAAAGAATCGTCAAAAGCCGTCATACAGATGATCAGATTTTAGATGAGTTGTTTGCAATAGTGGACAATGGTGGTGTGGCTGAAAATATTATCATAAATCACAGATACTATAATCGCCTGGAGGCACCGCTTAATGTAAGCTCACGTCGAGAGGCAAAGGAGTTTATGGAAGCCATCAAATCTGGTAAGTCTAAGTCATTGAGTTCCGCTACCAGCGGATATCATTATCATGTGATTAGTGCAGATAGTGAGGCAGTTCTTGATGATATAGAGGCGGAGTTGAAGGCCAAAGGCTTTTGGCTTCCGCTGGATGACTGGATTCTCAATTAATTTAAGGAGCATATATGTCTGCAATTAACAATGATTGGCTGGAGCCACTGACTCCAGAGTTCAAAAAACCATACTATAAAAATCTATATGAGAGTGTAAAAGCGGAGTATCATCAACATCAGGTTTTTCCACCGGCGGATGATATTTTTAATGCATTTGATTTCACGCCTCTTTCTGAGGTAAAAGTTGTAATCATTGGACAGGATCCATATCATGAGCCAGGACAGGCACACGGACTTTGTTTTTCTGTGAAGCCAGGGGTGAAAACCCCACCATCTCTTGTAAATATATACAAAGAACTTGCTGATGATCAGGGATGCTACATTCCAAACAATGGATACCTGGAGAAATGGGCTCGCCAAGGGGTGCTGATGTTAAATAATGTTCTTACTGTTAGAGCTCATCAGGCCAACTCTCACAAGGATTTGGGATGGGAGCAATTTACAGATGCAGTTATAGATATTTTAAACAAGCAGGATAGACCTATTGTATTTTTGCTTTGGGGTTCACCTGCAGCGAAAAAGTGTGCAAAGTTGAACAATCCAAATCATTTGATTCTGAAGGCGCCACATCCTTCACCATTGTCAGCTTACAGAGGCTTTTTTGGATGTAAGCATTTTAGTCAGACTAATGAGTTTTTAAAATCAAAAGGTCTTGCCCCTATTGATTGGCAAATAGAAAACATTTGATGAATAAATAATAGAGCCTACTATTCGAAAGTCTTTGAATAGTGGGCTTTTTCACAGTAAATTCACGGTTTATACATTGTGTCGGTTTGCTATATGAATTATAGTAAATTTAGAGTTTTGTAATATAGGGAAATTTTATACAATTGGAGCAAGACAGTGAGAAAATTAATTGGATTTATAGGTCATTTCTTTAGTCCGGATTTACCGACAGATCTTATCTTATTTAACATAATTACAATAATTGGTTTTGTAGGTGGTATAGTAGCAATTCCATTTAATGCTATAAATGGTACATCACCGGCACTAACCATTGTGATTGCAATTGCCATAATAATGGATGGTATTTGTATCTACATGGCAAATTATAGAAACAGGCTTAAGAATAGTACAATTGCCGTTTGTTTTGTTGTAGGTGTTGGATTATTCCCGGTTATGTTTTTTTTAACAGGTGGAATAAACAGTGGTATGGTCTGCTGGCTTTCCATGGGAATAGTGTTTGTTTTTATGCTTTTAGATGGTATGGATTTTGTGTTCATGCTTTTGACTGATTTAGCAATCATTATTGGATGTTATGTTGTTTCTTATTATCACCCAGATTATGTGATTGATTTAGAATCAAAAAAGAGTGTGTTTTTTGATGTTGTACAGTCCTTGCTTTTAAGTGCGCTGGCTATAGGTTCTATTATAAAATTTCAGAAATCTATTTATGTGGGATTGTACAAACAGGCATCAATCAATAATGATGATTTGTTAGAGAAGACTTTACAGGCAAAGAAAGCTGAAAAGCTTGCTCAGACTGCTACAGAGGCTAAAAGTAATTTCCTTGCAAACATGTCCCATGAAATTCGTACACCTATCAACACGATTATGGGAATGGACGAAATGATTCTTCGAGAAACCTCAGAAAAGGTTGTTGAAGAATATGCTCTTGATATTAAGACTGCATCTCAGAACTTGCTTTCACTTATAAATGATATTCTTGATATCACTAAAATTGAGTCAGGAAAAATGGGCGTCGTAAACGGAGAATATCAGTTTATGAGCTTGATGCATGATGTACTTAATAATGTTACAATAAGGGCAAAAGAGAAAAATCTCGAGATAAAATTAAATATTTCTAACGATATACCTAGCGAAATGCTAGGTGATGATGTTAGAATAAAACAAATATTAACAAATATCATTACAAATGCGGTAAAATATACTCAAGAAGGTTATATTGAAATATCGGCCAGCTGTCAGAGACAATATGACAACACAGTTGATTTAAAATTCTCTGTTAAGGATACCGGAATAGGAATCAAGCAGGAAGATATTAAAAGAATGTTCGAGTCTTTCGAACGATTAGAGGAAAACCGTAATAGAAATATTGAGGGTGCAGGCCTTGGAATGACTATCACTCAGAATCTTTTAAAGATGATGGGCAGTAGCCTTGAGGTGGAAAGTGAATATGGAAAGGGCTCCACATTTTCTTTTGTAATCTCTCAGGAAATTATCAATAACGAAAACATTGGTGACTTCCAACAGAAGCTAAGACAGCTGACATCAAACTACGAATACAGCACCAGTTTTGAAGCTCCAAAGGCAAGGTTTTTGGTTGTTGATGATAACGCAATGAACCGCAAGGTATTTGTTGCCCTTCTGAAAGAGTCTAAAGTTAAAATAGACGAGGCTGGAAGCGGTACTGAATGCTTAAAAATGATTCAGCTTGAACATTACGATATGATTTTTTTGGATCATATGATGCCTGGAATGGATGGAGTGGAAACCTTCAAGGCTATGGCCACTCTTACAAATAATAAATGTTTGCGAACTCCTGTTATAGCATTGACAGCAAATGCTATAGCTGGAGCTAAGGAAAGATACATCACAATGGGATTTCATGGATTTTTATCAAAGCCCGTTGTTCCAGCCCAGCTAGAAAAAATGATTCGAGATTTCCTTCCAGAGGATTTGCTTGAATACCATGAAACCAATCAAAAGGATGAAGCAAGGAAAAATCGAGTGCGTCAGGTTGAATTGCCTGATGTGGAGGGGGTAGATTGGGATTACGCTTTGCTTCATTTCCCAGAAGTAAATATGGTGTTTCAAACAGCGATAGATTTTTATGAAGCCATAGAGTACGAAAGGGATTCAATTGCCAGATTCTATGAAGATATAGACGGCAATTTTCCACTGGAGGACTACAGGATAAAGGTTCATGCTGTAAAGAGTATGGCTAATACTATTGGAGCAACATCCCTTGGTGGATTAGCAAAGATATTAGAATATGCAGCTAGAGATAATAGGTTAGACAGAATAAAGTCGCTTACACCTGTTCTCTTGGAAGAAATGGACATTATGAAACAGAGGCTTTCAGTACTATCATCAGATGTTCAAAAGCCTAGTCTTGAAGATTTAGACGAGTTATTTGCACTTCTTGAAATGGTAAAGATGGCGATTCGATCTCAAGATTCAGAGCAGGCAGACAATATGATTAAGCAGGTAATGTCCTATTCATATCCTACAGAGCTTCAGTCAAGACTGGATCATCTAAATATTCATGTTCAGAATTTGGAATATGATGAAGCTTTACAGGATATAGACGAACTACAAAAGTAACAACTAAGGAGAATAAAGAATGCGAAAGATACTAATTGTTGGGGATTTTAGTAGCGATACTTCGGAGGTTAACTCCTTTCTGGAGCAACATTTTCATACACAGCTTTGCACAAATAGTGCCAAGATTGTCAGAAGCATGTTAAAGCTATATATGCCTGATTTGGTGCTCATGGATATAGATGATTTTGAAACACTTCAAGGAGAGATTTTCGAGGCTATTGTAGAATACAATCCAGAGCTTCCTGTCATTACTTATGGCAGGGAAAAGAAGAAGCAGATGTTTATTTCATATTATTACTCTGGACAATGCAGACACATTACACAGCCTACCCGTGAAGTGATTATTCGTGAAATCTGCAAGGAATTTAATATGAATGCAGATGCTATAATCAATGATGTGGTAGAAATTGACAAAAAGCACATCATCGTTGTGGATGACAACCCAGTGCTTCTTCGAAACATGCGCAATATGCTTCAGGACAAGTATAGAGTTACGCTTGCTACATCTGCTGCTCAGTGTATGAAGGCTATGGGGCAGGATTCTCCAGATTTAATTATTCTCGACTATGAGATGCCTGTTGTAGATGGTCGTCAGACTCTGGAAATGATTAGGGCAGAGGAAGATTACAAGAACGTGCCGGTAATATTCCTTACTGGAATTGCTGACAAAGAACATGTGGATGCAGTACTTGATTTGAAGCCAGCAGGATACTTCGTGAAGCCACCAATGCAGACCAAGATTATTAATGCTATTGAAAATATTTTTCTTAAACAAAGTGAATAATTAATAGATAGGTAGGATATGCAGTGTTTTGCTGTATATCCTATTTTGTTTAATATAACATTGATTGGCTCTAAAAATAGTGTTTTTCAAATTAATGATTTCTATGTTCAAAGTTTCTACGAGGTTTTTTCAACAAATATTCATAGCTATAGAATATTATAAATGTTATCCATAAATATTATGAGCAGCGTGTAGTCTGGGATAAGGAGGCTGTATGAATTTCAAGAAAATTGGAACAAAAATGCTTGTAATGATATTGCCTGTTCTAGTTATGGCGCAGATTGTTCTTACAATCATGTCTGCAACATCATGTAATGCATTGGTAGATGAAAAGACACAGCAGGCAATGGAGGCAGAGCTCAAGGCTAACAATTCCATCGTTGGAGGATACCTTAGAGATGTTAAGACCTTAGCAGATGCTATTGCTATCAGTGTAGCAGATTCCTACACTTACACTCAGTGGGACGATTACGAGAAGATGCTACAGGATATGATTGCTACTAATGACATTGTTCTAGGCTCTGGACTTTGGTTTGAGCCTTATGCTTATGACCCTGAGCAGCAGTACTATGGTCCTTATGTTTACAAGGATGGGAATTCCACAGTAACTACCTGGGACTATAGCAATGCCGAGTATGATTACTTTAACCAAGAGTATTATACCAATGCTATGGGTTCAGATGTTGCAATGATTACTGACCCATACTATGATCCATCATCAGGAATTGTTATGTCATCTTGCTCTACTCCTATTATTGCAGGAGGCAAGAAAATCGGTTGCGTAACTGTTGATATTGAGCTTGCCGCAATTACGGATATATTTGGAAATGTTAAGGTTGGAAGGACTGGTGTTGGTATTCTTACGGCTGCAAATGGCTTGCTTATAGCAGGTCATGACGACCAGATGGTTCATGACGGAAAGAGTGTGTCAGAAGATTCCAATCCATCCTTTGTTGCTATGGCAGAGGATGTTTTGAAAAATCCATCAGGTGTTACAGGCTACCAAGAAGGAAAAACCAATTACAAGGTATTCTACGACACAATAGAAGAAACAGGCTGGAAATTTATGATTTCCATTGATGGCTATGAGCTTCTACAGCCAATATATCTGTTGATTAAAAGACTTGTACTTGTTTGTATCGCTGCAGTTTGCCTTGCAATCATAATAATCATTATAGGAATTGGCGGCGTAGCCAAGACTATTAAGAGAGTACAAAAATTCGCCACAGAGCTGGCAGGTGGAGATTTTACTATTAATCAGCTTTCAATAAAGGGTAAGGATGAGCTGGCAGTAATGTCTAATTCCCTTAATGAAATGTATGGAAACAACAAGGGCGTTATTCAGAGCATATCTGATTATGCAGTTGAGATAAATAATTCCAGCAGTAATCTTAAGGTCGCAGCTGGGGAGCTGAAGACAGAATTCGATAAGATTGTTGATATTATGACATCTGTAAATGCGGATATGATGAATTCATCAGCAGCTACAGAAGAGCTTTCAGCTTCTGTTGATCAGGTTGCCCAGTCTGCGGATAACCTTAACGAAGAGACAAAGAATAGTCTTGATTTGGCAATTGATATTGAAAAGCGTGCAACTGAAATCGGAAAGAACAGCCAGGAGGCCTTTGATAAATCTCAGACCCTTCAGGCTAGCTTCCAGGAGAAGTTAGAGGAAAGTATTTCTCAGTCTCAGGTTGTTGAAAATATTGGTGAGATGGCCAGTGTTATTGCTGATATTGCTGACCAGATTACATTGCTTTCTCTTAATGCTTCTATCGAGGCTGCAAGAGCAGGTGAGCAGGGCAAGGGCTTTGCAGTAGTAGCAACTGAGATTGGAAAACTTGCAGGTCAGACTTCTGATTCGGTAGAAAAGATTCAGGAAACTATTTCTGCAATCAAGGATGCATTCGAAGGTCTTTCTACAAATGCTAAATCACTTCTTGATTATGTATCAGACACAGTTACACCTGATTACAAGAATTTCGTTGGTGTAGCAGAAAGATATGGACAGGATGCAGAGAACATAAAGAATAGTTCAGAACAGCTTTCAATAATGACTGATTCTATTCAGAACATAATGAGCGAGGTGCGTCTTGCACTGCAGAATATTGCGGAGGCAACACAGAATACAGCAGCTAACAGCGGAAACGTAATGGATTCCGTAGAGAACCTGTCAGGAACAGTTTCTTCAATCAATGACATGGCTGACCAGCAAAATGAGATTTCTTCTGAGCTTTCTGAGGTAGTAAGTAAATTCAAGCTTACAAATTAGTGTTTTACATAAACTCATGTTAAAAGGCGGGGCCGTTTACGTTAACCGTAGGCGGCCTCGCTTTACTCATGCTCTGCACCAATTCACTGTGATTTCACCCAGCCATCTGGTCGCCCCTCTTCAGATGGGCTCTTCACAAGTTTTGTATGTCCAATAGCTCCCTGCCCCAGACCCCGGCTAGGCCACTTCTTCCTTGGCAAAGCCCAAGAATTTGTATTTTCTAAATACTACTTCTTCGCTTTTTTATTGGTAGTTGTTCTTTCAAAGTTTTACAATTCTCTCAGTTCTGTTTGCCCTGCACAGACACAGCCGAAAACTTGAGTAAATACTGTTAATGAAGCATTTATATAAATTAAATTCTGTGTCTGTGCAGTTCACACACCCCTTCGAGAATTGTAAAAGCTGTGAAAGTACACCTACGAAAGCTCAGAAGTAGCATTAAGAAAATGCAAAAATTCTTGGTCAATCATGTCAAGGAAGAAGTGGCCTAGCCGGGGTCTGGGGCAGGGGGACTATGGGAATATGTAATAAAATGGAGAGCCCATCAGAAGAGGAGGGGCATTGTGTAGGGGTTATAACCACTGTGAAAGGTGAAGAAAAGCCACAGATGAGGGCGGATTGGGAGTTACATTGCAAAGGAGATATGCTAAAATATAGATAATTATGGGAGAATAATTGTTAGGGAGATTGTATGCGAATTATTCATTGTGCAGACCTGCACTTAGATTCCAAAATGGAGACAAATTTAGATAAAGAACAGGCACTTCTCAGACGCTCGGAGTTGATTGAAACATACGAGCGTATGGTGGATTATGCTGTTTCCAACAATGTTCGTGCTATTTTGATTGCTGGAGATTTGTTTGATAAGTCACATATTCGTAAAGAAGTAAAGAAGCGTGTTGTTGAACAGATTATGACTCATCCGGAGATTGATTTTTATTATTTAAAGGGCAATCATGATCGACAGGACTTTATGGAAGAGGGGATTGATGTAATCCCGGAGAACTTTCATATGTTCACAGCAGACGGATGGACTAGCTATAATCTGGAGGATGTGGTTATCACTGGTATAGAGCTTAATTCTTCTAATGTGTCTACTATGGCACAGCGCCTGGTATTAGATTCGGCAGCCACAAATATCGTTATGCTTCATGGACAGCAGTCTGATTACGAGGGCAAAGATGGCGCAGAAATAGTCAATACTACTTCATTGAAAGGCAAATTTATTGATTATTTGGCATTGGGGCATGTTCATAAATACATATACGAGCAGCTGGATGAAAGAGGTGTGTTCTGTTATCCGGGATGTCTGGAGGGCAGAGGCTTTGACGAGACTGGTGACAAGGGATTTATGCTTCTAGATGTAGAAGATGGCAAAATCGAGGGTGAGTTTATTCCTTTTGCTAAGCGCAGACTTCACGAGATTGAAGTGCCAGTCAAGGCAGAGATGGATATTCAATCTACAATTAACAAAGCAAAGAAATACTTGGATGATGTGGATCCACAGGATATGATAAAGTTTGTCATTACAGGTGAACGTGATTTGGATGACGAGCTTGATATACCTAGATTTATTAGATATTTTGAGCCAAAGTTTTTCTTTGTAAAGTGTTATGACCGTACAAGGACTTTGGTTGATTATGATAGCTTCCAGTATGACAAGTCTCTAAAGGGAGAATTTGTCAGATTGGTTCAGTCGCAAAATATGGATGAGGATGAAAAAGCTAAGATTATTGAGCTTGGTATCAGAGCCATTATGGGGGAGGATATAGAATGAAACTAATATCGTGCTATATTGCCCATTTTGGCAAGATAGAGAATTTTTCATATGATTTCAAGGCTGGATTCAATTCCATTCTGCAGGAAAATGGTTGGGGAAAGACTACATTTTCAGTGTTTATGAAGGCCATGTTTTATGGTTTGGAATACTCACCAAACACAAAGAAAAAGCTGTTGGAACGTAATCATTATCTTCCATGGGATGGAAGTCGATGTGGAGGAAATATCGTCTTTATTGCTAAGGGCAAAGAATATCGTATTGAACGATTCTTTGGACAGACAGATAAAGATGATAGTTTTGTGTTGTACGATAATACTACTGGTCTTGTATCAGAGGATTATACCGAAAACATTGGCGAGGAGCTTTTTAGGGTCGATAGGGATTCTTTTGAAAAGAGCGTATATATTCCACAGCTGTCATTGGGTACTGGAATGACAGATTCCCTCAATGCTAAGATGGGAGATTTGGCTTCTGCTAAGGACGACATCAGTAATTTTGATGTGGCGTTAAAGAGCGTAAAAGATGCCAGGACAGAGTACACTAGAAATAGCAAGATAAATCCTGGAAAGCTTGTAGCTATTAAATCAGAAATTAATAGATGCAAGGAAGAATATGAGAAGCTTCCAGCTATCGAAGAAAGTGCAGAAGCTATGAGCTGCCTGGTGGAAGAAAAGCAGGCTACATTAGACAAGCTTAGCGCTGATAAGGTGAAGCTGGCAGAAACTATTCAGCTTCAAAGTAAAAGGGAACAGGAGCTTGGAGCTTATAAGCTTCACATGGAAAATCTAAAGCAGGAACAGGAGCATATTGCTAATTTAGAGCAGTTTTTTGCCACCGGTATACCATCAGATGATGAACTGGTAATTCTGGAGCAGACCGAACGAGATTTGGCAGTGCATGAGCGTGCTATAAAGGTCCTTATAGAAGAAAGGGAAAAAGATGGCCCTGTTTTTGAAAAGCCATTTGAAACACGAATTCCAGATGAAACAGAATTTGCCATGTGGAACAAGATGGCAGCTAATCTTTCGGAGCTTAGGGCAAAAGCGGAGCATTCAAAGCTATCTGAGGAATCTACAAGACAGCTTACAGAGCTTAAATTCTTTTTTGACAAGTTGGTTCCTAGCGATGAGCAGTTAGCTCATATCGAGAGGCAATCAACTCTCATTACAGGGCTTCAGGCAAAGGTTGATCAATCCAACGATAGACTTGTGAATCTTGTGGCAGAAAAGGATGCCGAGATTAAGCATAGCAAGAATAGCAGTATTTCAGTTTGGCACATTTTGGGTACAATTTTGCTTATAATCTTTGTCCTGGCGGGAGTAGTGTTTACTCGCTATATAGATAATTCCATTGGTAGAATAATAGAGATTGGCAGCTTTGTTGCAATTGTCATAGATATAGTACTTCTTGCTATTAGTGGTAGACGAGCTCGTCTCAAAAAGAAAAACACAATGGAGGAATTTGAAGAACGAATTTCTGAGGAAGAAAGCGCTCTTGAAATTAGCCAACTTGAGCTTCGTGAACTTCAGGAGGAGTGTGAGGAATTTCTTTCAAATTTCCTTCTTACCAGAGCATCTACCATGCAGGAAAATGTATATGAAATCCGACGTAAGCTGGATCAATACAGACATCTTGTGGAGGAGGAAAAATCACGTCATCAGGAAGCGGAAGGCACCTTGGATGAGTTGGCAGATTTGCAACTCGAACTCTACACAAAGATACAGCCTTTTGCAGCTGCTTATGGAATCAATCTCTACGATATGGGTGGCGAGTACGAGTTCCTTGCTCAGTTAAAGAAGGATGCTGATAAATATATTGAGTATTTGGCAAAATCAGAGGAAATAGCTAGACACTCAATTACTATTGAAACAATGTCAGGGGATATCAATAATATTCTTTCCAATTTTGCTCTTGATGAGGGAATGGAAAGAGCTGAAAAGGTTCAGTCTATTGGTATTAAAAAACGCGAGTATCTTTCAATCAGCGAGCGAATTAACAAACTGAAGGATGATATTGCAAAGTTTGAGGCTCAGTACGACGTAAACGAATCAGTTCAGTCGGTAGATGATTTGCAACAGCAGCAAAATATTCTGGATGAGCAAATTATGGATATTAATCGCCAGATTATGCAGGAAAAAGAAAATCTGTCAGCTACCCTAGAGGATGTTGAACGACTTTCAGATATTTCAGAGCAAATCGAGAGACTGGAGATACAAGAAAAGGAATACAAGAAGAACGCTGAAATTTTGTCTAAGACAGAAGATTTTCTTCAGCGTGCAAGAGAGAGTTTCCTTTCAAAATACATGCAGCCATTACAGAATGGCCTCCACAAATATCTTGGCCTTATAGATGGTCCAGAGGGTACAAACTCAGGATATGCCATTGAGGATTTTGAGCTGGATATGGATTTGAACATAAAGCTTTCCTATGAAGGAAGCACAAAAAGTGGAGAATATTTGTCACAGGGATATCAGGACCTGGTGGCACTTTGTTCACGATTGGCCCTTGTAGATGTGCTTTATCCAGATGAGAAGCCTATTCTTATTTTGGATGATCCGTTTACAAACCTTGATGAGAAAAAAATCAAAGAGTCACTTAAGCTTCTTCATAAAATTGCTGACGAACGTCAGACAGTATACTTTACTTGTCACGAAAGTAGATTATAGTGATAAAAAAGCCAGCCAAAAGCAAAAATTGCTTTGGCTGGCTATATTTTTTAGAATTTCTATTTAATAGAAAAAGATGTCATGGTTTATGATGTCCTCTGTATTCTAGATGACCTTCCTGAATCCATTCATGGATAATGACCTTGTCAATGCCAAGAGCTTCGGCAAGAATCATCTCATTTACGTCTTCGTTTTCGTTTATGAATTCTTTAACCTTTGGAAAAAGTTCTCGTTTCATACATTCTTTGCAATCATCATAAGGTGAGCTGACAGGAATACGGCAGCCGCACTTCGAGCAATGTTTTGTAACAGGTTCATGATGACTTAGAAAATCGGATTTTGAATGTGTCATATAAAGTCTCCTTTACATCTAAACAAAAAACGAATAACTTAATAAATGAATTAAAGGCCAATCTGTTGCTTGAAGAAGTCACCGCGTTCTTCAAAGTTTTTAAATACACCGTAGCTTGCTGCGGCTGGTGAAAGGATAACAGCTGTACCTTGGCTTGCATTTTCCTTAACAAATGCACAGGCATCAGACAGTTCCTTTATGTAGTGTACATGCTCCATAAATTCTGGAGTGGCTACAGCTGTAAGCTTATCTAAAAGAACCTTTCCACTGTCGTACATCAAAATGATGTGTTCTAGGTTCCTGGTTTGTAAAAACTCAACAAGTGGATCGTAGTCAATTCCTCTGTCCATACCACCTAGAAGGATAGTACCTGCATTTGGAATGGCCTTGACAGCACTAATAGCTGATTCTACAGTTGTTGAAATTGAATCATCATAATAGTCAATTCCATCAAGCTTTCCAAGATACTCAAGACGATGTGCTAAAGTTTTAAAGCTTGAAAGAGCTTTGATGAAATCTGCATCGCTAATGTCGTAGCGACGGCAAACATCATAAACAAATGCTGTATTGAAAAGGTTGTGTGTTCCACGGAGTGTGACGCCTTCAATATCTTCGAAAGAGCTAAATGGTAAATCTCCGGTTTTAACTTTTATAACAGAAGCTTTGCATTCACCAGGTGTTGGCAGAAAATCTGGATTGCAGAATAAGAAATCACAATAACCCTGATTACGATATATGTTTTTCTTTGCATTCCAATATTTTTCAACGGTGCCGTAGTGATCAAGATGATCTTCGTAAAGGTTTAATAAAATGGCCTTTGAAGGTGCAAACTTGGCATATTCAAGTTGGTGACAGGAAAGCTCAAATACAATAATTGTACGTGGATGTATTCTATCTGTGATATCAAAGATTGGAAGTCCAATATTTCCGCCAAAGAGTACATCCTTTCCGCACTCTTTAAGTATATGATATAAAAGTGAAGATGTTGTGGATTTTCCCTTTGTTCCTGTAATTCCTATTGTCTGAGCACCATAAACCTCCAGGAATAAATCAGCCTGACAGGTAATGCGGCAATTATATTCTTTAATGTCCTTAGTCAATACGATACCTGGACTTTTGAAAACTACATCATAATCGTTTAAGCAATCAAGATAACCATCACCAGTGATTACCTTGTGGCTGGCAGTTAAATCTGAGCTGACAGCTTTTGCATCGGCAATATCAAGACTTGCATATTCTCCTACTGAAGATACCATACGAAAACTTGACTGGCCTTCTCGGCCAAAGCCTAAAATTAAAACTTTTTTATCTTTGACTAAATTCCTAATTGTTTCCTTCATTTTTAAGTGCGTCCTTCATTATTTTCTCAAAGAATTCATCCAGAGCATGCTCGGATGAGTATTGTTTTTTAAATGATTCAAAGCTGATGGCAGGAACCACTGAAGAGCTTTGATAGTGCATTAAAAGGGCTGGAAGTGGAAGCTGTGCATCGGCATATCGGCTGATTGTTTCGGTGATAGCTGCATTCACTTCGTCGCGGCTTCCCACACATTCAAATGGCTTTTCAGGAAGTATTCCACAAAGCTTGTCGAAATCTTCCATAAGAGTTTCATCTTCGAAAAGTCGTTTTCCAAAGATTGCATCCAATTCCTCAAGTGTAAGGAAAGGAGAAAGGATGATGTATACAAACAGACACTTAGGACAGTGTCCACACCAAATATCCTGTTTGCTACCTACATTACAGCTCTTGAAAATGCCATGGTATTTCTTGAAACGTGAGAAAAGCATGGCAATTTGAAGCTCTGAAAGAGGGCGCAAAAAGCTGAAGTAGAAAACTCCTGAGCCAATAAAGTTGCGCTCGTAATGTCTGAAATCTGCTTCGAACTCGAAACTCTTAGAGTATTGGTGATTTACATAGCTATCTGCTACAGTAGATTCATTTGCGCTAGATTCGTTTGAAAGGGCAACAAACTGTAAATCATTTAAGTAGCCGGCAATAATACTTGAAAATGCAACAAGAGCAGAAAATGGTGTGTGTCCATTTAAGAATCCCTTTGCATTAAGATCTAACATGTTTTTATCAAGTGTACGCTTGGCATAAATAGTGTGGTCTTTTAGGCCACCCACTTCAACAGTGGCATCAGTGGCCCCCCTTGAATTGATGACATAACAATTTACATCAGTTTTGTCACGAAGAAGCTCGATTGAAACAACTGAATCCTTTCCACCTCCCACTGGAATCATTACACGGGGCTTTTTGCTGCCAAGAATACGTGGACGATCAAGTGGAGTAACCTTTCGAGGAGCTTTTGGACCTTCTGCATTAATAGTCATGAAATCTTCGAATTCTTCTTCTATACCGTTAGTATAGTAAAATTCTCCAAGACCATTGAAGTAAAGCTTTTTCCACCAGCTGATTTGCTTAAGGCTAAGCTGTCTTCCTTTGATGATTACAGTAGGTGGACAAGCAATTTTCCAATAGCTGATCAGCTCAACCATTCCAAGAGAAAACACCATTTCATCAATAAGTTCTTCATCGATGGCATCTATATGATTGATGCGAGGAATGGTCCAGGTTGGATGGAAATCAGAAAGACCATCAATAGAAAAATCGAAGGTCATGCTTATTTCGCTGTCGTTTAGATTGTAAGAGTATCCCTGATAAGTAAAGGTAGGATAATCTGTTCTACATTTTTTATAAAAATCTTGTCTACTCATATAATTCCTTTAAATCAATAAAATATTCTTCTATAATTATTTTTGAATTATTGCTTTACGAAGAAAACAATAACCCATAAAAGTATATCATAAAAATGTGCTTGTAAAAATATATTTGAGAGGTACTGAAAATGCCACATGTTGGGGGCCAAAAGCTAAAGATAATAAATGAATATCAGATTCTCATGGATGAAAGTGATGAGAAGCATCAAATAAATGCTGTGGAGATGGTTCGCAGATTGAAGGAGAGAGGAATCCCTGCTGAGCGAAAGAGTGTCTACAAGGATATGGAAACACTGATGGATGCAGGTGTTGATGTTGTGAAAGGTTCAAAGGGATATTACATAGCCACCAGAGTGTTTGAATTGGCAGAGCTCAAGCTGCTGGTGGATGCAGTGGGAGCCTCTAAGTTTATATCTCAAAAGAAAACAAAGGAGCTTGTGGAAAAGATTACAAGTCTTGCCAGTATTGATGAGGCAACCCAGCTGGAACGTCAGGTGGTGGTACCTCAAAAAGCAAAGTCCGGAAATGAAAAAATATTCTATACGATAGACGTGATATATCAGTGCCTGGATTATAACCGACAGTTAGCCTTCAAATATCAGGAGTGGACTCTTACAAAGGAAATGAAGCCAAGGCATGGAGGAAAAATATATCATGTAAGTCCTGCATTCCTACTTAGAAATGATGAGAATTATTATCTGGTTGCATATGATAACGAAAGTGGTGAGATTAGACATTACCGAGTGGATAAGATGTTGTCTGCTGAGATGCTTATTGAAAATAGACTTGGACTTGACGTGATAAATTCTTTGAATAATCAGGAGTATGTCAGACAACATATCAGTATGTTTGCAGGAGAAGAGCGAACTGTCACAATTAAATTTCCAAAGTATTTAATAGGTGTTGTGCTTGATAAGTTTGGTACAGGAATAGATATTCGACCAGACGGGGAAGACTATGTGAAGGCACGAATAAATGTGGCTGTCAGCCCGCAGCTGTATGGCTGGCTTACTGGCATTGGTGCTACCATATGTTTTCCAGATGATGAGGCTAAGAAATTTAGGGAGTATTTGGAGGAGCTAATAGTTAAATATAGCCCCCATCAACTCCAATAATCTGCCCTGTCATGTATGCTGGGGCATTAATTATACTTAAAACAGTTTGTGCGATCTCTGAAGGATTGCAGAAGCGTCCTATAGGAATTTCTTCTGCAAGCTCAGCCTTTTCCTGCTCAGAAAGCTGACCGTTCATATCTGTATCCACAACACCGCAGGTGATTGCGTTTACAGCTACACCGTTAGGGGCAAGCTCTTTGGCAAAGGCTTTTGTAAAAGAATTAACGCCTCCCTTTGATGCAGAATATGCCACTTCACAGCTTGCACCAACAGAGCCCCACATAGAGCTGATATTGATTATGTCCCCAGTTCTGCGACTAACCATAGAAGGGGCGATAGCTTTTGATGTATAAAAAACTGAAGAGAGATTAGTGTTAATAACATTTTCCCATTCTTCAATGGACATATCTGTTAATAATCCAATGTGAGCCACTCCTGCATTGTTGATAAGTACATCTACATGCTCTAGCTTTGTCAATGCGTCCTGGCAGGCTGGGATAGTAAAACCATAATCGGAAACATCACCCTGGTAAGCATATACTTCAACTTTATATTCAGTATGTAGCTTTGCAGCTAATTCCTTTAACATATCTATATTATTATGGCAGAAAAGGGCCAGGTGATATCCGTTCTTTGCCAGTTCAATTGCAATGGCTTTTCCGATTCCGCGGCTGGCACCTGTAATAATTGCTGTCTTTTTCATTGAAATCTCCTTATTCTTCTTGAAAATTGCGTATACTATTTATTAAATAAAAATTAATAATCAGAAAACGTCTTGAGAAAAACAATCTCTATTGATATACTATTAACATAATAAATCAATTCCTCAAAAGAATAAATAATTACCAAGAGGAAGAGATATTATTAAATATTCGGTAAAGGTGGTACGACATCATGAAAACAACAATCACAGGAAAGAACATCGAATTAACACAAGGCATTAAAGACGCAGTGGAGGAGCGTTTTAAGAAATTAGACAAATATTTTAATAAGGGCACAGAAGCAATAATAACATTGGACGTTGAGAAGGGACGTCAGAAAATAGAAGTTACAATTCCTATGAAAGGAAGCTATTTAAGAGCAGAGGAAGTTACATCTGATATGTATGCCTCTATCGAAGCAGTAACAAACACACTTGAGGCACAGCTTAAGAAGCACAGAAACAAGATTATCGACAAAAAACAGTCTGATTCCAGAGTAATTTTTGCTCAGGATTTCATCGAAGAAAAGGCAAACGATGAAGAAAAGATTCAGATTATCCGTAAAAAGACTTTTGATATGAAGCCTATGTATGCTGAGGATGCATGCCTTGAGATGGAACTGCTTGGACATGATTTCTTCATGTTCCGCAATGCAGACACAGACGAAATTAACGTAGTTTACAAGAGAAAGAATGGAGCCTATGGCTTGATTGAACCTGAGTTTTAAAATTCTTTCTTTTATTAAAAATTGAACAATGATTATTAACCTCCGGTTGATAAAATTTGGATTACAAATTTTGTTGATTGGAGGTATTTTTTATGAAGAAAATTAGTTTTGGAAAATACTTGGAATGGATGAGAAAGGAGTTGAGGCTCACCCAGCAACAGTTGGCTGAGATGATAAATTGTGCCATTTCCACAATATCGAGGCTAGAATCCGGAAAGGATCTTGTAAGTCATAGGATTTTCAAGGAACTTAATAAAATATTTGAGGCTATGGGACTTATATATGATGAATTATGGATGGAAGCCATATTTGAATTTAGGCGTGCAAGGAAGGAATTGATGGAGGCTATCAAAAATGGGAGGCTAGAGGAACTTGAAAGAAAAATGTATATTTTCAAAGAAATGATGGAAAAATATAAGGAAGAAAGCGATGATGAAGATCTTCAGTATTATATTTTAGGACATTTAATATCAACCAGAAAGCAAGGACTATCGATAGAATGTTTTCTGGAGGAAGCTATAAAAATATTCGAGCTTAGGAGAAAAATACCAAACTATGAAGATATTCCAAATGTTTATTTGACTCAGATTGAGTACCAACTTCTTTTTTATATGGCTGAGGCATATCTTGCAAAAGATGATATCGAAACCTCAGAGTTGATTTTTAAGGGCTTGATGGCTAATAAAATTGATGATAGAAGTCCGATGATTAAAGAAAGATATGTGGAGGTATCTTCTGTACTTGCTAAAATATGTTTATTGAAAAAGGAATATAGTACAGCGAAAGAATGCCTGGTATATGTATTCAATGAGTATATTAAAAATACCGACACTAGATTACTGTTTAAATCTTTGATTACACATGGAGATTTATGTCGTATTTTAGGCGATACCAAGGGAGCAAGGTTAATTGATGAATTTATCGAGGCTACTCAGAAAATGATGGGGTATATGCAACAAACATACCTTATTAGTAAAGATGACACCTGATTACTATTGTAATTTTACTGAAAAAATACTATATTAACCCGGTAGGATTTTTGATTTTAATTAGAACGAGGAAATATATATGAATATAGTAGTTTTATCTGGAGGTCTTAGCTCAGAAAGAGATGTATCCTTCAAATCTGGAACAATGGTTGCAAAAGCTCTTCGAAACAGAGGTCACAAAGCCTTGGTTTTAGACGTTTTCATGGGATATTCTGATAAGGAATGTGATATTGAAGATGTATTTGAAATGAGTGAGGAGTACTCAGTTAAGGTTCAGGACATTCCAAAGGATGCTCCTGATATAAAAGCAATTATTGCAAGCCGTAAAGATCAGAGTGAGAGTTTCTTCGGACCAAATGTCATCCGTATTTGTCAAAAGGCTGATATTGTATTTATGGCACTTCATGGTGGTGACGGCGAGAGTGGAAAGGTTCAGGCTGCCCTTGATTTATTTGGAATCAAGTACACAGGAAATGATTATATTTCCAGTGCGATTGCTATGGACAAGCAGATGACAAAAGATTTCTTTATTAGAGCAGGAGTTCCAACTCCAGTTGGTGTTTCTCTTAAGAAATCAAATAGAAAAGGATTTACATTTGACAAGTATCCTTGCATTGTAAAGCCAAATTGCGGTGGTTCCTCAATAGGTGTAACAATTGTTGAATCAAAGGATGAGCTTGATGCAGCACTTGATGCAGCTTTTGAATGGGAAGACGAGGTTGTAATTGAGCAGTTTATCAAGGGTCGTGAGTTCTCTGATGGTGTTATTGAAGGGAAAGCACTTCCAATCATAGAAATCGCTCCAAAGCAGGGCTTTTACGATTATAAAAATAAGTATGCAGCAGGTTCAGCAGTGGAGACATGTCCAGCTCAGATTAGCCACAAGGCTACTGAAAAAATGCAGAAATATGCAGTTATGGCATTTAAGGCATTAGGTCTTACAACCTACGCTAGAATGGATTTTATGATGGATGAACATGAGAACATCTATTGCCTTGAGGCAAACACTCTTCCTGGAATGACTCCTACAAGCCTTTTACCACAGGAAGCAGCGGTTATTGGTATGAATTTTGAGGATTTGTGTGAGCACTTAATCAAGGTATCTTTAAAGAAGTACTAGTAATAGGTATACAGTAGTTGGTAGTTTAGAGAGAAGTAATATATGAAAAATATGACACTAAAAAAAGTTGCCCAGGTAGTTGATGGACAGTTGATTTTACCAGAGGATGGTCAGACATTAGCTGATAGCGTGATTATGGGAGCTGTCAATGACAATAGAAAAATTGAAAAGGATTGCCTTTTCATTCCAATGGTTGGTGCAAGAGTTGACGGACATGATTTTATAGAGGATGCTTTTTCAAAAGGGGCGTTAGCCTCATTGTCAGAGCGCAAGCTTGAAAACCCATCTGGTCCATATATCATCGTTAAAGATACAAAGCTTGCTTTGAAGCAACTTGCAACAGCATATAGAATGCAGCTATCAATTCCTGTCATAGGTGTAATTGGAAGTGTTGGAAAGACTAGCACAAAGGAAATGATATCTTCAGTGCTCGAGACAAAGTATTCTGTTTTAAAAACTGAAGGAAATTTCAATAATGAAATCGGTCTTCCTCTTACAATCTGCAGAATTAGAGATGAACACCAGGTTGCAGTTGTGGAGATGGGAATTTCTGATTTTGGTGAGATGCATCGCCTTGGAGATATTGCTAAGCCTGATATAGTGGTGATGACAAATATAGGTCAGTGTCATTTGGAATTTTTGAAAGATAGAGATGGTATATTAAGAGCAAAGACAGAAGTTTTTGAACATATGCCAAAAAATGGAACAGTAATTTTAAATGGTGATGATGACAAACTTGCTCAGGCTGATACATTAGGTCTGAATAAAATGTTCTACGGTTTCAATGGACAGGAGTTCAGTGCATCAGAAATCATCGCAGAGGGTATGACAGCTACCAAAGCAAATATAAGCATCCAGGGACAGGAGATTCAGGTGACAATTCCTCTACCAGGCAGACACAATGTGGCTAATGCTCTTGCAGCAGCGGCTGTTGGTACAAAGCTAGGTCTTAGTGTTGAAGAAATAAAAAAGGGCTTGGAGACAGCTGGTACAATTTCAGGACGCAACAATGTAATAACTGTTCGTGATATCACAATCATTGACGACTGCTATAATGCCAATCCGGTTTCAATGAAAGCATCTATCGAGGTACTTGGAAAAGCTCCAACCCGTTCGATTGCCGTTTTGGGTGATATGGGTGAGCTTGGTGCAGATGAGCGACAGCTTCATTACGAAATTGGACAGTCATTAGAGGATAATCATATAGGATATGTGTTTACAGTAGGTGAGCTTTCAGGAGAAATCAATAAAGCTCTAAACCAAAAAAACAGCTCATGTATGGCTCATCATTATGCTACAGTAGAGAGCATGCTGGAAGACCTTATTCCGATTATTCGCTGTGGAGACACAATACTTGTAAAGGCATCACATTTTATGAACTTCTCTACAGTAGTAGATGCTATCAAAACTAAATTTAACTAGAATATGATGGAGAGATTAATCAAATTCGATTGGCTCTCCATTTTTTATTTGTTATGTTCATTTATCTTTCCAGTTCCAAAGAAGGCATTTTGATTTCAGTACCTTTGCCAATGGTGGGGATGGATTTGATAAAATAGCTATACTCCTTTATAATTTTATAATATAAACACATTATTTTAATACACTTGGAGGTTGTAATGATTAGATCTTTACTGGCATTATTATTTGTCACTATATTTTTGATAGTTAGTATTCCTATTTGGGGAATCTTATATATTGTTGGTCTTTTCAACAAGGGAGTGAAGGATAGAATTGGCTATAAGTGCGTGGCATGGGCTTTTGGCGTGGTAGCCTTCTTGGGTGGAGCAAGATATCAGGTAAAGGGCCTGGAAAACATACCAAAGAATCAGGCAGTTCTTTTTGTTGGAAATCATCAGAGCTACTTTGATGTAATTCTTGGATATCATCTTTGTCCAGCTGTTACAGGTTTTCTTTCAAAGAAAGACTTTGAAAAGATCCCACTCTTAAACGTGTGGATGAAAATGAATTATTGTTTATTCCTTACAAGAACAGATCCTCGTCAGGATTTAAAATTGATTCTTAAGGCTCAAGAGCAAATAAAGCAGGGAATTTCAATGTTTGTATTTCCTGAGGGAACTCGCTCAAAGACAGGTGAAATGGCAGCATTTCATGAGGCTTCAATGAAAGTGGCCACAAAAACAGGTTGTCCAATTATCCCTGTTGCATTTACAAACACAAGAGAAGTTTTTGAGACTCATTTACCAAGAATGAAAAAGACAAAAGTAGTTGTTACATTCTGTCCACCAATTGATCCTAAATCACTTGAGGGTGATGATAAAAAATATGTTGGTGCATATGTTCAGAAGAAAATTCAGGAACAGTTGGATGAGGATATAAAGCTGATATAGTTTTGCACACATGATTCATAATGAATAATATTACACATGTTGGTCTAACTTTAATTATCATTTAATTAATGTTACAAAGTGTAACATTTTCAAGGGTTTGGCAGAATTTTTTATCACAAATATTCAAAAAAGTCTTGACAAATTTTGACAAATTATACAAAAAATGGTAAAATCATTCCAGCAAGAGTAAATTGCTAATAATGCAATTATTTGCTAGAAAAGGGGGAGACATCATGGAACGCGAGGACTTTGACAAGGTGCGCGAATCGGTTAGATCGCAGTGCGG
>CAMJBT010000041.1 GCA_946403965.1 uncultured Pseudobutyrivibrio sp. | reverse complement strand
GAAGAAAAAAAACCTATAATTCAAGCATTTGAGGCTTGAAACATTAGGAAGGAGGGTAATATGAAAAGGAAAAATGGTTTCAAGAGAGTTTTAACTCTCGCATTGGCGTTTGCTATGGTATTTTCTGTAGCACTAACACCAATCAAGGCTTATGCCTATTCTGTAACAGCAGAGGAAAAGACAGTTGCTGAAATTCCAAAGGATTTAGCGGGAAAGACAGTGATTGTTCACACCAATGATGTGCATGGTGCTGTAGATGGATATGCACAGGTGGCAGCTCTTAGAAATGAAATCAAAGCAAGAGGTGCAGAAGTAATTCTTGCAGATGCAGGTGATTACAGCCAGGGTTCACCTTATGTCAGCACAACAAAGGGTGTTTATGCTGTAACTATGATGAATGCAACAGATTATGATATTGCCACACTTGGAAATCATGAGTTTGATTATGGCTACGAGCAGCTTAAGAAGAATCTTGCAAGATCAAAGTACAAGACTTTATGTGCAGATGTTTTTGATGCTAAGGGTAAGCTTGTAGCAGATGCAAACTATGTTTACACAACAGCATCTGGTCTCAAGGTTGGTTTCTTTGGAATGGAAACTCCTGAGACACAAACAAAAGTTAATCCAGCACTTATCAAGGGAATGAAGTTTGCAGAGGGTGCTGAAATTTATGCTATTGCACAGGCTCAGGTAGATGCTTTAAAGGCACAGGGATGTGAGCTTATTGTTTGTCTTTCACATCTTGGTGTTGATGATGAATCAGCTCCTGATGGAAATAGAAGTGTTGATATGCTTGCTCACACTACAGGCATTGATCTTGTAATTGATGGACATTCTCATACAGTAATGACTGCTGGTGAGGCTAATGAGGCTGTTTCTTCTACAGGTACAAAGAATGAAAACGCTGGTATCGTAATCATCGATAACGCTTCAAAGAAGATTGAAGACCGTTTCCTTATCAAGCTTGATGAGACAGTTATCAAGGACCCTGCTATTGAAGCTTTAGCAAAGACAATTAAGGACAAGGTAGATGCTGAGTACGATGTGGAGCTTGCAAAGACAGATGTTGATTTGGATGGAAACAAGGCTCCTGGTGTAAGAACTGGTGAGACAAACCTTGGTGATTTAATTGCTGATGGTATTAGATGGAGCGTTCTTAAAGAAAAAGGTGCTATTTCTGTTCCTGATGATCATGTTGTTGCAATTACAAATGGTGGCGGTATTCGTGCTTCTATCAAGGCAGGCTCTGTAACAAAGAAGGATATCAATACAGTTCTTCCATTTGGAAATACTGTTGCAGTTATTTATGTAAAAGGATCTGTATTACTTGAAGCATTAGAGGCTAGTACATATTGCACTCCTGATGCTATTGGAGGCTTCCCTCAAGTTTCTGGTATCAAGTTTTCAGTAAATACAACAGTTCCATTCGCTCAGGGAGAGGCATATCCAGAATCTACATACTACAAGCCTGCTGCTATTGGCAGAGTGACAATTGAAAGTATCAACGGAAAGCCATTCTCAGCTGATGATACATACGCAGTTGTAACAAACAACTTTGTTGCAGCAGGTGGTGATACTTACTACGCATTTGGTAGTGCTGTCAACCAGTTTGATACAGGTATTGTTATGGATGAAGCTGTTATGGATTATGTGAAGTCTGAGCTTGGCGGTAAGATTAGCGCCGCTGAGTATGGTGCTCCAAAGGGTAACATTACTATAATTAAATAATTAAATTTTCTAGCCTTTCGGTTACTCAAGTAGTCGAAAGGCTTTTTTTACTTTATGGGTGAAATTACTCTGTAATTATCAGAGATATATAACCGCTGTGAATGGTGAAACGAAAATAGTGAAAGTTGTGTGAAATTAATTATTATGCAAAGAAGAAATGCTAGAATTATTAAATAGCAAAACATAATTGACTATGTTTGGGGAGCGTAATCGATGCTAACAATGATTCTTAAAATGTCACTTATAACCGCATTTTATGTAGTACTTACGGTTTTTTTGTGGCTTAGGACAAGAAATAGAAAGTTAACAGGGGTAGATAGGATATTTATAGGTGTTATTTATGGCATATGCTCAATTTTATCCACTCATTTTGGGGTGAATTATGACACCATGATCATTAATATTCGAGATATTGGTCCTTTAGCAGCAGGCTTATTGTTTTCACCGACCTCTGGTCTTATCGCAGGTTTTCTTGGGGGCATAGAGAGGTTTATAGCAGGCCAGTTTTTTGGAATCGGTTCGTATACACGAATCGCATGTAGTGTTTCAACCTGTCTGGCAGGTATTGTTGCTTATGTGGCTAATAAAAAGATTTTTAAGGGGGATAATCCCTCTCCATTTTTTGCATTTTTTATCGGTGCAGTTATGGAAGTTTTTCATATGTATGTTGTATTCTTTACACATCATAATGATCTTCGAATGGCCTTTAGGGTTGTAAGTACCTGTGCTATCCCAATGATTCTCTTTACAGGTTTTGGATTGTCACTTTCTGTGGGAATCATTCAGGCATACACCGGTGAGGGCGTGAATCTTTTTAAAAGAGCAAAAAATAATGATTTGACTCTTTCTCAGAAATTCCATTCATGGCTTTTTATTGTTACTTCAATTGTATTTATAGAGAGTTTTTTATTTTCATTTGGATTACAAACCCAGTCATCTAGGCAATTCAATGCTGTCAGCTTGAAAAAAGCAAATCAAAATATCACCATTGATTATATTGATGGACATGACAATGAGGCATTTGATTATTCTGTAGTTTATTGTATAGCAAATAAATATGGAGATATTATCAGAGGCGAGAATAAGGGTAGCTTTTTGTCGGAACATGATGTGAAAGTATTTACAAGCAAGACAAATGAGGCTTTTATTGGTCAATTCTTTGGCAAGAAAGCAATGATATATACAAATCTTCTTGATGATGGAACAATAGTAGCTACAGCTGTCTACGACGAGGATATGTACTGGTACAGAAATGCAGAAGCTTACGAGATAGCTCTTGCTGATATTTTACATTTTACAATTATTTATGGGTTGGTTGCCTTTTTGCTTAACACAATCGTTGTAAAAAATATGCATAGGATAAATTCATCTTTGGCAAAAATTACAGATGGTGATTTGGATGAGGTTGTAAAGGTAAAAAATACTCAGGAATTTTCATCTCTTTCAGATGATATTAATCTTACTGTTAAAGCCTTAAAAGGATATATAGATGTAGCCGAGAAGAGAATAGAGCAGGAGCTTCTTCTTGCAAAAAGCATCCAGGCATCAGCATTACCAAAGGTATTTAACTTTCCGGATAGAGATGAGTTTGAGCTTTATGCCAGTATGAAACCTGCAAAGGAGGTTGGAGGAGACTTCTATGATTTCTTCTTTGTTGATAGCGGAAAGCTAGCCCTTGTAATTGCAGATGTATCGGGCAAAGGAATTCCAGCTTCTTTGTTTATGATGCGAAGTAAAACTGCAATACGAAGCTTTGCTGAGACAGGAGGTACTCCTCAAGAAATCCTTATAAAAGCAAATAGAACATTATGTGAGGGTAATGATACAGATACATTTGTTTCTGTTTGGATTGGAATAATTGATTTGGAAACTGGGGTTATGCAATGTGCAAATGCAGGACATGAATATCCTGTAATAAAACATGGAGATAAAGATTATGAGGTGTTTACAGATCCCCACAGTTTGGTACTTGCTGCAATGCCGGATGTAAAGGTTAAACAGTATGAACTAAAGCTTGTTCCAGGGGATAGACTATTCGTATATACGGATGGAGTCTTGGAAGCAATAAACAGTAAAGAAGAACAGTATGGTATGAATCGGCTGTTGGATACCTTGCGTAACACTGAGGACAAAACTATTAATGAAACACTTCAGATTGTATCAGAAAGCCTTGATTTATTTAAGGAAAAGGCAGAGCAATTTGATGATATTACAATGCTTGGATTTGAATATAAAAAAGTGTTGCATATATGAATTAAGTCAGCTATAATGCAGAAAAACAAATGCAGAGTAGACTGTAAAGCGTTAAGTGTCAGGTGAACAGGGAGTTGTCACTTGGACGAAGGTTAAACCGCGGTTTTATGGTCGCATCCCGCTGCTACATAGGACGAGCTAAAAGCGCCTCCATTGTAGACAAAAGGAACTGCAAAGGAGGTGCATTTTTTATGAAAAAACTTAGAGACACAAAGACACTTACTGTTGCAGCTATGCTTACTGCCATTGGAATTATCCTTGGCTTTTTTAAGCTACCAATCAATCAGTTGATTGAGATTCGTTTTGGTTCAATACCAATTAGCATGGCTGGTATGCTGTTTGGACCTGGAGTTGCCGGCATCGTCGGTGGCTTGGTGGATATCGGTGGCTACTTAGTAAAGCCGACTGGTCCCTTTTTTCCAGGCTTCACTTTCAGTAGCATTGTTGGTGGTATCATTTTCGGTGTTATGCTTCATGGCAAGAAAATTACATTTTTAAGAGTATTGATGACTCAAATCGTATATACGTTAATCGTAGGTGTTATTCTCAACAGCTACTGGCTCAGCCTTCTATACCTTAAAGGGGGCTATTGGGCAGCAATAGTTGCTCGTCTTCCAAAGGAGCTTATTATGATACCTGTATATACAGTATTGTTCTACAGTATCTTAAAGGCTTTCGATAAAGTCAAAGTTGGAGTACACGCAAATTAATGAAAAATTATTCCTACAAAGATTATTCTTATAACGAGGCAATAGATTTCTTTATGAATCTCCCTCATTTTGTTCCGCCAAAGGCACTTAAAAAGTCTTCCGATATGTTTTCACTTGATGCTGAATTGGCTTTACTTAAAAAGCTTGATAATCCACATCAAGATTTAAAATATATTCATGTGGCAGGCACAAATGGAAAGGGATCAACCTCGGCATTTATTGCATCAATTTTGAAGGAAGCAAAAATAAAGGTGGGGTTATTTACCTCACCTTTTTTGTATTCCTATAATGAGATGTTTAGGGTGAATGGAGAACCTATATCAGATCTTGAATTTGCAAAATGTTTTTCCAGGGTAAAGCCTGCATATGATCAACTTACAGCCCTTGGAATATTTCCAAGTGAATATGAAATTCTTACAGTTATGGCATTCATTTATTTTAAAGAAATGGGATGTGAACTGGTTGTTATGGAAGTAAGTATGGGCGGTAGAGTGGATACAACAAATGTAATCCCTGCACCAGTAGTATCCGTAATCACACCAATCAGCTATGATCATATGACAATTCTTGGAAATACTCTGTCAGAAATTGCCACTGAAAAGGCAGGAATAATAAAGAAGGGAACCAGTGTAATCTCTGCTGCTCAAGAACAGGAAGTATGCTTAGTCTTGACAAAAACCTGCAATTCTTTAAATGTGGATTTGCAATTTGCTATGATCCCAAAGGCTGTGGAAAGAAGTTTGAAAGGCCAGCGATTTAAGGTCGGTGAAAGAACAATATCCTTTGAAACAGGTTTACTTGGAACATATCAGGTTGATAATGCCAGTCTTGCTATTTCCGTGGCATATAAGTTGAAGGAATTGGGCTATAATATTTCTGATTCTGCTATTAAGGACGGTATAAAAAATACTAAATGGTTTGGTAGATTTTCATTGATAAGCTATAATCCACCGGTCATCATTGATGGAGGTCATAATAGGCAAGGAGCTGAAGCGCTTAAAGATTCTCTTAGAGCATATTTTAAAGATAAAAGGATTACATTTATCATTGGAATTCTTGCAGATAAGGAAATAGATTTAATGATTGATAATCTTCTTCCAATTGCAAAGGAATTTTTCACGGTAGAGGTGTCAAATTCCAGAACAATGAAGGCCGATGATCTTGCAGAATTAATCAAACAAAAGGGTGGAAAAGCTACACCGATTGAGGGCAATTTTGATCTTGACGCTATAAAAGAAAATGCTGAGGTGGTTTGTATAGCTGGCTCGCTATATCTCTTTAATGGAAAAATAAATCAATCTGTGATATAAGTTTAGTATAAACACGGAAGGATTTTTCTTATGAAAGCATTGATAGCAATGAGCGGCGGCGTAGATAGTAGTGTTGCTGCTCTTCTTATGAAAGAAAAAGGATACGAGTGTATTGGATGCACCATGAAACTTTATGGCAATGAGGATATAGATTTATCCGATACCAGTACCTGCTGTTCACTGGATGATGTGCAGGATGCAAAGGATGTTGCTCGTAATCTGGGAATGGTTCATTATACATGGAATTTTAAGAATCAGTTTAGAGAAAAGGTAATTGATAATTTTATAGAATGCTACGAGCATGCCATGACTCCAAATCCTTGTATTGAATGTAATAAACATTTGAAGTTCTGTGAACTTTATAGACGAGCAAAAGAGCTTTCTTGCGACAAAATTGTTACTGGACATTATGCAAGAGTTCGCAAATGCGAAGATGGCAAATATCAGCTTTTGAAGGGAAAAGATTCATCAAAGGATCAGTCGTATGTGCTTTATTCTATGACTCAGGACGAACTGGCTCATACAGAATTTCCACTTGGAGAATATTCAAAGGATGAAATTAGAAAAATCGCTGAAGAACATAACTTCGTAAATGCGAATAAGCCTGATAGCCAGGATATTTGTTTTGTTCCAGATGGAGATTATGTATCAGCTTTAAAGCGTTTCACCGGCAAAGAATATGAGCCTGGTGATTTTGTGGATTTGGATGGTAATGTACTTGGACGTCACAAAGGGTTAGTAAGCTATACTATTGGACAGCGAAAAGGTTTGGGGATTTCAGCAGCCCATCCTCTTTATGTTGTGCGTCTTGATACAGAAAAAAATCAGGTAGTACTTGGCAAAAATGAGGATCTCTTTTCAAGAGAAGTATACGTGGAAAATATCAATTGGATTAACCCAGATGTGCAGTCTGAGGTTTTTAATTGTCAGGCAAAAATACGATATCGTATGACAGAGCAACCTTGTAAGGTAGAAAAGCTTTCCGCCACAACTGCAAAAATTACCTTTGATGAACCACAGAGAGCAGTTACCCCTGGCCAGTCAGCAGTATTCTATGATGGAGAAGTGGTCCTTGGTGGTGGGATAATTAAGTTGAAATAGTGGATTTTTAGGTATTAGAGCTTGCTATTAATATAATTGATAGCAAGCTCTAATTTTATTCTATAGGAACATAGCCTGTATTTTATTGACAGTATGTTTTTAGAAGATTATAGTAAAACCATCTTAACTGTGTAAGAAATTTTAAGGGTACACCTTAAGAAAGGAGTAGGATAAATGAACCGGATAGTGAATATCACAATGATGTATATGTGCATGTTCCGAATGCTATTCTCCCAGGCTATAAAGGCTGATGGGCGCATGGCTCTTTGTCCTGCGCCTGAATATAATTAGTCATTACTGATTATTATGAGCCACTGCCTGGGAGTAAAACCTTGGCAGTGGTTTTTTATTGCCTACATATTTTAGAAAAGAGGAATTGTTAATGTACGAAATAGAAATCAGAAATCTTTGTAAAAGCTTTCAAGGAAAAGATAATCAAGTGGATGCCTTAAAGAATATTAATATTGATATTGAAAAGGGTGACATCTATGGAATTATCGGTATGTCCGGAGCTGGTAAAAGTACTTTGATTCGATGTTTGAACTACCTTGAGAGACCAACAAGTGGTCAGGTTATTATTGAAGGCAAGGAGCTTGGTCAGTTAAACGAGAAGGAGCTTAGAAGAGAGCGTCGTGAAATCTCCATGATTTTTCAACACTTTAATCTTCTTCAGCAGAAGAATGTAATTGACAACATTGTTTTCCCACTTACCCTTCAAGGCGTGAAAAAGAGCGAAGCTAGAGAAAAGGCTTTTGAGCTGCTTGCAAAGGTCGGTCTTGAAGATAAGGCAAAAGCCTATCCGGCTCAGCTTTCAGGTGGGCAGCAGCAGAGAGTTGCTATTGCAAGAGCTCTTTCTTCAAATCCAAAGATTCTTCTTTGCGACGAGGCAACATCAGCTCTTGATCCACAGACTACTGCATCAATCCTTTCACTATTGAAGCAGATAAATAAAGAATATGGTATTACCATCGTTCTTATTACACATCAAATGTCTGTTGTTAAAGCGATTTGTAATAAGGTGGCAGTTCTTGAGAATGGTCAGCTTGTCTCAAGTGGCAAGATTTCAGAGGTTAGTCTTCCTGAAGACAAATATTTTTGGATCGATGGTGATAGCCAGCTTCCAAAGCATCATGCGAGAGCAGAAAGAATTGAGAAAGTTGAGGTAGATAATTATGTGGGATAGTCAGGTAACAAATATGATTTTAGAGGGTATACTCCAGACTATTTATATGAGTGTTGTATCCACATTTTTAGGATACCTTTTTGGACTTCCGATGGGGGTACTACTAACAATTTCTGATAAAAACGGTTTAAGACCAAATCCTGTTTTGTACAAAGTTTTAGATGCAATATCTAATGTGGTTCGTTCAGTACCATTTTTGATTTTACTAATTTTATTAATACCACTCACGCGACTTGTAGTTGGTAAATCCTATGGTAGCACAGCCACAATAGTTCCTCTTGTTATTTCAGCAGCCCCATATATTGCAAGAATGGTAGAGTCATCACTTAAGGAAGTGGATGCAGGTGTTATAGAGGCAGCAAAGTCTATGGGGGCTTCAAATGTACAAATTGTTTTTAAGGTGCTTTTGGTAGAGGCAAGAACATCACTAATTACAAATGCAACCATTGCTCTTGGCACAATACTTGGCTACTCAGCAATGGCTGGTACAGTTGGTGGCGGCGGACTTGGCGATATAGCAGTTCGTTATGGCTACTACAGATATCAGACAGATATCATGATTGTCACAGTTGTTTTGCTTATAGTGTTATTCCAAATTTTCCAAAATAGTGGAATGGCAATAGCAAAAAAACTTGACCATAAAAAGAAGTAATAGAAACCATCAAAACACTTAATATTTTTTTACAGAAAAGGAGATTATGATTATGACAAAGAAGATTTTAGCAGCAATTCTCGGAACAACACTTACACTTGCAGCACTTACTGGTTGCGGCTCTTCGGATACAGCCACAAATACAGCCACAAAAGATGAGGCAAAGACAGAGGCAAAGACAGAGGAGACAGCAAAGGATCTTACACCACTTACAGTTGCAGCGTCAGCAACACCTCATGCAGAGATTCTTGAGCAGGCAAAGCCACTTTTAGCAGAGCAAGGTTACGACCTTCAGGTGACAGTGTTTGATGATTATGTTCAGCCAAACCTTGTTGTTGAATCAGGTGAATTTGACGCAAACTATTTCCAGCATGTTCCTTATCTTGATACATTCAATGAGGAGCAGGGCACACACCTTGTAAATGCCGGCGGTATCCACTATGAGCCATTTGGTATCTATCCAGGCCAGAAGTCATCACTTGATGATATTGCAGATGGAGATGTAATTGCAGTACCAAACGATACAACAAACGAAGCAAGAGCTTTGCTCCTTCTTCAGGACAATGGACTTCTTACTCTTAAGGAAGGTGCTGGTCTCACAGCTACAGTAAATGATATTGTAGATAATCCAAATAATATTAAATTCCAGGAGCTTGAGGCTGCACAGGTTGCTCGTGTAAAGGATGAGGTTGCTTTTGTAGTACTAAATGGAAATTATGCTCTTGAAGCTGGTTTCTCAGTTGCAAAGGATGCTATTGCATATGAGGCAGCAGATTCTGAGGCAGCAAAGACATATGTAAACATCATTGCAGTTGCTGAAGGAAATGAAAACAATGACGGAATCAAAGCTCTTGTTTCTGTTCTTAAGTCTGATGAAATCAAGTCTTTCATCGAGAAGGAATACGATGGTGCTGTAGTAGCATTTGAGTAATCTATAGGGGTTGTAATTTAAATAATGAAGCCTTTCCAAAACGGGGAGGCTTCTTTTTTTATGGGTTCTATCGTCCTTCTTCAATAGTATTGAATCGGGATAGTTATTTTAGTAAGATTTAAATATCAGTTTTGAAAAATACGTATTGTTAAATTATAAGGGAGAGTGAGAATATTGGAGCAGCGTTTAAAGCAACAATTGGATTTTGCACTTGAGATTGACAAGGAAAAAAATATCTTTCGTCAGACTCATCTTTCTTCTCATGGAAGAAATGAAAATGATGCAGAGCATGCCTGGCATATGGCAATAATGGCATATCTTCTTAGAGAATATTCAAATGAAGAGGTGGATATAGGAAAGGTGATGCTTATGTGTCTCATACATGATATTGTAGAGATTGATGCTGGTGATACATATGCCTATGATACAGAAATGCAAAAAAGTCAAAAAGACAGAGAAGATGCAGCAAAAGAGCGTATTTTTTCACTTTTGCCAGAGGATCAGAAGCAGGAGTTGATTGCTCTTTTTGATGAGTTTGAAGCATTTGAAACAGCGGAATCAAAATTTGCTCATGCTATGGATAATCTTCAACCATTGATGCTTAACAATAGTAATGGCGGGGCTGACTGGAGAGAACATCAGGTGAGAGCAGAGCAGGTATATGGTAGACAAAGTAAAACAAAACTTGGGTCTAAGACACTTTTTGAAGTGACAGATAACATTATTAAAGAAAATATAAAAAGGGGGAACATTAAAGAATGAAAACGGCATTAATTACTGGTGCTACATCTGGTATAGGCCGCGAGTTTGCCAGACAGTTAGCTGACAGAGGCTATAGACTTATTCTTACTGGTAGAAGAGTTGAACGTCTTGAACAGTTGAAGGATGAACTGGATGTTCCGGTCCTCATAATAGAAGCAGATTTAAATAAAAAGAAGGCTTGCTTTGGTCTTCTTGAGAAGCTTTCAGAAGAACAAATTGATATATTCATTAATAATGCAGGTTTTGGAGTTGCAGGTCCATTTTTAGAGACAAGTATTGATAAAGAAGTTTCAATGCTAAAGGTTAATGATGTTGCTATGCATATTCTTTTTAAGGGAATACTTCAGAAAATGCATCTTGCTGGCAGAGGGCATATTCTTAATGTAGGCTCATCAGCAGGGCTTTTGCCAGGAGGACCATATATGGCTGGTTATTACGCATCAAAGGCATATGTGGTTAGCCTTACAAGATCAGTTGCAGTTGAGTTGAAGGAGAAGGGAAGCCCCGTAAAGGTTAGTGTACTTTGCCCGGGCCCGGTTGATACTGAATTTAACGAGAGAGCAGATGTTGTGTTTTCGTTGAAGGGCATTAGTCCAAAATATTGTGTAGCTGCAGCACTTAAGGGCATGGATAGGGGGCGTCTTGTTATTGTGCCTTCTGTTAGAATGAAGCTGGCAGTGTGGGGGTCTCACTTGGTGCCATACCCAAGCCTTGTGAAGCTCACTGGTCGCCAACAAAAGAAAAAGCTTGGCTAATTATTGGGTAACTTACATTCAAATACAATAATAGGAGAAGTTATGAAAATTTTAATCACAAACGATGATGGTATAGAAGCAGATGGAATTGTACGTCTTGCAAAGGCAGCTAGAAAATTTGGACAGGTTTGGGTTGTTGCACCGGAATCACAGCGAAGTGCTGCAAGTCATAGTATATCTTTGCATTCGACAATTGATATTTTCCCATATGAGGATTTTGTTATTCCTGGGGTACATGCATACTCTTGCAGTGGAACACCTGGGGATTGCGTGAGAGTGGGCAGCCTTAGTGTTATGCCTCAAAAGCCAGATGTGGTATTGTCAGGTATAAATTTTGGCTACAATGTTGCAAGTGATATTCAGTATTCTGCTACGGCTGGGGCGGCATTTGAAGCTGCTTTTCAGGGATATCATGCAATAGCTCTTTCGGAAGGATGCCATAGTCATTCCACTACAGATAAATATATTGGTGAAATTCTTAAAAAGCTTTTTAATGAAAAGCTTAAACCGGGATTTATTCATAATGTAAATTTTCCAGATTGCGATTTGGCTGATTGTAAGGGTGTGCTTTATGATAGAAGGGTTTCTGCTGGTATGTTTTATAAGGATCACTATAATGTGGTTGAGGAACTGGAAGACGGCGGAAAAAGATATATGGTAGAAGGTGTTTATACGCCGGAAGCTGAGGATGGAACAGATTTTGCAGCAATTTTGGATAACTATGTATCTGTCGGTGTTGTAAATAATGTTGGTTATTGATATAATTATCCTAGTTTTTCCATAAGATTTAGGAGGCAAATATGGCAGAGAATAAGAATTTTGTTATAAATGTAAACGGTGACGGTGGTGTCAATATTTCTGAAGAGGTAGTTGGAATTATTGCAGGCCTTGGTGCTGTTGAGGTAGAGGGTGTTGAATCACTTGCTGGAAACCTTACTTCTGAAAACATTTCAAAGGCTGGCCAGGGAAAGCTTGCAAAGGCTGTTAGAGTTGAAGACAACGAGCCAGGAAAGATTATCGTCCGAATGGCTATTAACATGAAATATGGATACGAGATTCCAAAGGTTTCTGGTATGGTTCAGGAAAAGGTAAAGCAGGCAGTTGAGACTATGACAGGGCTTGTTGTTACAGCAGTTGATATCAGAATTGCAACAGTTAGTGTTGCTCATACTAACTAGTGTCAGCTTATTTATTTTTTATGCAAAATAATGTATAATTATGGGGTGTTACCAGGTCGGTGACATCCCTATATTATTCTATAAACAAGATTATTCAGGAGTATCATTTTATGAATAGACATGAAATCAGAAAAGAAGTATTCAAGGCGGTGTTTATGAATGAGTTTCATGACACAGAGGATATGGACAATGTAATCAATACTTTCCTTGAGGGTCGTAGCAATGCTGAGGTTGAAGATTTGGCAAAGAACAACAAGACTCCAGAGGATGAAGAATATATCAAGACAAAGTCTGAGGACATCATTACAAAGCTTCCAGAAATTGATGAGATGATAAATAAATCAGTTGATGGTTGGAAGACTACACGTATGGCAAAGGTAGATCTTACACTTATCAGACTTGCACTTTACGAGATTAAGTTTGAAAATCTTCCTGTTGGTGTAGCTATTAATGAAGCTGTTTCTTTGGCAGATGAATTTGGTACGGACAGTTCTGCAGGCTTTGTTAATGGAGCATTAGCTAAATTAGTATAATGAATAAAAATGTATATAGTGTTTCTCAAGTAAATACTTATATAGAGCGAATGTTTGCTGATGATTTTATGCTTGGCAATCTTTCTCTTTCTGGAGAGGTAAGCAATTGCAAGTATAATCACACTGGACATATTTACTTCACTCTAAAGGATGAAAAGGCCTCTATTTCCTGTGTAATGTTTGCAGGAAAAAGAGCTAAGGGGCTAAAGTTCCAAATGAAGGACGGAGACAAGGTAGTTGTCACAGGATATGTTGGAGTGTACAGTCCACAAGGCAAGTATCAGGTATATGCAAATGAGATAGAGCTTGCTGGTGTTGGTGATTTATATCAGCGTTTTGAAGCACTAAAAGCTGAATTGGAAGAAAGTGGTATGTTTTCAGATATTTACAAAAAAACTCTTCCAAGTCACGCTATGAAAATTGGTGTTGTAACGGCGCCTACCGGGGCGGCAGTGCATGATATTATTCGTGTTTCAAAAACCAGAAACCCATATGTTCAAATTATCCTTTATCCAGCGCAGGTTCAGGGAGAAGGGGCTGTTCCTTCAGTTATTTCTGGAATCCAATGTTTGGATCAAATGAACCTGGATGTGATTATTGTAGGTAGAGGTGGAGGCTCCATCGAAGATTTATGGGCTTTTAATGAGGAAGCAGTTGCTAGAGCAATCTTCAACGCCAACACACCAATAATTTCTGCAGTTGGACACGAAACGGATTTTACCATTGCTGATTTTGTTGCAGACAAAAGAGCAGCCACTCCATCCCAAGCGGCGGAGCTGGCTAATTTTGTATATCAGGATTTTGCTGATTCTCTTGAAAGATATTCAGACAAGTTAAATCGTAGTCTGGATTACAAGATTTCAACATATGAGGATAAGCTTAAGAGTCTGAGTCAGAGACTGCAGCTTCTTCGTCCAGAAAATAAAATTAAAGCTAACGAAGAAAAGCTAAAAAATCTTTCTCTTCGCCTGAGTAGTCTTATGGATTCAAAACTTGATAAATATGAAAATAGATTGATTGCTATTTCGGGCAGACTGGATGGTCTTTCTCCAGCCAAGAAGCTGGCTGCAGGCTTTGGATATCTTACAGATGAATCGGGAGCGAGGGTTGATACAGTAAAGCAACTTTCTGTCGGAGATAAGGTTTCCATTAGAATTAAGGATGGACAGATAATTTCCGAAATAACTGAGCTTGTTAATAACGAAAAATAATTACAGGAGATTTTAGGTGGCTACTAAAGAAGAAAAGAACGATTCAACAATTGAGCAGAGCTTTGAAATCCTTGAGGATATTATTACAAAAATGGAATCATCAGATATTTCACTTGATGAATCCTTTGCTTTGTACAAGGCAGGCATGGAAGAGCTTCAACATGCCTCAGGAAAAATAGAACAGACGAAGAAAGCTGTCATGGCTATCAATAAAGATGGCGGACTTCTTGTATTTGAAGGGGATGAATAGCATGGATTTTAAAAATGAGCTAAGCCTTAGGGTGGAGGCAGCCGAGGATGTTGTTTGTAGATTCCTTCCTGATGTTGAGGGATTCCAATCAGTGGTATTCGAGGCGATGGAATATGGTGTTACGGCTGGTGGAAAACGCATCAGGCCTATCATCATGAATGAAGTTTTTCAAATGTTTAATGGACAAGGGGATGTAATTGAGCCTTTTATGGCGGCAATTGAAATGATTCACACTTATTCCTTGATTCATGATGATTTGCCAGCTATGGACAATGACATGTTACGTCGTGGCAAGCCAACAGTTCATGCTGCATATGGCGAAGCTATGGGAGTGCTTGCCGGAGATGCGCTTCTTAATTATGCTTTTGAGACTGCTTTAAATGCCTATGACGCCAATACAGATGTTGTACAAGTCACTGAGGCTATGAGGATTTTGGCTAGAAAAGCTGGAGTCTTTGGAATGATTGGCGGTCAGGTTGTGGATGTGGAATCAGAAAAGAAGCAACTTGAAATGACAGAAGAAAAGCTCAACTTTATTTATAGCCTTAAAACTGGCGCACTGATAGAGGCTTCAATGATGATTGGTGCAGTGCTTGCAGGAGCTGACGAACAACAGGTTAGTCTTATTGAAGAGGTGGCTAGCAAAATTGGAATGGCATTCCAAATCCAAGATGACATTCTTGATATAGAGGGCGATGAGGCAAAGCTTGGCAAGCCAATTGGTTCTGACTTAAGAAATGAAAAGAGCACCTACGTTACATTCGCAGGGCTAGAAAAATCTAAAGAAGAGGTAATACGTCTCACTAATGAGGCAGTTGAGATTTTAAAAACATTATCAGCTCAAAATGAGTTTTTAATTGAGCTTCTTAACTACCTGGTATATAGAGACAACTAAGACGAATATGGTTCTTGATAAGATAAAGCAACCTAATGATATAAAGAATTTAACAGAGCAGGAGCTTAATGAGCTTCCTGGTGAAATTCGTCAATTTTTGATTGAACATCTTTCTAAAACTGGAGGTCACTTAGCATCTAATCTAGGTACTGTGGAGCTTACAATAGCACTTCATTTGCTTATGGATTTTCCTAAGGACAAGCTTGTGTGGGATGTTGGTCATCAGGCATATACTCACAAAATACTTACAGGCAGAGCAGAAGAGTTTGAACACTTGAGACAGTATGGTGGTATTAGTGGTTTTCCGAAACGTGTAGAAAGCAATTGTGATAGTTTTGATACAGGCCACAGCTCTACATCTTTATCAGCAGCACTAGGGTATTGTGTTGCTAGAGACCTTACAGGAGAAGACTACAAGGTTTGTGCTGTTATTGGTGATGGTGCTCTTACTGGTGGTTTGGCATACGAGGCATTAAATAATGCTTCATGTCTTAAGAATTCCAACATGCTAATTATTCTTAACGATAATGAAATGTCTATTTCAAAGAATGTTGGTGGTATGTCTGTCAATCTCGAGAGACTTCGCACAAGCTCAAAATATGTTGGTTTGAAAAACAATGTTTTGGCATCTCTTGAAAATTGGCCACATGGTGAAGGAATCATCAGAAAGATTCGAAGCACCAAAAATGGCATAAAATCTCTTATGGTACCTAATATGGTATTTGAGGACTTAGGTGTTATGTATTTGGGGCCTGTTGATGGCCACAATATTAAGGATATGCTTGAAACATTCCAAATGGCTGTGGGCATAAATGGTCCAGTTCTAGTACATGTTATCACCAAAAAAGGAAATGGATACGAACCTGCGGAGCGCCATCCATCTCGATTCCACGGTACAGATATTTTTGAGATTGAGACTGGATTGCCTAAGCGTAGTAATCAACCTGGTTATACAGATGTTTTCTCTACTGTCATGCGCAAGATGGGAGATAGAAATCCTGAAGTTGTTGCTATTACAGCTGCTATGGCAGAGGGTGCTGGTTTGAAGCGATTCAGAAATATGTTCCCTAACAGATTCTTTGATGTAGGAATAGCAGAGGAGCATGCAGTTACTTTTGCAGCGGGTCTTGCTTTAGGTGGAAGAGTTCCTGTTTTTGCTGTTTACTCATCATTTCTTCAGAGAGCATACGATCAGATTTTAGAGGATGTTTGTCTTCAGAACCTTCATGTTGTTTTCGCAATAGACAGAGCGGGGCTTGTTGGGGCAGATGGAAGTACACATCAGGGTGTGTTTGATGTATCTTTTCTTACCACCATGCCAAACATGACAGTTATGGCTCCAAAGAATAAATGGGAGCTTTCTGATATGATGAAATTTGCGGTTGGCGAATATAATGGTCCGATTGCAATTCGTTATCCTAGAGGTGAAGCATATTGTGGCCTCAAGGAACATAGAGCTAAAATTGAGCTTGGCAAAGCAGAGGAAATTAAATCAGGTTCAAAGGTTATGCTTTTTGCATATGGCTCAATGGTAAAGAAAGCTGAAGAGGTGGAAATGCTTCTTAAAGAAAATGGCATTGATGCTGGAATTTGCAATGCAAGATTCGCAAAACCATTTGATAAAGACTATCTTCAGTCAATCAAGGATAAATACGACCTTATTGTTACTATGGAAGAAAATGTTCTTACAGGTGGTTTGGGACAGCAGGTGCAGTCTTTCCTTTACGACATTGGCTACAAGGGAAAAGTTCTTAAGATTGCTGTGCCAGATGCGTTCATACCTCACGGTAGTGTAACATTGCTTTTCAAAGAGCTCAGAATGGATGCACCGTCCATCACAGAGCGTATATTAGAGGTTATAGGTTAATAGAATGAAAGAAAGACTTGATATAGTTTTAGTAGATAGAGGTTTTGCTCCTTCTCGTGAAAAGGCAAAGACTATGATAATGGAAGGAAATGTCTTTGTTAAGGGAAACAGAGAGGATAAAGCAGGAACCAAAATAGATGTTGATGCAGATATCGAAATCCATGGTCAGCAGCTTAAGTATGTTAGCAGAGGTGGTCTTAAGCTTGAGAAAGCGATGACTCACTTTGATATTTCACTTGATGGAAAAGTTTGCATGGATATAGGTGCTTCCACTGGTGGTTTTACAGACTGTATGCTTCAAAACGGAGCTACAAAAGTATTCTCTGTAGACGTTGGCTATGGACAGTTTGCATGGAAGCTCAGACAAGACCCTAGAGTTGTATGTATGGAAAAAACCAATATTCGCTATGTGACTCTTGAGGATATAGGCGAGCAGCTTGATTTTGCATCCGTTGATGTTTCATTTATAAGCCTTACAAAGGTTTTAGGGCCGGCAAAGGCATTGTTAAAAGATGATGCTGAAATGGTGTGCCTTATCAAACCTCAGTTTGAAGCAGGTAGAGAAAAGGTGGGCAAAAAAGGTGTTGTTAGAGACCCAGCTGTCCACGAAGAAGTAATAAATACAATTATTGATTTTGTTAAAGGAATAGGTTTTTATGTCCTTCATCTGGAGTTTTCTCCAATTAAGGGACCAGAAGGTAATATCGAATATTTAATACATATATCAACGGCAGAAAAAAAGGGGGATGCTATTGATGTTGCTGCAACAGTAGCAGCGGCTCATGGTAGCTTAGACAAATAATGAAAAACTTTTTAATTGTGGCTAGGTCTTTTGGCGAATTGCATGAGAAATACATCAACATCATTAGAGACTATATCAAGTCTCATGGTGGAATGTGTATTTTGGATTTGGATACTGTTTCAGATAGTTCAGAGAACATTATTCACGTGGACGAGGCGATTGAATGTATCATTACTGTTGGTGGTGATGGAACAGTTGTCAGAGTTGCACAAAATGTTAATAATCGTCAGGTTCCAATTGTTGGATTGAATTGTGGTCATCTTGGATATTTGTGTGATATGACTACTGATAATATCGAACATTGTCTTGATCAGCTTCTTAGCGACAATTATAAGTTGGATAAGCGAATGATGCTTGAAGGAGAGTGCTCAGCAGATTTAACTTGTAATTACAGAGCACTTAATGATATCGTAGTAGTTCCTGTAGCGGCAGGTCTATATGTATTGAATCTTACTGTTAAAGTAAATGGCATCGGGCTATATTCACATAATTGTGATGGCCTTATTGTTTCTACACCAACAGGTTCTACTGCTTATAATCTTTCAGCTAATGGACCGATTGTTAGTCCGCATGCTGATTGCTTGATTCTTACACCAATCAATCCTCATACACTCAATTCAAGGAGCATAATTTTATCTTCATCTGATGAAGTTGAAGTTTCAATTGAGGCAAGACATGAGGAAGATGACCCACAGGCAAATGTTGTTTATGATGGAACACTTAAGCATACTCTCAAAAAGGGAGAATGCCTTAGAATTTACCGTTCTGAAGCTACATCAAATATGGTCATGTTGGAAAATGTAAATTTCTTGGAACGCATAAGAGCAAGAATGCAGGAGATTTAGATGAAAATAGAAAGACAGACTAAAATCTTAGAACTCATAGTAAAAAATGAAATCGGTACCCAGGAAGAGCTTACAGAAAAGCTTGAAGAAGCAGGCTTTAATGCAACTCAGGCTACAGTCTCTAGAGATATTCGTGAGATGAAGCTTACAAAGGTGGCCGACGCATCAGGAAAACTTCGTTATGTAGCCTACAAGACTACTGAAGATGATATGAATGAGAAGTATATTCGCATTTTCTTAGATGGTTTTGTATCTATGGATAATGCTCAAAATATACTTGTTGTTAAAACAGTTTCTGGAATGGCAATGGCTGTGGCGGCAGCCCTTGATCATATGGATTTTCCAGAGATTGTAGGTTCGATTGCAGGGGATGATACAATTATGTGTGCCGTTCGCTCAATTGATGATACAGTACTTTTAATGGGGAAACTTAAGCGTATTATCGAAAAATAGGCTTATAGGTGCAATCTTTATATTCGGTTGGCTATATGATTAAAAAAGGAGAATAACATGCTAGCTAGTTTGCACGTTAAAAATTTAGTCCTTATTGATGAGGAGGAAATTATTTTTTCAAAGGGGCTGAACATTCTGTCAGGAGAGACAGGAGCAGGTAAATCAATTATACTTGGAGCACTACATTTATCCCTTGGAGACAAAGCTTCAAAGGATTTTCTTAGAGATAGTGATTCAGAAGCTTTTGTAGAAGCAGTTTATCTTGTAAAGGACGAAAAAACAAAAGAAGCTCTTAGAGCATTAGGGGTGGAGCCTTACGATGATGAGGTGATTATGAGTAGGAAAATCACTGAATCAAGAAGCGTTGCTAAGATAAATGGTGAACAGGTGCCTGCAGCCAAGATGAAAGAAGTTGGAGATATTCTTTTGGATATTTATGGACAAAAAGAACATCAATCCCTTCTTAACACTCACAAACATATGGAGTTTCTTGACGAATTCTCAAAGAATGATATTGGGGATTTGAAGATGCAGGTTTCTGCCGCATATAAGGAGTATAAAGCACTTTCTGCAGAGCTTGAGGAAGCAAGGAAAAGTGATATTACAAAAGAGCGAGAGCTTGTACTTTTGGATCACGAGATAAATGAAATAGAGTCAGCTAATCTTAAACTTGGTGAAGATGAGGAGCTTGAGGAGGAATACAAACGTCTTTCCAATTTTAGTAAAACCATGGAATCCTTTGGAAGAGCTCATGAAGCTATATCTGGTGATGGAGGTGCGTCTGATGCCTTAAGCACCGCTATCTCAGATCTTCGTCACATAGAAGGCATTGATTCTAAAGCAGCAGAATTTCTATCAATGCTAAACGATGCAGATAGTATTTTGTGTGATTTTAGCCGTGAATTATCGTCTTACATGGGTGATACTTCATTTGATGAGGAAACTTTTATTCAGATAGAAAATCGACTTAACGAAATCAATAGATTAAAGGATAAATATGGTCCTTCTATAGAGTTGATTCTCCAACAGCTTAAGGAAAGACAGGAGAAAAAAGCGAAGTATGAAAGCTTTGATGAATATTTATCTGAATTAAAAGCAAAGGTATCAGAAGCCACTGAAAAGCTTGAAAAGCTTTCAACAAAGCTTTCGGATATTAGAAATAAAAATGCTAAAACTTTATCTTTAAAAATGCAGGAAGCTATGTCTGACCTTAACTTCCTTAATTCGGAGTTTGGTGTTGAATTAAAGCGAATGGATCATTTCACTGAGAATGGATTTGACGAAGGACAATTTGTTATATGTACAAATCCTGGTGAGCCACTTCGGCCACTTAAAGATATTGCCTCAGGCGGTGAAATGAGCCGAATTATGCTAGCAATCAAAACAGTTCTTGTGGCTGATGGGGGAATAGACACCCTTATATTTGATGAAATAGATGCAGGTATTTCTGGACGTACTGCTCAGGCTGTTTCGGAGAAGCTTGCTGCAGTAGCTTCTTCACATCAGGTAATTTGTATCACACACTTACCTCAGATTGCAGCCATGGCGGATACTCACTTCCTTATCGAAAAGAATGTGGAAAATGGTCACACAATCTCTGGTATCAAGAAGCTTTATGAAGAAGATACCGTATCTGAGCTTGCCAGAATGCTTGGTGGCAGCGTAATTACCGAGGCTGTTATGACAAACGCCAAAGAAATGAAGGATATGGCCATAGACTTCAAAAAGGCCCTTTAGAGGCACGTCATTAAAAGCACATTCAACATCGTGTTTCAAGTGACCACTTGCGCCGCCGTCCGTGGCGGCGGGGCCTGCTCAGGCAGCATGAATTTAAACACTATAGACTGTGAATTGTAACAACACGTGATGGAAAATTGGGGTTGATATTTTCAGGAATAGTTGGTATAGTAGTCTTCGCATATTTCTTATGCTTATTTTCTTTTTTATTTCCAAATTACTTATGTCATTAGTGGAGGCTAAATGACAAACGAAAAATTTAATAATGTAAAAATCAATGTTTCTGTAGATAATATTCTCGATATGAGGAGAGTGGTTTTTAAGTTGATTAATAAAAAAGCTAATCAGGAACTACTTAGAATGGTGCCACATATTGATTATTTGGATTTGGCCATTGTGTTTTATCTTCATATTACAGAAGATGATTTAGATGGTAGAAAGGGTGGAATTCTTATAAAGAACGATTTGCTTGAGTATTGGAAAATAGATGTGAATTCACTTATGACTGCAGCTATGGAAAATACGCCAAAGCTGTTGGGGCTTAGAATTGGAGGAATTTTTAGTACCATAGCATCATATTTAGAGGATGAAGCACTGGTTGATATTGCAGAGGAAGAGGATAAAACTACACCTCTTTATGTGGCTACAAATAGCGATGCTTGCTATGGTGCTGGAGTGCTGATTTATAAAGATATGTTAAAGACGTTGGCTGAAAAACTTGAATCTGATTTGTTTATTATCCCATGTTCTATTCATGAAATTATCATTGGAAAGGTTATGGAAGATTGTGATTTTTCTTTTGATTCAATTAAGGATATGATTTGCCATGTTAATAGCACTGAACTTAAAGCTGAAGAAATTCTTAGTGATAGCCTGTATTATTACAATCGTAAGGCTGGAGAGCTTGGTATTGCATAGTCTATTGTAAAAAAAATGTCGCGGATATTCCGCGACATTTTAGTGTTAATATGCTTTTAGTTTTTTCCAAAGGTTTGTGGTGTAATTTAAAGTTTCATCGTCATAAGCTTCGTAAAGCTTGCATCGACTTAAGGTCTCTTTAGTTGGAAAAACAGTTTCATCTGCTAAGGTTTCTTCGTCTTCATGAGCGGCTACTTTGGTATTCGGAGTTGCATACCATACATATTCAAAGTTTGTTGTTGCGGCTTCTTCTTCACACATGAAATCGATCCATTTCATAGCAGCATCATAATGTTTACAGGTACGAGGTACAAACCAGGAATCAATCCAAAGATTACCACCTTCTTTAGGAACAGTGTATTCAAGGTTTTCGTTGTATTCCATGCCCATTGCTGCTTCGCCTGAATAGCAGACCGCCATGGCAGCATCCTCAGAAATCATACATTCATAAGTTTCATCCTGAAGGTATGCATATACATACTTCTTTTCTTTGCAAAGTAAATCGTAGGCTTCATCTAGTTGTTTTTTATCGGTCGTGTTGATATCGTAGCCTAATTTTTCTAGTGCGACCATCATTGCATCTCTCTGAGAATTAATCATAACAATTTTATTTTTGTAGTCAGGATTCCAGAGGGCGTCCCATGATGAAACAGTTTCTTCGTCAACCATTTGATTGTTGTAAAGAATTCCAACAGTGCCGTAGAAATATGGCACGGTGTATTCGTGGGTCGGATCAAAAGCTGCAGAAGCATCAACTATTTGTTTATCGATGTTTTTGTAGTTAGGAAGAGAGCTGTAGTCGATAGGAATAAGCTCATCTTCTTTTCGAAGCGTTTCTATCATATAGTCCGAGGTGCAGATTACATCATAGTTAATAGAACCAGCTTTGTATTTGGCATACATGTCTTCAACCTGCTCATACTCCTCGTATTTTACTGTTATGCCAGTCTCTTTTTGAAAACGCTTTAACACGTCAGCATCGATGTATTTACCGTAATTTAATACAATGAGAGTATTAGTTGCTTCTGCATCTGAACCGCAGCCTGTAAAGCTGATTATAGGAGCTGCAGAAAATATTAGGATACTAAAAAAGCTAAGTAATTTCTTTTTCATTATTTTGCAACCTCCTTTTTACCTTCACCTTTGAAGTTGATAACTAATAGTAAAACGAAGGCAAGTAAGAAGAGGATGGTGGACAAAGCATAGAGCTCTGGCTGGATTCCTTTTCTGAGCTGTGTATACAGCATGGTTGAAAGTGTATTTACACCTGCACCCTTTGTAAAGTAGGTGATTGTGAAATCATCCAGTGACATAGTGAGTGCCATTAGAAAGCCGGATAATACACCTGGAAAAATCTCTGGCCATACAACCTTTGCAAATGCATAGGTTGGAGTAGCGCCTAAATCCATTGCAGCCTCATAGCAGGCTTCTGATAATGACTGTAGCCTTGGCAAAACATTGAAGATAACATAAGGTACTGAAAACGCAATGTGTGCCAAAACAACAGAAAACTCTCCAAGAGGGGTGAAGCGGGTAAACAAAAGCATCAGTGAGATACCAGTAACAATATCTGCGTTTAGAAGAGGGATGTTTGTAGCCCCCAGCATTATTGCTGCATGTCGTTTCTTCATATAGTGAATGCCAATAGCTGCAGATGTGCCAAGGATTGTAGCTAAAATTGATGATGAAAGAGTAATCCTTATTGTGGTGCCAAGAGCAGCCATAATATCATCGTTTGAAGTCAGATTTAAATACCATTTAAATGTGAACCCACCCCAAACTGTTCTAGACATTGAGTTGTTAAATGATAAAACAATTAACACTAGAATAGGTGCATACAAAAATAGAAAAACAAGTCCGAGATAGAAGTACGAAGCTCCTTTTTTTACATTTATCATACAAGCATACCTCCGTTCTCAGAATCATCTACCTTGTTCATGATAGACATAGAAAGTATTACGAATATCATGAGGATGATGGAAAGTCCGGAACCTAAATTCCAATTGCGAGCAAGTGTAAATTCCTGCTCAATAACATTTCCGATAAGGAGCACCTTTCCTCCACCTAACAGGTTTGATACAACAAAGGAAGAAAGCGCAGGAACAAATACCATGATAATACCTGAAATAATGCCATCCTTAGAAAGCGGAATAGTGATTTTGGTGAAAGTGGTAAGCCAGTTTGCACCAAGATCTGCAGCTGCCTCAATGACCTGATCATTTATTTTTGAGAGAGCATTATAGATAGGTAAAATCATGTATGGCAAGAAATCATATACCATACCCAGTGTAACAGCAGACTTTGTATAAAGGATGTGAAGTGTTGGAAGACCAACAGCCGAAAGAATGCTGTTCAAAATACCATTGTTGGAAAGTATAATCTGCCAAGCAAGGATGCGAAGCATAAAATTCATCCACATTGGAAGAATAAACATAAAAACAATAAAGCCTTTGTTAGTAATCTTAAGGTTGTGCAAGATCAGAGCAACAGGATATGCAATAACAAGACATATGACTGTTGTCAGAAATGCAACCTTTATAGAAAGCCACAGGGACTTTAGGTGAACTGGGTCAGCGATTGCTGTAAGGTTTGCTAATGTAAAGCTTCCTGTACTGCTTGTAAGGGCATAGCCTAGGATGTAAAGCAATGGAAGAATAGTACAAATAAGCACCCACAAAGCATAAGGAGCTGCAAGGAAGCTGGTTTTAAATCTGTTATTCATCTTCCTTCATTACCTCCTCATCCTCTGACTCAGGTTTGTTCATAATCTGAATATTGAATGGAATTACATTGAGAGAAACGTGCTGTCCGATTTCAAAGTATTTTGTGGTATGAACTAGCCATTCATAGCCTCCACATTGTACATCAAGCTCGTAATGAACACCTTTAAATAGACAGTCTGTGATTACGCCATCCATAAAGCCTTTGCCAGGAGCTCCCAACTCAACATCTTCAGGACGAATAACTACATCGACTGGTTTCATGGTTCCAAAGCCTTTATCAACACAAGGCACCTGTACACCAAGGAATGAAACAAGCTCATCCTTAATCATAATACCTTCTATGATGTTGCTCTCACCAATGAAATCCGCAACGAAGGCATTTTCAGGTTCATTGTAAATATCTTCAGGAGTGCCGATTTGCTGAATATACCCTTGGTTCATAACCACGATAGTATCAGACATAGTAAGGGCTTCTTCCTGATCATGTGTAACATAAAGGAATGTGATTCCAAGCTCCTGTTTAATTTTCATCAGCTCATACTGCATGTTCTGTCTAAGCTTTAAGTCTAAGGCACCAAGTGGCTCATCTAACAGAAGAACTTTTGGTTCATTTACAATAGCCCTTGCGATTGCGATACGCTGTTGTTGACCACCGGAGAGGGAGTCGATAGAACGCTTTTCAAAGCCATCTAGATTTACAAGCTTAAGAGCATATTTAATTTTATCCTGAATATATTCTTTTGATTTTTTCTGTATGTTCAAACCAAAAGCGATATTTTCTTCGATAGTCATATGTGGGAAAAGTGCATACTTTTGAAAGACCGTGTTGATAGGTCTTAAATTTGCTGGAAGTGCTGTGATGTCATTTCCGTTGAGATAGATTTTGCCTGAATCAGGCTTTTCAAAACCGCCGAGAAGACGGAGAGTGGTGGTCTTGCCACAACCGGATGGACCAAGTAAAGTGACGAAAGTGTTTTCTTTGATGTAAAGATCGAGTTCGTCAAGTACAAGCTGCTTATCATAGCTCTTTGAAACATGGTCAAACTGTATAAATTCCAATATATTATCCTCCTTGTGCTACCATTTAAAGCTAATTAATTATAGAAAGAGCTCCGAATCAGACTCGAACTGACGACCCCCTCATTACGAGTGAGGTGCTCTACCAACTGAGCTATCGGAGCAAAATCATTAACTTTAACATAGCTTAACGCGAGTTTTAGTGTAATATAATCACCCTAAAAAATCAATTAAAATACTTGATAAATACAATAAAAATGGGATGGTCATATAAAATTAATAAAATATACACTTTTATTTGATAGTATAGATTTGGAGTTTGATGATTACTGGCATTTTTATGGAGGTTTTCCATGGGACACAGATTTTATCAAAGTGAAAACGGTGGACGAATTCCAGTTGGATTACCAGGTGGATTCTTCATATATGAGGCTGAGGGAGACGGAAGGATTCTCTATGCCGAAAATAATGTGGTGGAAATCTTCGGATGCCAGACTTTTGAAGAGTTATTGGAATATGTAGGCGGTACTTTTAAGGGGATGATTCATCCGGAAGATTTACCAAAGATTGAAAATCAGCTTGAAGCTCAAAATGTATACGAGCAAAAACGCCATGATTATGTACGATATAGGATTATTGCAAAGGATGGAACTATCAAATATATTGAGGACTTTGGGCATCTTTTACATTCAGATGATGGAGCCAACTTTTACTATGTTTTTATTTTGGATGTAAATTTGAATGAGGATTCCAATGAGATAAGACATGCCTTTACAGAAGCGCAAATGCTTACAGCATCAAATGGCATAGATGAACTTACAGGTTTGCTCAACATGGCTTTTTTCTATAGTAAAGTGCAAACATTGCTTTCATCTGTGGATATTTTACGAAAGGATATTTCCTTTATCCATTTTGATATACCAAATTTCAAGTTATACAATGAAAGAAACAGCTATGTATCTGGAGATGAGCTGCTGAAGCGACTTGGAAAAACTATTCAGAGTGTGTTCCCTAACGAGGTAATATCCAGATTCTCAGATGATCATTTTGTGGTTTACAGCTTGTTGCCAAAGAATGAGGTGGTGGACAGAGTTACTAAAGTCTATCATAAGATGCTTATTAATAAAGATATAAATAAAAAGATAAAAATAAAAGCTGGTATCTTTTTTATGGAGAACCAGAAGGTAGAAGTGGGCTTAGCTTGTGATCATGCCAGACTTGCATGCAACAGTATTAAGAGGCGCCATGATATTTTCTATTGTATTTATGATGATATAATCAGGGATGATTTAAGAAGGCAACAATTTGTTGTGGATCATATTGATGATGCAATTGCAAATGATTATCTTAGAGTTTTCTATCAACCTATAGTGCGACTTGCTACAGACGAAATCTGTGGTTATGAAGCTTTGGTCAGATGGATTGACCCTCAAGATGGTATGCTGTCACCGGGTTACTTTATTGAAACATTGGAGGATTTTCATTTAATACATTTTGTTGATGAATTTGTTATTAAAAAAGTCTGTCAGGATTATGTGAAGATGCTTAATGATGGGGAGGCGCTTGTTCCAATCTCTATCAATATATCCAGACAGGATTTTGAAGTTTGTGATGTATTCAAAATGTTGGATGACTATTGCAGGATTTATGATGTTCCAAGATACATGATTGATGTGGAAATTACAGAAAGCGCATTTAATGACAATACTGGACTTATAAGAGAAGAAACAAAACGGATTAGATCTGCAGGTTTTGAGGTTTGGATAGACGATTTTGGAAGTGGGTATTCTTCACTTAATACTATTGCAGAATATGAGTTTGATGTGCTGAAACTTGATATGGTGTTCTTAAAAAACTCTGAGATTAATCCAAAGACTAAGCCTTTAATGAAAAGCATCATACAGACAACGAAGGAGCTTGGTGTATCACCATTGTGTGAAGGTGTAGAGACTCAGGAAAATTATAATTTCTTAAAAGAAATTGGATGTGATAGAGCACAAGGGTACTTTATAGGTAAACCAATGCCGTTAAATGATCTTTTAGATGAAATGTATGCTAAAGGAATGCAGTGGGAATACTACTCATATAATTAGAATTTATTCTAATAATATAAATATAGAGTTGTTAAAAGTGCGGGTTTTTATTATAATCTAAAAAGATGTTTTGAGGTATTAATCGAATATTTAAATACATAATTAATCAATAATCAGGAGACTAGTTTTTTATGGAGAATAATAAAAAAGTATCTGTTTCATTTAACAAAAAGGCCGTAAAGGCATTCTTTTCAAAGGACAATATGCCAATGCTTTTTCTTGTTGGATTAGCTGTTTTTACTGTTGTAGCAGTAGTTGTTTCAATTATGGCTTTCCATATAGGGGTTGTTATTGCCTGTATCATGGCTGTGCTTGAGGCGGCACTTGCAGCATGTCTTAACAGAATCCCAATTTGGGTTCATGGACTTGTTTTTATCTCGCAGATTGTTTGTGGAATTATTGCTTCTCAGGTGCCATTTATGTTAATTATGGCCTTGATTTATATTTTCGCAATTGCATTTTTGTATGTATGGTCTAATAAGTAATGAACAAGATTAATTATCAAAAGGAACTGGATACATTAATATCAAATATTGATAAAGAAGGCCTAGTGCCTTCTTTATTGTTACATAGCTGCTGCGGTCCATGTAGCAGTTATTGTATTGAGTATTTATCTTCATATTTCAAAATAACAGTTTTCTATTATAATCCCAATATTTATCCAAAGGAAGAATATTATCAGCGCGTAAAGGAGCAACAGCGGTTCATAGAGGCATTTCCAACTAAATATCCGGTTTCTTTTATAGAAGGGGACTATGATACTGAAAGTTTTTATGAAATAGCTAAAGGCTTAGAGAATGAGCCAGAAAAGGGACTGCGTTGCCACAAGTGTTATGCCCTTAGATTAAAAAGGACAGCTCAGGTGGCAAAAGAAAAAGGGTTTGACTTTTTCACAACAACGCTTACAATATCCCCAATGAAAGATTC
>CAMJBT010000040.1 GCA_946403965.1 uncultured Pseudobutyrivibrio sp. | reverse complement strand
TTCGAGTCCCGTCTCGCGCTCGACGTTTTGAGAGTCTAGAATGCTTGATAATTCAAGTTTTCTAGGCTTTCTTTTTTTGCGAAAGGAACGATTTTTGGGTGACCCCCAGGTGTTCCCTGAGGGGTGGAACCCATCGAATCCAGCTTTGCTTTCACATCTTCAAGATAATCCTTCTGTGCATAGCTGTAGTACTTCAAGTTAGTCTCAATTGAATGTCCTAACATAGCAGCTCTATCAGCTACAGATATTCCCATAGGAATTAACACATTTGAATTAAGGGACATGCGAAAAGCGTGGTTATTAGTTACGGTAAGTCCTTTTGAACGACATAACCTTCTAAGGAATGAAGTGTAGGCTTCTTCAATAATCCATCTTCCATCTTCATTGCAGAAGATAAATTCTGATTCAATCCCTAGTTTTTCCTGCTTTGCTTTTATCTCATTTAATAATGATGCAATAGCATTAGTCAGTGGAAACTGTCTTCCGTCCTCAGATATGCCTTTCTCGTTTTTGGTATAAGGAGCGTAATAAACTTCCTTTTTACCATCTACGTTTTGATATAATTGCTGAGCATGAATGTGGATATAGTTTTCATGGATATCCTCCCACTTTAGCGCACACAATTCACCAACTCGGACACCAGTTTCAATAGCAAATAGCATTGCATAGCCATTGATGTAGTAAGCACCATAACGCTTTGTTCCCGAGCCCATACGTTTTCTCACTTCATCCTTTAGCATCTGAATTTCCTCTGGAGAGAAAATCTTTTCTTCGGATTTAGCTTTTGAAGTATCGCATGACTTCATATAAGGTCTGTTTTTAATATAGCTGACAGGGTTTTCTACAATAATCTTATGAATAAAAGCGTATTCAAAGATAAGATTAAGGATGCCCTTGAAACTAAGAAAAGCCTTCTGTTTTGGGTGAGTATCTGTAACCCAGGTCTGGATGAATTTCTTTAAATCAAGCTCAGTAATGGTTCGAATATCTTTCTTTGCAAACTCATCACTGATAAATCTGTTGAAATCCCCTCTGTTCTTTTCTATAGTTCTTGGTTTTGGATTCTCAGTAACTGCTTTTTCATTAAGTGCAGCTTCAAATATTGATTTCACTGAAAAATCAAGTAAACCATCGGCATAGTAGTTGTAAAGCTTGTCGATAAGCTTATCATAGCTTACAGCCTTAATTCTCCTGCCATCAGCCATAATGGTGATATAGTAATCCTTTGGATCACCTGCGGTTGGTGTGTGATGCTTGATGTTACGTGGCTGTCCATCGTTTGTTACATGATTTGAAAAGACCAGTTGGTCACGTAACCTCTGTTGTTTAATATTCAATAGTTCTAATTCATCTCTAGCACCGCTTGCATCAATGATACCTAGATTAATCTGAGAATTCAAGCTTTCCACATCGGCTTGAAGCTTATACATAAGTTTTATAATCTCTATATTTCTACTGTTTTGTTTCATTTCTTCCTCCTCCAAATAAAAAAGGAGCAGCAAGCCAACAAAGGCTTAACTACTCCGTGCAACACATAAACAGCAAATTTCAAAAAAGAAGATTCGTTGTTTATGAAAATCAAAATGTTTAGTTTTGTCTGTTTATCCGTTTATCTGTTGCTCTATGAAAAAGGGCAACAAAAAAGGAGATGGTCTACTTAAAGGGTAGTTCCTTCTCCTCATCATCAGTTATTGGTTTAAAATCAGGCTTTTTTGTATTAACCCAGGCTCTTTGCTTGCCATAGTCTTTGAATACATGGCTGGCAATATTTCTATAATCAGGACATTTCTGATTCATTATTTCGCCTATAGCCTTAGATTCCCATGACGCTGTGGATGAATAAGGGCTATTGCCTAAAGCTTCCACATAAAGCATCTTTGCACAAACGTATTCAGGCTGATTTTCTTCTATGAAATTTAGTATTGCAGTTTCCATAGGGTCCTCAGGTGTATATTTGGCCTGAAGTCTTACAAGCTCCTTTTGAAGGTCTTTTGTAAATGCCAGTCTGTAATTACCACTTCGATATATCTCCATGGCTTCAGCCCACATCTGAGCGAAATAATATCTGGATTCATTTTCATTCTCCAGGATATGAGTTTCAGCTTTTTCCATATGAACTTCTATTGGAATGAATCGTCTGTTACCAGATTTGTCAGGTGGTAAAAATTGAATGGTGTTAGATGAACCTGCGAAGACACATATTCTTGGATGATCTTGAGCGTATTTGTCGTATGGAGCTCTGTAAGTGTCTGACAGCCTACTTAAGAATGCTTTGGTATCTTCAACGTATTTGGCATGTAGAATAGCTGTCATCTCAGGCATTTCTATAATCCAATGTCCCTGAAGCTTTTCAAATACTTCCTTATCACTAAGCTGCTTGATATCATCACAGAACCAGTTATCATACATTGCTAAAAATCGAAGGAATGTAGATTTTCCTGCTCCCTGTCCGCCAACAAGGCAAAGCATGTATTCAAACTTGCAGCCTGGATTAAAGACTCTTTCTATTGCACCAAACATAAATAGCTTTAAAGCCTCTATGTTTATAGGTGTCTTTTCTACTCCTAGGAAATGACTAAGAGCATTTTCAAGTCTTGGTTTTCCATCCCACTTAAGACCATTTAACGTATCTTTTATTGGGTTATAGGAATTCTGATTTGCAATAACTCTGATAGCACGCTCTATCATTCTGTCTACGTGAAGATCATAGTTCCTTTCCAGATAAATGATAATGTTATCTATATCTGTGTCTGTAAGAGACCTTCCATTTCTGTTCCAACCAAGGTCTTTAACAATATCAATTCCTCCGCTTAGCTCATTTCGTTTAATGGCGCCAGCAAGCAGAGGGTCATTCTCTAAAACCAACGCACAGTTGTTATTGGATTGTTTAATCTTTCCTTTAGTGTCATATTCTAGCCCAGAAGTCCATTCTTCTGATTCATTGGATTCAGATACTATTGTGTATCCTTTTTCCCTGAGGAATGCTTCAAGTTTTCTAGCATCCTGAGGACTTAAATTCATTGATTCGTTTTTCAATTTTTTCAACCTCCTTGTTAAATGATTTGATAAAGTCAATTTGTTCCTGTATCGTTCCATATGTCAGCTCGTCAATCATTGCATCGATACGGTCAAAGTTATTCAGAGCTTCTAGAAAAAGAGGATTTGCATTATCAAGATTCATATCTTCTGGGACCAGTTCTCTTTTCCACTTAAGAAGCAGACCATGATATTCATGCAAGATAAAAAGAGCATCACGACGGGATGTCGCAAATGCTCTTTCAAGTTCTTTTCTGTATTCAATTTCTTTTTGCTTTTGAGTAATTATTGATGGATTTCTGCTAATCTCAGTCTGAACATTCAAATTGAAGTCTGAGATGATTTTCTTTGCTGCATCAATAGCACTTAGGTTATAAAGCTGTTGGACAATGTTAATTACATCGCCATGAGCTCCGCAGCTGAAACAGTAGTAGTAATCTTTGTTTAACTTCATACTTGGATGTTTATCATTATGGAATAAGCAATTACACATTTTATTTCGATGGTTAAATTCGATACCATAAAAAGAAGCGGCTTCCTCAAGGGAAACCGCCGACTTGATTTTTGTAAAAATATTCACTTTTTCATCCTCCTTATCGTTCAATATCGTGTTTACGTTTTCTTGTAGCCTGATGAGATGGTGTTGTGACATCATCTCTTTTAATCATTTCTTCTGCGATTTTTCTTATCCTAAAGGATTCACTGGCAGTAAGTTTGCATCTCTTATAAAGCTCGTGCTTTTTATTTCTAGAATCCTCAAGGTTACTTAATGTCACCTTCAAAGCTTTCCAGTCAGGCTTGCTACAACACCAGTACTGATCAAGCATTCGTTTGGCTAAATGATATTTGTCCAGTTCAGCACGATGTTCATCAGCATATTTCTGCTGATTCTTCTTTAGGCGAAATGAAAACTGCTTGTCATATATTGGCTTTGTTTCTGCCAGCATTTGTCGATAGCGAAAAGCATTTTTGATTTTTGAAATCTCTTTATCTATCTCTGTGATATCATCTTGCAGCTCATTAACTTTTCTGTAGGATGTTTGAACAAAATCTTTAAGTTCATCAAAGGTGTTAATGTTATTTTGAGTCAGGAAAAATATCACAGAAGCTCTTTCCTTTACATTTTTTACCTTAGCTTTGTTGCTCCAGGCATTGCTATAGCGTTTGTCATAATAGTCGGTAACTAGCTCACCCAATGATGGAACATAAATCTTTTGTTTATGACATTCCTTAATAAAATCTGAAAGCCATTCAAAGATATTCAGTAGATTTGATGAAAGCTTCTTTAACATCTCATTAACTGCTTTTATCCTGCGATTCTCGTCACCGATTTCTGTTCTAATTCCTTTTGCTTCCATTGCTCTCACCTGAGGTCCTTCATGAATAGTTGGAAGTAACTCAAGTCCTTGGGCAGAATAAGAACGATGGTCTATTCTGCAATCAAGCCCTTTTTCTTCAAATGCTTTATTAAAGATGTCTGCATAAGCCTTTCTCCATGCATCAAGCGTTTCAGGAGCACCCCAGTCAGTCGTAGAAACTGCATTGAATGCATACTTGCCATTTGCCTTTTTAATTCTTTCTCCATTTTTATCCAGTAGATATTCTCGCTTTTGCTTTTCTCCCCAGGTTCCGTCCTTGTTAAGAGGTCTTATTGGAATAAGCATATGAACATGGGGATTTTGAATTCCTCCGTTCCGTTCAGGGTCATGAACTGCATAGTCTACAATCATTCCCTTTGATAAGAAGTTTTCTTTAATAAACCTTTGGGCTATTTCCAAGTTTTCTTCATAGGTCAACTCATTTTGAAGAGCAAAGTTGAAGTTATAACAAAGCTGCGCCTTTGGATGTTTTTCGATTTTTTCAATCTCATTAAAAAGCACCTCTCTGTCTTTTAGTCTTTCAGGTGCATAATCAGGTAGAAGAAGCTCTGTAAATAGAACTCCTTCTTTCTTGGTGTAGTCATGAAACTTTCCATAGTAATCATCACGAAGTCTAAGCCCTGTGATATAGGCATCACTTGCGACACAGCTTTGACCTTTACCACGGCTTACCTGAGTGACGTGAAAATGATAAAGTGCCATTTAGTTTTCCTCCTTTACTTTGGCTAGTAGTTTGCTGACAAGTTCCTTCATCTTCGGATAAGAAAAAAGAGCATCACAGAATGCCATGAACTGGTTATCTGTTAGCTCTTTTGTTTCTGGAAGAAGTGATTCAATGTGACCTGCTCGGGTGCATAGTCTGTGTGTTCTTCGTTTTCTTTCCTGCTTCTGTTGATAGGATATTTTGTTTTCCATTTGCGTAATTTGATGGTCAAGCTGCTCACATCGAGCCAGCATTTTTTCATGAACATCTTTTGCGTGTTCATATTCGAGAAGTGCTTTTGTTGCCTTAGGTTTTGTAACAAAAGTATTCCGAACGGATTCTTTTTCTTTGTGTTCCATAAACATTGTTCCTTTCTTAAATTGATTTTTACATGTTGTGTTTTTACCGATTGCCTGCAATCCCGGAGCGACAGCGAACGCAAAATCGACGAAGTCGGGAAGACTTTTGCAACGCAAAACGCACATACCTCTTGAAGAGGTATAGAAGTGCGCCCTTTCTTTCGAAAGGGATTTAGAAGGCCTGCGATTGTGGCCATCTAGTTAATATTACGAAGGAAAATGAGTGTGTTTTGATTTTGATTTGGAACTGCTTCGTTTTAGAGATTTTTCAAAAGAAAGATGTGATTTTGATGCAAATTTGCACAACATATGCTATGCTTGAAGAAACATTTGTTTGCGTATTAGGGGTGAATAATGAGTGAAAGATTACCAGGCAGTCTTCAGGAAAGACTACGAGAACTTAGAGAAGAACATGGATATTCCAGTAGACAAAAACTTGCTGATGCTATTGGAGTTGACAGGACAAGATATGGCAGAATTGAAAATGGTACAACTAAAACCATCAGCAGTGATGTCTTAATTAAGCTTGCAGAACTTTATAATGTTTCTACTGATTACATCTTAGGAATCTCAAATACTCCAGAAAAAACATATTTTGATATTGAAGAATTGGGATTGTCAGTTGATGCTGCAAAAAATCTCTATTCAGGGAAAGTAGATGCAAGAGTTGTAAACTGTCTTTTGCTTAATAATAAGTTTGCCCTTGCTACAAAAATGATGGCAACTTATTTCAGTGATTCTGTTGCAAATCTGCTTGCAGCCCATAATGAGATTCTTGATTCTTCTTATGATTTCTTAGCATTTAATATTGAAAATGGAACTATTCCAAATGATGCTGAAATAAAAAATCTAAAGAAGCAAATCAAGGGCACAAAAATCCCTGCCAACAAGTATGAATTTATCAACATTGAAAAAATGTTATCGGCTGCTGTCAAAGAAATTCATTCTGATGTTCAAAATGAAATCAAAGACTATATAGAGGCTCGAACACTTCTAAGCCATGAAGTAATAGAGTCAGTAAAAAACGAAGCAGCTTTAATTCCAAATCTTAAAGAGTTACCTAAAGAACAAAAGCAGAAAATTATTACAGCTTCTGTTAAGAATGCTATAAGATTAGATAAAACAATTGGGGAGGATAAGCTAAAGGAACTTGATTCATTAATCGAGCAAGTTGCACCAGCTTTAATGAATTTATGCCAGTAATTACAATTGATGAAAAAGACATACAAAACAGAGAACTTTGTAAAAGAATAAAAGAAAATGATTTATTAGCTGAAACTACTCTGTTAATGGAAAATGAACCTCTTATTGTTCAATTAGCAACAAGTTTGGAAATCCAATATGATCTGGATATCAACCATTGGAATGGAATTGAAAAGGAAGACATCATCCAAGAAGGTAGAATTGCAATGCTACGTGCAGCACAAACCTTTGATTTGGACAGCACTACTAAGTTCTCTACATACGCTTTTACGATTGTCAAAAATGCGATTACTGATTTGTGTAGAAAAGGGATTTCTGCCTATGAAGCTCGTATGATTAATTCTGGGCTTACACAGGTTTTTCTTGATGAAGATTACTCAAGCAATGAATTTGAGATTCATATCACAGAGACAATTCCTGATAAAGAGTTTGACCCAACAGCTAGACTTGCCGTACTTCATGTAATGCTTCAGAAGATGCATAACCGCCTTATGATGCTTCCATACAGGCAGAGAAGGTTACTGGCTTATCACTATGGCTTAGGAACACTCCAGTGTAATTCAATTAGTGAAACAGCAGCTTATTTCCATCTTACTGAGAATTACCTAAAAGAAATTGAAGCTAAGGCTTTGGCAACGCTTAGGGATGGTATGAATGATGGGAAGATACTATAAAGATATGTTGGGAAGATAGTAGTTCGCAATTTTTTTGAAATCCTAAATAATTAACTGGTAGGCTTATGCAAAGCCTATCAGCTAATAGTTATTTATTATTGTACAGGTTTAAATAGTGCTTTGAAATATTCAAGTACTTCAGTCGAATTTGTCATTATATAATTCTGTAATTCCCTAAGGTCCACACAAGTTGGGAAATCTTCTAGAAGAGTTTTATCTTTTAAATACAATTCTCCGTAATTACCTTTTGTACAAAATGGATAATATTTACATTTTGTGCATCCAGGTTTTCTCAATTCATATTTTATCTTTTTATTTCTGAGTTTTTCAATAGTCAATTTAAGATCAACTGAGTATATATTCCCGATAATAAATTCAGGATAAGTTAATTGGTCTTGACAATATATCGTTCCATCATAATGAACATACATGTAAAATTTTGTAAAATAATAAGGAACATTTTTTATAAAAATGGACATCATCATATGGTTAATAACATTAGCTTTTATCATAGGAGCAAAAGATGGGTTTATTTTAACTACGTCCATTAATTTTTTTAGTATTTCTAAATCGGAAACGTAATTTTTTTGGTAATAGCTAGAATCATCTGCTAATCCAAGGTTGTAAAGTGATGAAAACCCATAGTATTTCACGTTAAGGGATTGCAAGTATTCTAATAGATGCGGAATATCATTTATATTAGTCTTTGTTATTACTGATTTTACTGTAACTTTTGCACCGTGAGAAGTTAGATACTTTATATTTTGGCTAACAGTATTTGCAACTGCGCCGCGAGAACTCTTTTGATCGTGCTTTATATCTTCATCCAAGCTAATTCTAAATTCAATATTTCCTTTTTTATAAAGTTTTTCAAGTTCTTTACTTTGAAGAACAGACGATACAGTTCCGTTGGTTGAAACCCTAACTTCTAGTCCTTGGTCAATTAGATAGGAGCAAATGTTAATGAAGTCCGGATGAAGGGTAGGTTCTCCACCAAGTAATTGAACAGATGATAAATGGTCTTTAAAGCCTTCTAGCCTTTGTATTTTTTCTATAAATAATTTTATTGTATCAATTGGAATTTCTTTTATAACGCCATCAGTTCTGACTGATTTGTAGCAATATGTGCAATTTAAATTGCAGCGGTTGGTGATTGAGAGCGACACATGTCTTAGTAAATAATCGTCTATAGGAATACGCGATTCAGGAAAGAAAAGTTCTTCTGGTTTTTCTGCATCATTATAATCATTTAATTTCCAGGAAAAGTCTGGACTTACAGTAATCATTTATATCAAATCTCCTTTTCGATGTTATTAGTTGTAAATTTCAAGGCAAAAAATGTGGTTAAAACAAATATAATTGACATGCTTAGAAAAAAAACTTTAGTAGTATTAAAACTAAGCATAATAGGTACTATTAGACCAGATGAAAAAACCGCTATACCACATATAATATTATGGATACCATGAAGTGAGGGGATATCTTTTTCCTCAACATTTTGTGTATAAATTATTTGTATATATGTATTTAATCCAGAGCCCATGAATGGGTAATATAACAATAAAAAAATATATAATGGAATTCTTCCGCCGAAGATACATAATAAGCTTAAAACACTGCCAGTTGCCATAACAAGACAAACTTTAAGATTCATTTTTTTTAAAGTAAGAATTCCAGCAAGGTATGTAAATACAATCGAAAAGATTTGATTTACAGCCTTGAATAGTCCTATTGAATCTGCAGAAATAGAATAAATGCTAATTGTTTTTTGCAGTAGGACAGAATATGATACATAAATAAAATTACAAATTGCCATTGTAAAAATGATATTCATAATCGAAGGATATCTTTTTCTAAATGTATGAAAAGTAGTGATGGGCGATAAATGTGACGGAGCCTTTATTTTATTAGTAGGCATATCATTACTTTCAGTCATATTTTTCAAAATAGCTGCAGATAGTAAAAAAGATAATAAATTTATAATTAGGAATGCCTCAGGTTGTAATTTCAATAATAAAAAAGCAGATAATAGTGAAGTACTTATTTTTACTATATTATCAGCTGTATAAAGCGATGCTACTGATTTATTTGTAGACGCTAACCGTTTTACCAAAATATTTTGATATATCTTATAAAACGAAAATATAAAGCTTGAAACTGCTTCATAAATAAGTATGCTTAGGCCAATATCAATTAGCTCTAATGATAAAAAGATATAATAAATAGCGGTTGTAGTAGCGTATAGTAAATTGAGATTAAGTAATAGTTTTTTTGTAGATTGGGAACTATGTTCTTTACTTACTACAAAAAAGGAACTAATTATCCTATTTATTGCGTTTATTGACACTAAAGCGCCAGATATTAAAGTTGAATTCGCTAGATTTGCAATCATTGCCAGTATGGCGATATCTTGTAGACTATCACCTATTCCGCTTATTATTCTGCTAGATTTATACAAATTATAATTATTCACAAATATATTACAATGCAAAATAATAGCGGAGATATTTCAAAGAAATAAATCCGCTATTTGAATAATATTTCTATTATTCATGCCACTCAATTGGAGCACATTCCGCAGTGCCAACAAGTGCTTCTAAAGTATCAAACTGAATACTCATTGCATTAGCTCCTTTCTTTAGTATTTATATTTTAATGATAAGTTTTTGTTACAAAAACAACAGAGCGTATTACGCAAAAATTATATTCTTCGAATGATGAATTTCATTTTTGCGTAATACGCTCTGTTGTTGCAGAAACATGATGGTCTATTATCAAAGAAAACATTTCGGAGGATTAAAAACAATGAAAAAAATAAACGGCATTGCGGTAGTTATAATGGTATTACTTTTCTTGAATACAATAAACTATACTGTTAATTCATCTGAAAGAGTAAATTTTATAGAGGATGTTCAAGTTGCATGTGATATTCCTCTTGTACATTAGAACCAAACCAATTTTCATAATTTTCTTTTATGATTTTTCTACCAATTTCAGACTCATCAAAAAAACAATTTAATGAATATGACTCTAGAAGGTACTTTTTTGATAGTAGCATGTAATGAATGTTGTCTTCGCTAACACCTAAATGGTAATACAACCATCCTAAATTGTATAATAAATTGTAAATGTTATTTTGACAAATACTATTATCCGACCAAAAAATTGCTCTTTTGCATATTAGTATTGCTTTTTCAAATTGTTGTTGTTGACCTAATACGCTGGTATAGTTTAATACTATTTTTCTAAACATTAGATTGTTATTTACAGGCATCATATTTAAAAAATAATTATATAAGTTATTGTAGATTTTTACTGCGAAATCTACTTCATCTTTGTTGTTCATTGAGAAATAACATATGGCAATGTCATTTATTATTGCTAACTCTATATATGAAAGCATTTTTGTGGGGATTTTGTTAACGTTAAAATCTGAAAAAGTGAGTCTAAGAGCCTCTGTTAAATTGTTAATTTTTTTCTCAGAATCATTTTCAGAAAGTGCATTAATACGTACACATAATTGTTGGTATGTAGTGCCTTTAATGGTTTTATTTAAAGAAAGTAAGAAGATATCTCGCTGTCTTGCAAACTCACTGAGTTCATGAATTTGTAGAAGTCTTTCAAATTCTTCATATACAGCAGGATCTGTAAAACCATAGATTTCAAAACTGGGATTTATTAAATCTGAATCAACATTTAATTTTTGCATAATAGCATTAAACTTTTCATCAGAAGGTTCCAATTTGCCAGCTTCATATCTTCTAAGTGTGACAACATCACATATATCACTTGCAAGTTCCTCTTGTGTCATTTTTAATGCGATACGTCTATCTTTAATTAAACGACCTTTACTAAAGTTACTCATCTAAAATATTAAAAACCTCGTTGTTAATTGTGTTAATACTTTCAATAGTATTTAATATGTGCTTCTCGGAACTACTTAGATTATTGCCAGAAAGTTTCTTCTTAAATTCTAGTATAATATCAAAGTGCTTTAACTGAAATATTTTACGTTTATATTCAATAGCTTTTGTTAAAATCTGAAGCGCTTCTTCCTTATTATTGCTTTCATATACTTTATTTGCAAAAACATACGAAATATAACCGAAGTATTTTTTCTTAAGAATATTGTTATCATTTAAATTATATATGTAGTCATATATTTGGGTTAATTGCTGGAATCCATTTAGTTCATCCAATCTTATCCATAACTCTAATTCTAAGTCATGAAGGCGTGATAAGTTTGAAATATTATTGATATCAAGGTTGGTTAACACTGTTGCCTTTTTGAAATAATTAGTAGCAGTAGAACTATCATTTATGTTTAATACACCTTTGCAAAGTAAAATAAACTGGTTGCAAAGGGCTTGCCCTCTTTTAATTCTCATATTTGAATAATGATCTAATAATTCGCTTACTTTTGAGGAATCTATTTTTGCAGTGTATATTATTTCTGTTCTTTTTTTCACAATGAGATATTCCTTTTCGGAACAAGCAATATACATATCATCGATATTAAAACCCAAACGATCACACAAAGCAGTTAGTGTTAATAAATCTGGAGTTATTTGACTATACTTATAGCGAGTGTAAGTTGAAACATTACACAATCCTCTACAGAGTTCTTTTACCGATATTTTTTGACGTTCCCTTTCTCTTTCAATAATTTCTCCTATATTCTGATTATAACCGGAAGAATTAGTCATATTAAAATCTCCAATTAAACTTTTAGGTAACATAGCTTCTCGATAATTCTTAACTTTTAGGCTGTTACTTTTATGTTACATAAAATATTCGTGCATACCGTCTATTAATAGACCTTTTTTATAACTAGTATTGTAGGCAAACACTACTACTTCTATCATAAAAAAGAGAAAAAAACAAGGTCGTCTCATACAATACAACTATCAGCGCTGAGAGGTAGACTTGTTTACATTTTGAAGTTTTTTATGTTTACCTAAATTACCCAAAAATGCAAAAATAACAAATAAAATAGACAAATATAATCTACGATTCTAGGGAAAAAGAGCAAATAGTTGTAGAATTACCATCATTTTATGAATCGATTTTAAAAAGATACGATTCTGTTAATTGTAGGAAATAATAGATCTATGGTATGGTTATCCTTAGGTGACCCCTCAGGTGTCCCCTAAGGAAAAAGCGGTGCTAGAATCCCCTTTCTATCAGTATTTTAAGATAAGGAATGCGATTCGAGTCCCGTCTCGCGCTCTTTTAATACAAAAAATGAGGTTATCCATTTGGATGGCCTCATTTTTTGTATTAAAGAGCACTTTACATCGAGACGGGACGACCTATCACGATTTATCGAGCTTGCGATGAGAAATCGTGATGCTTCCTTAATCCCGTCGAGCGCGGAGCCCATACGGACCTCGAAGGTTCGAGGTCTCGCCTGCCGGCTCGAACGGCTCAGAACAGAGGTCAAGTGGACCTCTTTCGCCCCTTCCGTTGGTGACAATTTCTTTGTTTGGTCAGCAAGAAGTCATAATGAAGATGTTACTTATTTGGTGAATATGCTAATTAATAATTTAGCAAATAGTCTCGATATAAATGTGAAAGTATTTATATAAGGCTAGGGATGCGCTTATTTCAACGGAATGAAGTTGGAATAAGCGTTTTTTAGTCTTTAGTAACATCCGCTCGGACCTTTCTGGAGAGCGGAGCAGCTTTGACTGATAGATGAGCTGCAGAAAGGAGTTTTATGGCAGATTATTTAGCAGAAAACAATTATCTATTTCAGAGGAGCTTTTTAAGTAGCTATCTTTATTCTCCTAATTTTGCGAATAAGGATACGAAATTTGAAAATGCTTTAAAAACTTCAGATGAACAATTGAATACCAAAGAATTAACAAGTAATGGGGAAAATAAAGGAAATATATACACGCACATTGTATCAGCCACAGTTATGAATTGTGAATTGCGTGCTTCTGCAGGTACAAATGGAATAACAGCTGCTTTCTCAAGCAAAATGAGAGAGTACGAAGCATCAGAAATGGAAAAACATGGCGAGGATAAGCCAATTGAAGAATCTGAAAGGTCAGAGAAAATTATAGATACACAAGAGGAGTTAAAAAAGCTTATCGAAGCTTATATGAAAAAGGATTCTAATAAAAAAGAAGTAGATTGGCGAAATATGACTGCTGAGGAATGGGAAAGACTTTTGGCAAGAATCGATGCGGATATCGAGGATATGATAGAGAGTGTAAAAGAAGATTCCGAGGATTCCATTTCAAAAGATAGAAAAGTCATTGGATTAACAACTTTTCCAGTTTCAGAAAATGAAAGCCATATGGTTATAGCTTATGAGTCACCTGAGTCTACAATGGATGATCCAATTGTTCAATTGACTATGAACGATCAGAATGGTGAAACTCAAACTTACAACATCCATATCAATGATGTGAATCCTAATAATGCCACTGAAATGGAAATATTTGCTTATCTAACATATCAGGGACATATAGGAAATAAGATTCCTGGTGCGATAAACAATTATGCAGCTTATAAAGCGCTTAAATATCAGGATGATTTGCATGAAAATAATAATGTTGCAGAATATGGTAATAGGTTATTCTCAAGTGCTCGTATGGATGCAGAGGCTATTATTAAGCATGTTTTTTCTTGGATGAAAACGATAAATCACCCAGATGCTCAGAAACAAGCGGGATGGTGCGAAGATTTATTAGAAATGCTTACTCCTGTTAATGACAAGTTAGATAACTATGTTTAGAGGGTAAGTGAATAAACGTTTAGAGATTTTTGCAATAAAATAGGGGATAAATAAAAAAGCAGTATCGTATTTACGATACTGAGGGGTGAAGGGAGGTAGCTCTAAAACAACAAGCGTTTTCTAAGGAAATATCAGGATTTTCTATAATCTTGATATTCTAGAAAACGCTATTTTTGTCCTTTTCTTGCACCGGTCATTGTCTATTTGCTTGTAGCTGTAGCCGGATTTGTAGGAGCATATTTACATCGCTTCAATTCTAATCTTTTTTTTCATCATCCCATAAAGGATATTTCCAAGTATTATTCCGCTTAATGTCTGAAGGCTAAGAGTTAGAAGAGTAGATAGTGCATAGGCAAGACCAAACATTGGAATTTTTATAAGTGTATATAAGGCTATGTGTACAAGCCCTCCAATTATAGCTCCAAGCCAAAGGTTGTATTTAAAGTTCTTAAATAACTTAAATGCAATAAGTCCCATAACAAAGACCCAGGCTGCTTTAAAAGTCATTGTAGGCAACACCCAAGCTGTATATCCTCCGATAAAATCGGCAAGGCCAGCTCCCAATGCTCCTGCTATAGCACCTTTTTTAGTACCGAGCAGGCATGTTGCAAGAATAATCATGCAATCACCTAAATGAGTGTATCCAAAGGCTGTTGGAATCTTAAAATAAAAGGTCCCAATAAATACTAAAGCAATCATAAGCCCAACAACAGCAATATCTTTTTGATTATATCTAGTCTTTTCCATGAATGTGTCCTCCTAATCTAAAAGTGATCCTAAAAAGTTCTTTGCATTGTTATAGAATATGTTCTCATAATCCTTTTCCTTTAATGGGCAAGAAAGAATCTTTTGGATTTCCACCTCTGGTGCATGAAAAGGTGTATCTAGTCCAAACATAACTCTGTCATTTCCCACGTTTTTATATGCATTGAAAATCTGAGCAGTCATTGAAGTGCCAGAAGTTTCGAGCCATATATTTTTATATCTTTTTGCAATAGTTTGAGCTGCCTCAACATATATTCCATGGCCATGCCCCATATGAAGCATTACAAATTTACATTTTGGATGTCGCTCTGCTAAAAGTCCTATTTGCCAAGGCAATGAGAAAGGTTCATGTCCTGAATGCACAAAGAAAGGCACATTATAGGATTCACAGATTTCGGCTACTGGATCTACTATTGGAGAATCAGCAGCATAACCATCAAATAATGATTGTATCTTTGCTCCTTTGCAGCCTTTATCACGAATTAAATATTCTAGCTCGTCATAGGCTGCATGTTCTTTTGTGCAATCAACCCAAGGCACTGGAATAATCTTGTCTTTAGCCTTTTCATAAGCTTCTAGAATATCCGTGTTTTTAGAAGAATCAGAAGGGCATAAGACTGTCTTTTCTATATTAAATTTATTCATCAAATCAATAACTAAATTAATGTCTCCACTAAAGTTAAACGGATTACCCCAAGTTCCAATATGCGAGTGCATATCAATCTTTTTAAAATCGCTAAATTCATACATAACAAGTTTTCCTCCTTTTGTTGGAGAAAATATTATCTGATTACTGTGTGCTTTGAAATATCTAGTTTTGATTATTTTTTAGGGGTCAGTTTCATGGAAATGTGTAATTAGCTTAAAAATGACTAGGGGATGGTAATCCTGCAACCTGTAGCAAATACGATAGTCATGAAAGTGACCATCGTTCAACTAATGAAGAAAACTTTAAGGTGTCAGAGATTGAGAGCAAGCTGATATTTAGCGAATGGCATGTCATGTCGATCCAGCTACCCTGGTTGTACCCCCTTATATAGTTTGCGCGAGACGGGGTGCGGGTGTCCGTTGGACACCTCTGCGAAGCAGAAGCACCGACCGAGCCGGCAGGCGAGACCTCGAACCTTCGAGGTCCGTATGGGCTCCGCGCTCGACGGGATTAAGGAAGCATCACGATTTCTCATCGCAAGCTCGATAAATCGTGATAGGTCGTCCCGTCTCGATGTAAAGTGCTCTTTAATACAAAAAATGAGGTCACCCATTTGGATGACCTCATTTTTTATATTAAAAGAGCGCGAGACGGGACTCGAACCCGCGACCCCCACCTTGGCAAGGTGGTGCTCCACCAACTGAGCCACTCGCGCATATATATTGTGTCGTTCCTGACGACAATGGTTATTCTATAGGAACTTTTTGCATAAGTCAAGGGGTTTTCTGAAGTTGCAAAGCTTACGAAAAGATGAGATGTTTTCAGAAAATTTACAGTATAGTCGCCAGGCAGAATTTTGATTATAATGTTGAGTTAAGAAAAAATGCGAGGTGCAAAATGACTATATTTAATGGACGTCCCCAAAATAATGATGGACGATTAGAAAAAGAAATTCGTACATACGATTATCTTGATAATCTTGAAATTAAGTACACTCGAGTTGATCATGAAGCTGCAGAAACTATGGAAGCATGCAAAGCCGTTGATGAAGCTATTGGCATTGAAATGTGCAAAAATCTCATGCTTTGTAATAGACAGAAAACAGCATTTTATCTCCTTTTAATGCCGAGTGCAAAAAAGTTTAAAACTAAGGAACTTTCATCTCAGATCGACTCGGCAAGGCTATCTTTTGCAGAATCAGAAGATATGATCAAATATCTTGACATAGTTCCTGGGTCTCTTAGTGTACTTGGGCTTATGAATGATAAAAATAAAGATGTAAAGCTACTGATAGACGAGGATGTTTTAAAAGCTGAATATATAGGCTGCCATCCTTGCGTAAATACATCCAGTTTAAAGATTTTAACAGATGATATTGTCCAGCGATTCGTACCATCCACAGGCCATGATATAACTATAGTTCATTTAGAAGGCGAATAATGACACAAGGAGAAATGTAATGCAAACGAATAACAACTTAGAGTGGAAAATGATTTCATGCGAACATATTGTTGAAGACGAATATATTGACTTTAGAAAGTGCGCTTATGAACTTCCAGATGGTACAGTTTTTGAGCCTTTCTACAATTATAGTAGAAGGGACTATGCTGTAATTGTAGCCACTGACGAAGATGGTAAGTATATTTGTGTAAAACAGTTTAGGCATGGAATTAATAAAGTTACAGTTGAGTTTTGCGCTGGCGGACTAGAGCGTACAGATGGAAAAGAATATGGTACAAAAGCTAATGATGATATTGTAGAAAACGCTCTGGAGGGCGCAAAAAGGGAATTATTGGAAGAAACTGGCTATATATCAGATGACTGGCATTTTCTACTTAAGATACCTTCAAATGCAACAATGGCTGATAATTATGCCAATATTTTTGTAGCAAAAAACTGTCACAAAGTAGCAGAGCAAAATCTAGACGATACCGAGTTTTTAAATGTTCATTTATATGATAGGGAAGAACTTGAAGAGCTGATACAATCAGGGGATTTCCCACAAATGGCACATGTATTGGCACTTCTGCTATCAGAATTTTATATTGCAAAACGTGCTTAAAAATCTTCTTAGATTAACGCTCTCTCTTTTGGAAAAAGGGAGGGCGTTTTATTTTGATGTTGACTTATACATTCAGGTCTACTAAAATACACCCTGTCGTAGATTGAAAATTAAATAGAGCGAAATTCACGTATTTATTCCTCGTTTTAGCGCCATGCACCAGCTTTTTGCTGGTTAACGAGGAGGAGGGATTATCGAAAATTCGGCGGGTGCCCTCCCGTGCAGCCTAGTGCGAACGTATTATTAAATATGCAGGTAACTGCAAAACAGAGATGATACGATAGGTATGTTTTGATTGTTAGCGACAAAGTCGCATTTTTAATAGAAAGAATGAGGAAATAAATATGTGTGGAATTATTGGATATATAGGAAATGATGCTTTAGCAAAAATTCTGGATGGACTTGAGCTTTTGGAATACAGAGGCTATGACAGTGCTGGAATCGCGGTTCGTGAAAAAGGCGATGGACAGTCTGAGGTATACAAATGCCAGGGCAGAGTGAATGATCTGAGAGGAATGATTCCTGAATCAGACGTTGATTTTAGCTGCGGTATTGGACATACAAGATGGGCTACTCATGGTGGAGTTAGTGATATCAATGCTCATCCTCACAAATCAGGAAAGGTTACAATTGTTCATAATGGCATCATTGAAAATTATGCCCTTTTGAAGGAAGAGTACGAACTTTCAGACCAGCTTGTATCAGAGACAGATACTGAAGTTGTGGCGGCACTTTTAAATAAATTTTACAAGGGTAATCCAAAGGAAGCTATTAAAAGAACAGTTACAAAATTACAGGGAACATTTGCCCTTGTAATTATGTTTGATGACATTCCAGATACTATTTTTGCTGTCAGAAATGTAAATCCCGTTGTTGTGGCACATACGGACGAGCAGGCGATTTTGGCATCTGATCCAGCGGCGGTTTACGCATATTCAAAAGAGTATTTTGTTTTAGATGAAGATGTTATTTTGACAATGAAAGCATCTGGTTACACTGTTGAGGATTTTGAAGGCAATCCGGTAGATGTTGAGTTTACAAAGGTTGATTGGGACACTACTTCTGCTGGAAAACAGGGCTACCCTTACTATATGGCAAAGGAAATTGATGAACAGCCAGACTGTTTGCGAAGAATACTCAGCAATTACATTGTGGATTCTGATGTTGATTTTGGCTTTAATGGTGAGGTTGATAAGGCTCTTAAACGCTTTAGTCGAGTATGTATTGTTGCCTGCGGGACAGCGCTACATGCTGGTATGGTAGGAGCACAGCTTTTGAAAAAGTGGTGTGGTGTAAATGCTGAAGTAGAAATGGCATCTGAGTTTATATATTCTGACACGGTACTTGATTCCGATACGCTATTCATTGCTGTTTCACAGTCAGGTGAGACTATTGATACATTAGAAGCTTTGAATAGGGCAAAGGAAGCAGGAGCTATGTGTGTGGCTATCTTAAATGTTCGTGGATCATCGATGTCTAGAGTAGCAGATATGAGCCTATATACAGATGCAGGTCCAGAAATTGCCGTGGCAAGTACAAAAGCATATACTACCCAGCTTTTGATGTTTTATATGCTGGCACTTAGGGCTGGACTTATAAGAGGAAAGCTATCTGAACAGGATTATGAGCAGGCTATTGCCCAGCTCAGACTAGTTCCAGATGCTATAGCTAGAGTAATTGATGAAAAGGATAGTATTCATAGACTTTCTAAAGAGGTTATTACCTGCCCTGATTTATTTATGGTTGGTAGAGGCTTAGATTATCTAGTCCTTATGGAAGGAGCCTTGAAGCTCAAGGAAATATCATACATTCACTCTGAGGCATATGCTGCGGGAGAGTTAAAGCACGGTCCGATTGCGTTGATAACAAAAGGTACACCTGTTATTGCAGCAGTTACTCAAACTAAGCTTGTATCTAAGGCGTTATCAAATGTTAAGGAAGTCAAGGCTAGAGGGGCTAATGTAGTGCTTTTAGCAAAGGATTCATTCAAGGCAGATTTTTCTGAAGAATACCATGTTATTGGGTTACCTGATTTAGAGGATGAATATATGGCATTCCCTGAAATAGCTGCTCTTCAGATATATGCTTATTATGTTTCTGCTGATAAGGGCTTAGATGTAGACAAACCAAGAAATCTTGCAAAGGTTGTCACTGTTGAATAGTTTTTATATGGAATAAATACGTGAATTTCATTTCAGTCACGAAAAAATAGGAGTGCTCAAATTGAGCGCTCCTATTTTAATGCGAAAGATTATATTTGGATAATAGCATTTGCAATCCTATTAAGATTCTAAAGATTTTATTTTTGATAATCGCATTTTACAATTCTAGTTTAATGAAGAAAGATAATCCTGAATAGCTGATGAATTAATATCGAAGTATTCATAGGATACATTCTGTTCAGCTGCAGTCTGGACTTTTGTGTAGATTGAATAACCAACCCAAGCTACAATAGCAACACCAACAATAGAGACGACAGCAATGCTTAAAAATTCTTCAATCTTCTTTTTTCTAAGAATTGATTTTCTATTTTTTTTGTCTAATTTCTTTTGATCTACTTTTTGCTGACTCATTTCTTCTCCTAAAATGTTAAGCCTTAAATTTTCCGTAGGAAGACTTAACTATTGTTTATAACTAAGAACTATAGTAACGCAATAATAGTGGATTTTCAAGGAAAAACATAACGTATAAATAGTAATTATGGGTATTCAAATCTCAATATATTGTGGTAAAATTCATAGTATATAAACTAGGTGAACTATAGGTAATGCCTTAGAAGGAGATAAATGTTTAAATGAGTAAAGCGGATGTAATCTTTAAGGAAATGTGTCGAGATATTCTTGAAAATGGAACAGATACAAAAGATGAAATTGTGCGTCCTATTTGGGAAGACACTGGAGAAAAAGCATACACCATAAAGAAATTTGGTGTGGTAAATAGATATGATTTGAGAGAGGAGTTCCCAGCTCTTACCCTCAGAAAAACAGCGTTAAAAACTGCAATGGATGAAATTCTTTGGATTTACCAGAAAAAATCAAATAACATCAAGGATTTAAAGGGACATATCTGGGATGAATGGGCAGACGAGGAAGGGTCTATCGGTACAGCCTATGGTTATGTAGTCGGAGAAAAATTTGAATTCAAAGGTGAGATGATAGATCAGATGGATTATGTGTTAAAGCAGCTTAAAGAGACACCATATTCCAGACGTATTATGACAAATCTATATCAGTTTCATGATCTTGCAACTGGGCATCTTGATCCATGCTGCTACTCAGCTACATACAATGTTACAAAGGATAAGGATTCAGACAAACTGGTTTTAAATATGGTTTTGAATCAGCGCTCACAGGATGTTCTGGCTGCAAACAACTGGAATGTGTGCCAGTATGCAATCCTTCTTATGATGGTGGCACAAGTAAATGACATGATTCCAGGGGAGCTTGTACATGTTATCGCAGATGCACATATTTACGATAGACATGTAGACGCGATTAAGGAGCTTCTTACTCGCCCAGAGCTTCCAGCACCAAAGGTACACCTCAACCCTGAAGTGAAGGATTTTTATGCTTTCACTACAGACCATCTTATTGTTGAAGGCTACGAGGCAGGTGAGCAGATTCGCAATATACCTATAGCAGTATAAAAGGAATACCGATTTCAGGAGGATAATATGAATTTAATTGTTGCAGTAGACAAAAATTGGGCAATTGGCAAGGATAATAAACTTCTGGTGAGTATTCCGGACGATATGAAGTTTTTTAGGGAAACTACAACTGGAAAAGTTGTGGTAATGGGTCGCAAGACATTAGAAAGTTTCCCAGGTGGAAGACCTCTAAAGAATCGAGTAAATATTGTTCTTACAAGAGACCCTCAGTATACAGTCAAGGATGCAATCGTGGTTCATTCCAAGGAAGAGCTACAGCAGGAGTTAAAGAAATATCAGTCAGATGATATTTTTGTTATTGGTGGAGAAAGCATTTATCGAATGCTTCTTGATGATTGCAAGCATGCGTTGGTAACATACGTAGATTATGCGTATGATGCAGATACATTTTTTCCAAATCTTGATGAAAAGCCTGAATGGAAAATGGTGGAGGAGTCTGAGGAACAGACATATTATGATATAGAATTTTACTTCAGAGCATATACTAGACAGGAAAAATAAAATAGTAACTTTATAGCAACCGGTAATTAGCACTATATGTGAGGACTTAAAATTATGGCATTAAATATCACAGGACGAAAGTTATTTGTTAAAGCATTGAAGGAAGAGGGCGTTGATACTATATTTGCATACCCAGGTGGTATGATTACAGATATCATTGATGAGTTATACAAGACCGAAGGGATACGAGTTATTCTTGGACGTCATGAGCAGGCCCTGGTTCATGAGGCAGAAGGGTATGCCCGTGCAACTGGCAAAACCGCTGTCGTTCTAGTGACTTCAGGTCCAGGTGCTACAAACACAATTACAGGTATTGCTGACGCGTATTACGACAGCATTCCTATGGTTATATTTACAGGACAGGTTCCACTTCATCTCATTGGAAACGATGCTTTTCAGGAGGTTGATATAGTTGGAATGACTCGTTCTATTACGAAGCTTGGCGTTACGGTTCGCAATAGAGAGGATATGGGTAAATTAATGAAGATGGCCTTTCAGGTTGCATCTACTGGTAAGCCAGGTCCTGTACTTATTGATATTCCAAAAGATATTCAGGTTACTGTAGGGTCTCCGGATTATCCAAAGCAGGTGGATATAAGGGGGTATCACCCAAATGAGACTGTTCACATTGGTCAGTTGAAGAAGGCATACAGATTGCTTAAAAATGCAAAGAATCCATTGATTTTAGCTGGCGGTGGTGTTCGTATTTCTGGGGCTCAGGCTGAACTCTTAGAGTTTGCTACAAAGATGAATATTCCTGTTACTACAACAGTCATGGGAAAAGGGGTTATGCCAGAGGATAGCCCTTTGTATATCGGAAACTGTGGTATGCACGGAAGATATGCAGCAAATAAAGCTGTTACAGAGTGCGATGTGCTCTTTTCTATAGGCACTCGTTTCAACGATAGAATTACTGGAGATTTAGAAAAGTTTGCTCCTAAAGCCCAGATTGTTCATGTAGATATTGCATCTGCATCTATTTCTAGAAACGTAGTGGTTGATGTGCCTGTTACCGCTGATGCAAAAATTGCTCTTGAACGACTTGTTGAATATGCTGAGCCAATGAAGACTGAGAAATGGCTTTCTACGATTGCGCAATGGGAAAGTGAGCATCCTCTGTCTATGCCAAAAAGCAAAATTGGTGTGTGTCCACAGGCGATTTGCGAAGGAATCAACAAAGTATTTTCGGATGCTAACATTGTTACTGATGTTGGACAACATCAGATGTGGGCAAGTCAATTTATTAAATTGAAGAAGGGCCAGGAATTTATTACATCAGGTGGCCTTGGCACAATGGGCTTTGGTTTCCCTGCAGCTTTGGGAGCAGCCGTTGGTAATCCAGAAAGACCTGTAGTTTTAGTTACAGGTGATGGTGGATTCCAGATGAATATGCAGGAAATGGCTACAGCAATGACGGAGAAAATTCCGGTTGTTATATGCTTATTTAATAATTCTAATCTCGGTATGGTTCGCCAGATGCAGCAGCTATTCTATGGAAAGCGCTATGAAATTACAGATTTGGCAGCAAAGGATGGAAGCTATTATCCTGATTTTCAAAAATGGGCTGAGGGATACGGATGCAAGGCTTTACGTGTTACAGATGCAGCGGATGTGGTTACAGCTCTTGAAACAGCCCGTTCTTACAAAAATGGCCCGGTATTGCTGGAGTTTATTGTTTCACCAGATGATTTGGTACTTCCAATGGTAAAGGGTGGAACTCCACTTAGCGATATGATATTGAAATAAGGCAGATGACAGATAGAGGTAGAGACATGGAAAAAATGAAAAACAGATGGATTGCTTTATATGTTGAAAATCAGGTTGGTGTTTTGGCGAAGGTCTCTGGATTGTTTTCTGCAAAATCTTACAATCTTCAGACACTTACAGTTGGCACTACAGAGCACGAAGATGTTTCTCGAATGACCATTTCGGTTAAAGCTGATGATGTAACCTTCGAGCAAATTAAAAAGCAATTGAATGCAATGGTTGAAGTAATCAAGGTTATTGATTTGACTACCATTCCAATTCACATGAAAGAAATATTATACGCAACAGTGCAAGGCCTGGATTCTGTTGGAAAGACAGAGGCTTTTCAAATAGCTGAGGTTTTTGACAGAGGAGGCAGTGTGAAAATTTGCGATATTGGTGAGGATGCGGTTTTATTTGAATGCACTCTTACAGAAAATAAAAATAACGAGCTGATTTCTCTTCTTAAATCACAATTTAAGAAAGTGAGGATAGTCCGCGGTGGCGCAGTGGCTATAGAGGCTATCAGCAGAACTAACAGGTAGGATTATAATGGGGGAATGGTTGAAAAAATGTCGAAGAGTTTGTTTGGCGTTCACCTTAATTCTAAGTTTGTGTACTTGTACGTATGCACAAGCGTCTCAATCTGAGGTAGATAGATTAAAGGAAGAATCAAAAAACGCCACTCAGGCCGTAGATGACATTAATAAAAAAAAGAAAGAAGTTGAAGAGTCAAAGGGAAAGCTTGAGACACAGGCGAATGATTTGACAGGTCAGATAAATAGTCTTAACAGTCAAATCTCTACAGTTTCAGGAGAAATATCTCAGACAGAGGCGGATATAGCCGCGGTTGAAGCTGATATTGAGACTTTGAATGGAGAAATTTCTGATATACAGGATTCGCTGGATACTCAAAAAGATGCTATGAAGCTTCGTATAAAATATATGTATGAAAACAAATCAACCAATACTTTGGTGAATTTCCTTGAGTGTGGTTCGATTTCGGAGTTTTTGCAGCGTCTTGAGTATATGGCACAGATAACTTCTTATGATAAGGATGCTGTCACTAAATACAAAGAGACTCAGGATGATTTAAAAGATAAAAAGGAAGATGTGGAAGAAAAAAATGCACAGCTTTCAGCATACAAGACAAATTTGGATACCAAGAAGACTCAGCTTGGAACTTTAGTTGGCAGTACAACTACAGCCTTGAACACTACAAACTCTCAGATTGCTGATACCCAGGCGGCTATTGAGGAGCTTGAAAAACAGCTTGAAGATGCGAAGGCCTATGAAAAGCGTATCCAAAAACAATATCAGGATGCTCAATTGGCTTTGGCACAGAAGTTGGCGGGTGAGCATGGTGGCTATCATGGTGGATATAGCACAACAGACGAAGAAACACTTCTACTTGCGGCACTGATTCAGGCGGAAGCAGATAATCAGGGGGCAGCAGGAAGGCTTGCGGTTGGGTCAGTAGTTATGAATCGCGTGGCTAGTTCTAAGTTCCCGAATAGTGTGGCAGGGGTAATCTATTCACCAGGACAGTTTGCGCCAGTTACATCGGGCCGTGTGGCGATCATTTTAGCCAATGGACCAAACAGTGGTTGTCAGTATGCTGCCGCCCAGGCAATTGCAGGTAATACAAACACTGATGCTCTATTCTTTTTCACGGTTTCATACGCTCAAAATCTTCATGATACCCAAGTGGCAGAAGGGAAGGAAGGTTTCCTTGATAGAACAGAAGGCACAATCATAAATGCCCATTATTTCTATAATTACAAATAAAATGACAGTCATTGATAATAGATTGTAAATAAGCTAGAATATGACTCTAGCTATAAAATATAATTACAAATTAATTAATAAGGAGGTAGAATTATGGCAACACCACATAACGAAGCGAATAAAGGGGATTTTGCTAAGACTGTACTTATGCCAGGAGATCCACTCCGTGCAAAGTTTGTAGCAGACAATTTTTTAGAGGATGTTAAGTGCGTTAATACAGTAAGAAATTGCCTTGGTTTTACAGGTAAGTACAAGGGAGTTCCTGTTTCAGTTATGGCAAGTGGAATGGGTATGCCTTCAATTGGTATATATTCATACGAACTTTTTGAGTTCTATGATGTAGAAAATATCATTAGAATTGGATCTGCAGGAAGCTACACAGACAAGCTTAATGTTCTTGATGTAGTTATTTCTGAAAGTGCTTTCTCTGAAAGTACATTTGCTAAGTTTACAAATGGAGTTGAGGAGAAAACTCTTTATCCTAGCAAAAAGATTAATGATATTGCAATTGCAAAGGCTAAGGAGCTTGGTATTGATGCTAAGCTTGCAAAGGTTCATTCAGCAGATCAGTTCTATACTGCACCAGAAATGGGCGGCTGGAAGGCTGTTAAGGAGCGTTGTGGATGTGATTGTGTAGAAATGGAAAGCTTTGCTCTTTTCAATAACGCTAATATGCTTGGAAAGAATGCAACATGTATGCTTACAATTTCCGATTCATTTGTTACATCAGAGGAAATCCCAGCAGAGGATCGTCAGAAGTCATTTACAGAAATGATGAAGCTTGCTCTCGAGACAGCAATAGCACTCTAAAAGTACCTATTAATAATGAGAATAGTGTTTGCTTTTATTATAGAAGTATGACTTCTTGTGGGCTACTTAAGGAAAAAGCCCACAAGAACCTATAACATTATTTACAAGTAAAGAATTGAGTGGCGTTTATCTGTGATGACCATGTTAAGAATTTAACTAGAATTTTCATGTGTATAGACACAATTTGGAAACCGCGAAAGTATGTCGCGGTTTCTTTTTTTACGAAAAATCAAGGTTTTTTGATAATTTTTTAACAAGCAGTATTAGAGAATTGACTAAACCTACAGGGAAAATTCAGATAACTTCTATTTTAGTGCCTTTTCTGACGAAAATTTCATTTGAAATCATAGCCTGTTTATGGTACCATTTTCACATCGGCGGCGTACTGAGGTTTATTTTTTTTAACAAGGTTCGTTAAAAAATTAACAGTTTCAGCAATGAGTTTTTATGTACATTGCACAAACGGTTAAATTTGAGATGAGTTCAACTTAATAAGAATAACTTAATAACGCCAAAAACAAAAAAGTATTTCTTAAAAAAGGAGAAAGAAACATGGGAAAAAAAGTAGTTATTGCTAGTGCATGTAGAACAGCCATTGGTACAATGGGTGGATCACTTAGCGCAATTCCAGCAGTAGATTTAGGTGCTACTGTAATTAAGGAAGCTGTCAAGAGAGCTGGTATCAAGCCAGAGGACGTTGAGCACGTATACATGGGTTGTGTAATCCAGGCTGGTTTAGGTCAGAACGTAGCTCGTCAGGCAGCTATTAAGGCTGGTCTTCCAAATGAGACAACAGCTGTTACTACAAACGTTGTTTGTGGTTCAGGTCTTAACTGTGTAAACCAGGCAGCTCAGATGATCCTTGCTGGTGATGCTGATGTTGTAGTTGCTGGTGGTATGGAAAACATGTCATTAGCTCCATTCGCACTTCCAAATGGTCGTTTCGGTTACAGAATGACATGGCCTTCAAACAGCCAGGGTGCATTAGTTGATACTATGGTTAAGGATGCTCTTTGGGATGCATACAATGATTACCACATGATCAAGACAGCTGATAACGTAGCTGAGCAGTGGAAGCTTACAAGAGAAGAGCTTGATGAGTTCGCAGTAAACTCTCAGAACAAGGCTTGTGCAGCTATCGAAGCTGGTGCATTCAAGGATGAGATCGTTCCTGTAGAAGTTAAGAAGAAGAAGGAGACAATCCTTTTCGATACAGATGAAGGCCCAAGAGCTGGTACAACAATGGAAGGTCTTGCTAAGCTTAAGGCTCTCTATCCAAACGGTGTTGTTACAGCTGGTAATGCTTCTGGTATCAACGATGGTGCTGCAGCACTCGTTGTTATGTCAGAGGAGAAGGCTAAGGAGCTTGGTGTTAAGCCACTCGTTACATTCGTAGCAGGTGCACTTGGCGGATGTGCTCCAGAGATCATGGGTGTTGGTCCTGTTCCAGCAACAAAGAAGGCTCTTGCTAAGGCTGGTCTTACAATCGAGGATCTTGATGTTTACGAAGCAAACGAAGCATTTGCTGCACAGTCTGTAGCAGTTGGTAAGGAGCTTGGCTTCGATCTTAACAAGCTCAATCCAAACGGTGGTGCAATCGCACTTGGTCACCCAGTAGGAGCTTCAGGTGCTCGTATTCTTGTAACACTTATTTACGATATGATTCACAACCCAGAGTATAAGAAGGGTCTTGCTACTCTTTGCATTGGTGGTGGTATGGGTTGCGCTACTATCGTAGAAAAGTATGAAGGCTAATCGTTAAGACGATAAGCATACGTTTGAATATTTAATTATTCAATACATTATAAATATTAAGTGAGTGACAGTAATGTAGGTTTAAATAGCCTGTAATTCTCAAGCTCTTATGTTTCTCAAGCGAAGCATTCTACGCTGAGCGGAGAAATATAAGGCTTGTGAATGTAACAGGCGGGAGAAAAACAAAAGCCTGTCACGGACTAAATTATTCAGGAGGAATAAAAAATGAAAGTAGGCGTAATTGGCGCAGGTACAATGGGCCAGGGCATTGCTAAGGCATTTGCTCAGGTTGATGGTTATGAAGTAGCTCTTTGCGATATTAAGCAGGAATGGGCTGAAGGTGGAAAGGACAAGATTGCTAAGGGTTATGCAAGACTTGTTGAAAAAGGAAAGATGGAGCAGGCAGCAGTAGATGCTATCCTCGCTAAGATCACTCCAGGTCTTAAGGAAGACCTTTGCAAGGATTGTGACCTTATCGTTGAGGCTGCTTTCGAGAACATGGAAGTTAAGAAGACAACATTCAAGGAGCTTGACGAGATCGCTAAGCCTGAGTGCATTTTCGCTTCAAACACATCTTCACTTTCAATTACTGAGATTGGAAATGGTCTTAACCGTCCAATGATCGGTATGCACTTCTTCAACCCAGCTGACAGAATGAAGCTTGTTGAGGTTATCGCTGGTGTTAACACACCTGCTGAGACAGTAGAGTGCATCAAGAAGATTTCTGAGGAAATCGGAAAGACTCCTGTACAGGTTAACGAGGCTGCTGGTTTCGTAGTAAACCGTATCCTTATCCCAATGATTAACGAAGCTGCTTTCATCAAGATGGAAGGTGTTTCTGATATCGCTGGTATCGATGCAGCTATGAAGCTTGGTGCTAACCACCCAATGGGACCACTTGAGCTTGGTGATTTCATCGGTCTTGATATCTGCCTTGCTATCATGGATGTTCTTTACAACGAGACAGGTGACAGCAAGTATCGTGCTTGCCCACTCCTTCGTAAGATGGTTCGTGGTGGTAACCTTGGTTGCAAGTCTGGTAAGGGATTCTACGTATACAACGCAGACCGTACAAAGACAGCAGTAGATGCTCAGTAATTAAAATAAAAGGAGATTCAGATCATGGATTTTACATTAGATAAGAAGCATGAGATGGCTAGACAGTTATTCAGAGAGTTCGCTTTGAATGAAGTTAAGCCAATGGCTCAGGAAATTGATGAGACAGAGCAGTTCCCACGTGAAAACGTTGAGAAGATGATGAAATATGGTTTCATGGGTATTCCAATTCCAAAGGAGTACGGCGGACAGGGATGTGATGTTCTTACATACATCATGTGCGTAG
>CAMJBT010000039.1 GCA_946403965.1 uncultured Pseudobutyrivibrio sp. | reverse complement strand
GGAACCGCGGAGCGGGAGGTTGCCTAGCGCAGTATGGGAGATGGCTTGCGGGAGCATTGAAAGACAAAATTATACAGGCGGATTAAAGTTATTAAAAAAGGAGAGAAACATGGATTACAAGAGTTCAGGAGTGGATATTGAGGCAGGATATGAGTCGGTGGAGCTCATGAAGAAATTTGTTAAGGGCACTATGCGTCCAGAGGTGCTTGGTGGACTTGGCGGATTTTCAGGCGCTTTTGATTTGAGCGCTATTAAGAATATGGATGAGCCAGTACTTTTATCTGGTACAGACGGCTGTGGCACAAAGGTGAAGCTTGCATTCCTTATGGATAAGCATGACACAATCGGTATCGATGCTGTTGCAATGTGTGTAAATGACGTTGCGTGTGCAGGTGGAGAGCCACTTTTCTTCCTTGATTATATTGCTTGTGGCAAGAACATCCCAGAAAAGATTGCAACAATCGTAAGTGGTGTAGCAGAGGGTTGTAAGCAATCTGGTTGTGCCCTTGTAGGTGGTGAGACAGCAGAACATCCGGGTCTTATGCCAGAGGAAGAGTATGATCTTGCTGGATTTGCAGTAGGTATCGTAGACAAGAAGGACATCATTACAGGCGAAAACCTTAAGGATGGTGATGTTCTTATTGGTATGGCATCTACTGGCGTTCATTCAAATGGTTTCTCTCTTGTTCGTAAGATTTTCGAGATGACAAAAGAAAGTCTTGATACATATTATGATGAGCTTGGCTGCACTCTCGGTGAGGCGCTCATCGCACCAACACGTATTTATGTAAAGGCTTTGAAAGCTGTAAAGGATGCAGGAGTAAAGGTAAAGGCGTGCTCACATATTACAGGTGGTGGCTTCTACGAGAATATTCCACGTATGCTTCCTGAGGGTAAGCGTGCTGTTGTAGAGAAGAACTCTTATGATGTACCAGCAATCTTCAAATTGATGGCAAAGAAGGGTAATGTTTCTGAGCAGATGATGTACAACACATACAATATGGGACTTGGTATGATTGTAGCAGTTGATCCAGCTGACGTTGATAAGACAATGGAGGCTATGCGCTCTGCTGGCGACGTGCCATACGTAGTAGGTAAAATCGTAGATGGCGAGCGTGGTGTTGATTTAGTATAGATATTAAATGAGCTTCTAGCTAACAATCTCTTAGTGCTCTTTGTAAAGACATCTAGTATAACAAAGAGTGCTAAGGATTGTTAGTGTAAGAAGCGGAGGAAAATATGAAAATTGCTGTATGTGTATCTGGAGGTGGTACAAATCTCCAGGCAATAATGGATGCCATTGATAATGGTACAATTCACAATACTGAGATTGCAGTAGTAATATCAAACAACAAAAATGCATATGCATTGGAACGTGCAGCGAAAGCTGGTATCGAAGGTATTTGTATTAGCCCAAAGGATTTTGCAACTCGAGACGAATTCAATAAAGCTCTTGTAGAAAAGTTGGATGAATACAATGTAGACCTTGTAGTTTTAGCTGGTTTTCTTGTGGTCATTCCACCAGAGATGATTCGTAAATACGAAAATAAAATTATTAATATTCATCCATCACTTATTCCTAGTTTCTGCGGAACAGGATATTATGGATTGAAGGTTCACGAGGGGGTTCTAGCTCGCGGTGTAAAAGTCACTGGTGCTACCTGCCACTTTGTAGATGAGGGCACAGACACAGGCCCTATTATCCTTCAGAAAGCAGTAGAAGTTCTTGAAGATGATACTCCAGAAATTCTTCAGCGTCGTGTTATGGAGCAAGCAGAGTGGATTATCATGCCTCGAGCTATCGATTTAATAGCACGTGGTTGTGTACATGTCGTAGATGGCAAAGTACACATTTCAGAAAAGTAAATTATTAGATGAGCCTAGATGAATAGATTATAAGTGTTATCAATGAACCCTTGATGAGCCATCCCTACTTAGATGGTGCTTTAGCAGCATCTTATGTAGGGCAATGAGCGAATAAGAGCGAAAGCGTGGTGAATGATAATACTTATAATCTATGAAGCTTAGGCGGACTAGGAGGATATAGTTTATGAAGGTTTTAATAGTAGGTAGTGGCGGAAGAGAGCATGCAATAGCCCTCGCAGTTTCACGTAGTCCTAAGGTTGATAAAATCTACTGCGCACCAGGCAATGCAGGTATTGCAGAGCTTGCAGAGTGTGTAGATATCAAAGCAATGGAGTTTGACAAGCTTGTTGACTTTGCAAAGGAAAAACAGATTGATCTTACAGTCATCGGTATGGATGATCCACTGGTAGGCGGTGTCGTAGACAAGTTTGAAGAAGCAGGTCTTCGCTGCTTTGGCCCTAGAAAAAATGCTGCTATTATCGAAGGCTCGAAAGCATTTTCAAAGGATTTAATGAAGAAGTACAATATTCCAACTGCAGGTTATGAAAATTTCACAGATCCAGAAGCTGCTTTGAAGTATCTTGAAACAGCAAAATACCCTATCGTATTAAAGGCTGATGGACTTGCTCTTGGAAAGGGCGTTCTTATATGCGAGACTCATGAGGATGCAGTCGCTGGTGTTGCTGAAATTATGCAGGACAAGAAGTTCGGTGATGCTGGAAATACAATGGTTATTGAAGAATTCATGACAGGTCGTGAGGTTTCCGTACTTTCATTTGTAGATGGCAACACAGTTAAGATTATGTCATCAGCACAGGATCACAAGCGTGCCGGAGATGGTGATACAGGTCTTAACACTGGTGGTATGGGTAACTTCTCACCATCACCATTTTTTACTAAGGAAATCGAGGAGTTCTGTCAGAAGAATATTTTCCAGGCTACTGTTGATGCTATGAAAGCAGAGGGCAGAGAGTTTAAGGGCGTTATCTTCTTTGGGCTTATGCTTACTGAGGATGGCCCAAAGGTTCTTGAGTACAATGCTCGTTTTGGTGATCCAGAGGCACAGGTTGTTCTTCCACGACTTGAGAATGATATTATTGATGTGTTTGAAGCTTGCATCGATGGAACTCTAGACAAGATTGATCTTAAGTTTTCTGATGAAGCTTGTGTATGTGTTGTTCTTGCATCAGACGGATATCCTGTTTCTTACGAGAAGGGATTCCCAATTACTGGTTTTGAGAAGTTCAACAACAAGGACTATTATTGCTTCCATGCAGGTACAGCTAAAAATGATAAGGGCGAAATCGTTACAAATGGTGGTCGCGTCCTTGGTATTACAGCACTTGGCAAAGATCTTGTAGAGGCTCGCGCAAAGGCATATGAGGCTACTGAGTGGATTCAGTTTGAAAACAAATACATGAGACATGATATCGCAAATGCGATTTTATAGCTAAATAAAATAGCATGAAAATAGATATTTCTATTTTCATGCTATTTTTTAGTTATTAATCAGAAAGAAAACTAAACCTCATAAAGATTCAATGGAATGTCACCTTTAGCAATTTGTTCGCCAAGAAGTATACAATCATTGATGATGTTGATTGATTTTTCATTTGCTTCAGAGGAAGTTTTTACATAATGAAAATCGTGGATTTCTGAATTCATAATCATATTTCGAACAGTATTTTGACCAGCTTCAATACGTTCGTTTGTTAATTCTTCATTGATTTCCGCAAGACGTACAAGAGCGGATTTATTCTTGAATAGTTTTTCATCTGGAAAGATCCTGCAGATTTCAGCTCCACTGAACCAGGTATCTTCTTGCTGAATTTGCATATCAAATGAGCTTTCCTCAGATAAATAAATAACTATGAATTTTCTATATCCCTTTGCATACAAAGGGGCAATAGGTGTGTTGGAAAGATTGTGTCTAAGGGCATCACCAACACCGCCATCTACAAGTAAATGTAAAAATTGTTTTGAAATGTGAGAACCATTGAAAATAGGTAGTGTGGCAGAACAAAGTACAGCTCGTTTAATATCCTTTATAGATAGTTTGCTCCAATCAACAAAGGCAGTAGATGCTTTGAAACCACAAATGTCAGTCACGGTTGAAAAAATATCGTATTTACGAATCTTTTCTTCATCAAAATTTAAACTACCTAGTAACTGAGTGAGCTTGTCTTGAGAAAAGATGCCGTGGATCATAAAGAAGGAAAGCAGTAGCAAAAGATTTTTAGTAACAAGAAATCCAATAACCTGAAGAGCTGAATATTTTGTATCAAGCATGTCATTTTGTTTAAATGAACGCCAAATATCTTCTTTTTCTTCTATTGAGTTGTTGGCAAGAAAAAGAGCAGTGTTAACAGCACCAATAGATGTGCCTGAAAAGCCTGTTATCTTTTCTGTAATGCCAAGACTTGTCAGTTCCTTCCAAACACCTAGTTCGAAGGAACCTTTACATCCACCACCGCAAAGAACTAAACCTAATTTTTCATTATCATTCATATATGAATCCTCTTATCCTTGTCAGTAAGAATCTAAGATCAATTACAATATAGGTAGATTATAGCCCATTAATTTAAAATATGAGGTATATTCACAGATATTTCTTACAATTCACTTTCGAATAGTTCAATCAATGTATTTATATTTTTGTCGGAATGCTCTACTTCTCTTGAAAATAGATAAATAATAGAGTTCAAATTGCTGTTGTTATTTGCAGAATAAATCATCATGAGCCAGCAGGTACTCATAACGGCGATCATAGCTCTGGCATAAATTTGGCCATCATAAATGGCTCCACAGAAATAGGTGAATAGCAGAGACTTGAGCACCTTCTCAAAAATGAATGAGGTGTCTGAATCTGGATTCATAGCAATAGTCCAATTGTTATTTTTCCAAAAGTCTTTTGTTTTTATGATTGATTCTTTCCATGATTCTTCTAGAACTTCCATGCTTATCAAAGCATCCATAGTATGCAAACAATAATCATATGTAAGATGATCAGTGGATACATAGCTTACATCATCCATCTCAAAAATCTCACCTTCGTCATAACAGCATTGCAATTGAAGTGCTGCACTTTGAATGATAGACATGCGTTCCAATAGAGAAATTGACTTATCAGAAGCAACTTCAAACATTTTATCTCTAGCATATTCCAGCTTATCAAAAATAAGAAAATCGAAGTCTTCAAAATCGTCAGGATTATCCCAATTTTCATCCTCGGTTTCAGTGGTATGAAAATCATAATCGGATTGAAGCAGCAGTCTGACGGCCTCGGGACATGAAAGGGAAAGAGAGTATTCTCTTAAATCCTGAAATTCTTCAATGTGTCGAGGGTACTGTTTGCAGGTTATACAAAGATTTTCCTCCCCAAGAGTAGAATGCAAATCACATAGACCATTATCGTTTAACATGCTACATCGAGTATTGTTTTGAATGAAGCAACCGTCCTTAAAGTCCACTGAGCTTTTTAGTCTCTTTGAAAAATCACCTTCTGAATCTTTGTAGCGTTTAAGACTGGCTTCATCAATCATAATTTGCCATCCTACGCAACAGCTTTTAGGACATTTATCAGCAATACATTTAAATTTATTATAATCAGCCTGTTTTCTATAAATCATACACGTAGCATCCCAACGGGAATCCTTTCATTTCGTAATTACGAACCTATTATAACATGATTACAAAGATTCTGAAGGGATGTAAATGGTAACATTTTAATTACATTTTCCCTTGAAATGATTGTCCCACTGTGATATATTTTAAAAGTCGATGAGCCGACATGCATATTATTTTTCTAGCAGTTGTTTAGGAAAATAATATGCCCAAACTTTTTACAGTTTGTTTTATACATGCGGGTGTGGCGGAATTGGCAGACGCGCTAGATTTAGGTTCTAGTGGGAGACCGTGCAGGTTCAAGTCCTGTCACCCGCATTACAAAACGTACAAACGCACTTCGCATTGTGAAGTGCGTTTTTTTTAAGGGGGAATTTTTTATGGCATTCATGACAATGAATATTATGTCAAACAGTTTAAAAAGGCAGGTTCCAGTAAACGTGATTATTCCAGCAGATAAACTGGAAGCACCAGGCACCACTCCAAGAGGTGATAAACCATATAAGACTTTATACCTGCTTCATGGTCTTATTGGTAATCATATGGATTGGGTGACTAACACGAGAATTATCATGTGGGCAGAGGAAAACAACCTTGCTGTGGTTATGCCAGCGGGAGATAATGCATTTTACGTAGACCAGCCTTGGGCTGCTAATATGTATGGAGAATTTGTTGGCAAAGAACTTGTTGAGCTGACAAGAAAAATCTTTCCACTTTCTCATGAACGTGAAGATACTTTTGTTGGTGGTTTATCAATGGGCGGCTTTGGAGCTCTTCGCAACGGCTTAAAATATAGCGAAACCTTTGGTTATGTTGTTGCTCTCTCAGGTGCCTTCGTAGTGGAGGATTTGAAGGATCTCACAAACGATACACCACTGTTTATGAGACGCAAAGACTTCATGGAAAGCTGGTTTGGTGACACAGCAAAAGTACTTGATAGTGATGCAAATCCTAAATACATCGCGGCTGAAAATATAAAATCAGGGAAAGTAAATCCAAAGGTCTTTATGGCATGTGGTAAGGATGACGATTTGCTTCCTGCAAACCAGGATATGTATGATGATTTGAAAAAGAAAGGTTTAGATATTTCACTTACTATTGATGAAGGAAATCATGAATGGAATTTCTGGGATAAGTATCTGAAAATCGCAATCGATACTTTCCTTCCAACAGAAACATCTCAAATGGGAATAAATAGCGGTAATATAGGTAGATAGTTTTGCAGTTAAAGCTCCTTGCAATGTGCAGGGAGTTTGTTTTCTTATTAAAAACAAACTCCTATAACAATTATTTAACATTTCTTTGCGATAATCATACAAGGAAAATTCTCATGATTAAAGGGTTCGTAAGGGCTGCTTAAGGAAAGCCTTCAAGAATCCGAGCATTTAAGGGATGTTTAATTATGAAACAATATAGGTTTGTAGTAGATTATGATTGCAATTTCACAGAGATGATAGGTGCAATTAGTCACATGAAGGACTATCACGCATGCGAAAAAGGCTTATTCCAAATATTTGAGCCTGACTGTGACGAGGATACCATTCAGAAGGATTTGGACTTTATTGCATCAGCCCTTCCAAAGTTACGGGTTTATGGAATGACAGGTCATGGTGCTTTGTCCAGGGAGACCCATTCAATTCCTTACCGTGTGTGCTCGCTGATGTTTTTTGAGTCTAGTGATTTTGTAATGAATATTTTTGACTGCACTAATATGACTCCGGCAGAAGCAGGAGAGCAGTACAAATCAACTTTAAAAGAACTTTCTGATGTTCAGGGTATTCTTATGATGTCTTCGGCTTTTGATTTGTGCCCAGAACGTTTCATAGATAAAATTAATGAATATGATTCTAAGCTCATAGTATTTGGAGCTCTTGCTGGAACTCCTGATATGGCAGAGGATTGCTCAAAAATCTTTTTTGAAAATACTATCTATAAAAGAGCAATTCTAACTGTAGCTTTTTGCGGCAAAGATCTTCATTTGGATTATTACTACAATCTTGGCTTCAGACCGCTTGGTAAGGAGCTGGTTGTTACAAAATCAAATGACAGAGGTATAGTATATGAGATAGACAATAGACCTGCCTTTGATATATATCGCAATCACCTTGGAATAGGCATGAATGGATATTTCTTTGAAAATACCAGTTCATTTCCTCTTTTTATGAAGGAGAATGGCAAACCGTTGGCGCGAGTAGCCCTTGATTATCATGAGGATGGCGCTCTTGCGTTTGCTACTGAAATTCCAGTAGGTACTTCAGTAAGTTTGAGCTATTCTACTGCAGACATTATTTTGGATGAAACATCAGCAAGTGCAATTAAGCTTGATGATTTTGCACCAGAGGCAGTGTTGATTTATGTATGTATGTCCAGACGTATGTTAATGGGAGACAATCTGGCTGAACTTGAATTTGAATTTTATGAAAATATTTGTCCTACAGCTACATGGGGACATGGATATGGTGAAATTCTTCATGCTGGAGGTTTGAGAGGATTTCTTAATGCATCTTGTGTTGTTGTTGGAATGCGCGAAGGACCTAGGCCAGAAGATAAAGACAGAATCAGATATACACCAAAGCAAACCTATCTAACGGAATATGTTAACAGTAAGCAGGATGGATTCGTTCCACTTTCAATCAGACTAGTAAACTTCCTTGAGTCCACTACAAAAGATCTGCGATCTGCTGTAGATCAGTTGTTTAGAGAAGCTACAATTGATGAATTGACTCAGCTATACAATAGAAGAGCCCTAAATCATTTCCTTGGTCAATTTATAGAAAAGAGAGGGCAGTACACAGGAATTGCGGTAATGATGGTTGATATTGACCATTTTAAACGTGTCAATGATACATATGGCCATGATGCAGGGGATTTAGTTTTAAAGTCAGGTTGTAGTACTGTAAAATTCCTTTTTAATCAAAATGATGTCCTTGGCAGATGGGGCGGCGAAGAATTTGTTGGAATAAAGATAAATATAAATAGGGAACAAGCCCTTGAGTTCTGTGAGGAACTCCGTAGATCTGTAGAAAAAATTAAGTTTGAAATAGTTGGTCATATCACGATAAGTATAGGTGTGACCATGGTTAAAGAAGGAGATAATCCGGAAAGGGTTTTCAAACGCATAGATGAAGCTTTATATGAAGCCAAGGAAACAGGAAGGAATAAAGTAGTGTTTAGATAATAAATAACCTCGGGGAATTTAAGCTTGGAAAAGCTAATTCTCCGAGGTTTTTTGCTTTCTTTAAATTGAAACTTATTTTAAATCCCTAGCAATATCAATATTTTCGCCAGTGATTCCAATCCATGCACCATCCTTTGCTTCAGATGATTCAGAATGAGCAAGAAGCCATTTGTTTGTAGCTGTAAGAAGTTTGTCCTCTGTGTTTACACGAGGGAAATCAGGACATCCTACATTAGTTCCCTTTGGAAGACCAACAAGTACTTGGAAACCTGAATCCTTGCTAGCCTGACAAGGCGCATAGTGAAGTGCTGTGGCATATACTTCAATCATAGTGCCAGCTGGGCAAAGGAATGCCTTTACCTTACTTGAATCGAGCTTGAAGTCAACGATTTCTTCTCTCTTTGCAAGGAGAAGGATGAAATCTGTAGCACCAAGATTGATTTCGCTTGAACGGTGGTATTCCAGGCAGTTGAGCTTTGTGTTGTGACCATTGCACCAACCAAACTGCATAGGAGAACCTCCGAAAAGTGAGTTTGAAATTTTATCTGCAGCAGCTAAGCTCTGGAGAGCCTTTTCTTCAGCAACATAATCAGTTCCCTCTGGAATAGGTGTTTTGTCTCTAAGGGCTTCTACAATCTGTTTCTTCTCTTCTTCATAACCCTCAATTATTCTTCCGTAATTTGTAAATTCTGGATCTGTAACTTTTAAAATCTGCATTTCTTATTATCCTCCTCAATAGAAAAATACTTCTCTTATTGTTTTGATTATACAGTGCCTAGGGGCTTGGCACCTCCTAATAATTAACTAAATAGAGGCAAAAATTTGCAGTAAATATAGGGGTGCTATTTATATTTATCAAAGGAGGACTAGGGGGGAAGGTTTTTTTGCTATTCCTATTATTTTGACACACTTTTATGATAGAATATCCTCTGGAGTTTACTGTGAAAAAATAGACTCTGATGATTTTTATATAAGTTGGAGAAAAAATTGGCTACAAAAAATACCAAACAAACGAATAAAATAAAAGGACCTAGTCAAACTGCACCTCTTGGTTTTAAAGGTAAAAACCAGGCTTTTTTGGATGCGGAGTATCTTAGTATGCGTTTCAAAAAAAGCTCTATAGAGGATGTTATTTCTATAGGTGTTGTGATTACAAACCCAGAGCATGAGGAGCTTGATAGATTTTATTCTACAGTGCAGCTTACCAGAGGGCACAAGCTTCCGCCTCTTATTACAGAGCTGACAGGTCTTACAAATGAGGAGTTGGAAGATGCCCCAACCTATGAAGATGTCATGACTGAACTCATCGCAATGATTAAAAAATGGCAGGTGGGAAAAATCTGTGTCTGGGGTGGTGATAAAAATAATTTTCAGAGAGATTTTGAATCGAGAAATCTGGACAAACCTCTCAAACGCGCAGTAGCAAAATTTATAAGCACATTTGAGAATATTCAAAAGGAGGTCAGTTTGGATATTACAGGTGGACTTGATGCAAATCTTTCATTGGCAGATATGAAGACTATTTGCGGACTCGGTGGATATGTGGCTCACAATGCATTGAATGATGCAGAGGATATGCTTGAGTGTATACGTATTATCGAGACAGACCAAATGAAGTATGATGGTGTGAAAGCTGCAGAGTACAAGAAGTTCCGTGGGGAATATGTAAAGAATCGTAGCTTTGATGATCCTGAAATGGATGAAGACTACATTATAGATTCCAAGCTTGGAGAACAATTTCTTGAGGAAATAAAGGCGAAGGGATTTGATGATGACCCAAAGACAAAAGCCTTTATGGATGATTTGGAATTTTTGCTTGGTAAAGGAAATGTTTATATGGGAACCTTCGCTGAGATGATTAATTCTAATCAATGGAAGGGATAGATTTGGAGGAATAGATGGCAAAACAAAAATGGAAACCTGGGAATATGATTTATCCTCTTCCAGCAGTTCTTGTGACCTGCAGGGGAAAGGATGGCAAGGATAATGTACTTACGGTGGCATGGACTGGTACAGTTTGTACCAATCCGCCAATGGCATATATTTCTGTCAGACCTAGCAGACATTCTTATCCTATGATTATGGAAACAGGAGAGTTTGCAATAAATCTTACTACAGAGGAGATAGCATTTGCTACAGATTACTGTGGTGTTACATCAGGCAGGGATGTTGACAAGTTTGAAAGGTGCGGACTTCACAAGGTGGACGCTGATGAGATAAACGTTCCACTTATAGAAGAATCGCCTGTGAATATTGAATGCAGGGTGAGTGAAGTACACGAATATGGTAGTCATACTATGTTTGTGGCTGATGTATTATGTGTTCATGCAGATGAAAAATACATGGATGAAAATGGTAAATTTGATTTGGAAAAATCGAGGCTTTTGGCTTATAGCCACGGAACATATTTTGGTCTAACTAAGCCACAAGGCACCTTTGGTTATTCAGTAAAAAAGAATTCGAAAAAGAAATCAGCAAACAAAAAGACATCATCAAATAAAACATCAAGGGGCTAGTGGGATACCAGTCCTGGAAAGAAGGAAAGACAAAATGAACAAGGCAGTAAAGGGATTATTTGATTTCATCGAAAAAAGTCCATCACAGTTTCATGTGGTGGAAAATCAACGTAAAGAATTATTGGCTGCTGGCTTTGAGGAACTGACAGAGGCAAGTGCCTGGGACCTAAAGCTTGGCGGCAATTATTTTGTCACAAGAAATGGTTCTTCGATTCTTGCATTTAGAATGCCTAAAAAGGAATATAAAAGTTTCATGATTATGGCATCACACACAGATTCACCTACATTTAGAATCAAAGAGATGCCAGAGATGAAAGAGGGACATTATGTAAAGCTTAACACAGAGCGCTACGGTGGAATGCTGATGGCACCTTGGTTTGATAGACCTCTTTCTATTGCAGGTCGCGCAATTGTAAGAGTATCTGATGGCAAGATTCAAACAAAACTTGTGAATTTGGATAAGGATTTGTGTATGCTTCCATCTCTTGCTATCCACATGAATAGGGAGGCAAATGAAGGCTACAAGTACAATGCTCAAAAAGATATGCTTCCTCTTATTTCCATGGATGAAAAGTTTAATTTGAAAGAGCTTGTTGCCAAGTCTTTATCTGTGAAAGTGGATGACATAATAGGTTCAGATTTATTCTTATACAATAGAGATAATGGACGTGTCTGGGGGGCAAATGATGAATTTATATCCATAGGACGCCTCGATGATTTACAGTGTTCATATAGCTCTTTGGTTGGTTTAATCAATGCTAAGAATACAGACAGCACAGTTCAGCTTCACGTTACATTCGACAATGAAGAGGTAGGCAGTGGCACAAAGCAAGGGGCTGATTCTACATTTTTATATGATGCAATGGTTCGTATAAACGAAGTGATGGGTGGTAATAACTCAAAGCTTTTAGAAGCAATTGCAAATTCGTTTATGGTTTCAGCAGATAATGCCCACGCCCTTCATCCAAACTACTCAGAAAAAAGTGACCCAACAAATAAGGTTTACATGAACGAAGGTGTTGTTATCAAGTTCAATGCAAATCAGAAATATATGACAGATGGATTGGCATTTGCCATCTTTACAGAAATCTGCAATAAAGCAAAGGTACCATATCAGACATTCGTAAATCGATCTGATGTGGCTGGTGGGTCAACACTTGGAAATATTTCCAACGCTCATGTATCTATCAATGGTGTTGATATAGGTTTACCTCAGCTTGCAATGCATTCTCCTTACGAAACAGCAGGTGTGAAAGATACCGAATATTTATTGAAAATTTCTACGAAATTTTACGAAACTGTTATTGAAAGTACTTCTGCGGACAGTTATAATTTGAGGTGATTTTCCACTTTAATGCGTTAAAGAGGATGCAAGAAAATTAAATAATGGGCCAGGAGGATTTTTTACATGCAGTTCAGACCATGCATCGACATTCACAATGGAAAAGTCAAGCAGATTGTTGGTTCAACCCTATCTGATCTTGGCAAAGAAAATGGTCACCCTATGGAAAATTTTGTTGCTGACAAGGATGCCAGCTACTACGCTAGTATTTACAAGCGTGATGGTCTTAGGGGCGGCCACATAATCAATCTCAACATGAAGGGCACAGAAGAATACGAGACATCAAAAGAGATGGCACTTAAAGCACTAAGTGCGTATCCAGGCGGATTGCAGTATGGCGGAGGCGTCGACGATCAAAATGCCAATGAATTTATTTCGGCTGGCGCCAGTCATGTAATTGTTACTTCTTATGTTTTCAATAATGGTAGGGTAGATTATGATGCTTTAAAGCATCTTTCAAAGACAGTGGGAAGAGAGCATCTTGTTCTTGATTTATCCTGCACCAGAGTAGGGGACAAATTTGTTATTGTTACTGATAGATGGCAGAATATTTCACAGGAAGTCATATCCTACAATTTCCTAGATAGACTGTCATTCTATTGTGATGAGTTTCTTATCCACGCAGCGGATGTGGAAGGACGCAGCAATGGAATTGATAGAGATTTGGTGGGATTTCTTGCTCCATACAAGAGGGTTCCAATCACCTATGCAGGCGGGGTTCACGATTATGGAGATATTGAACTTATCAGTTATCTCTCAGACAACAATATGAATTTCACTGTTGGCTCATGTCTTGATTTATTTGGTGGGACACTTTCATACGATAGAATTGTTAAGAGAATTGTGGTTCGATAGGAGGAATAAATGTTTAAGGTTAATACTAATTTTCAGAAGTTACCAGGCAGTTATCTTTTTTCTACCATAGCAAAAAAGGTGGCAGCATACAGTGAGGCACATCCTGATGCAGATATTATCAGACTAGGCATTGGCGATGTTACACAGCCTATAGCACCAGCTATGATTAATGCATTACATTCTGCAGTAGATGAGATGGGCGCTGCATCCACATTTCATGGCTATGCACCAGATTTAGGATATCCATTCCTTCGAGAAACCATTGCTAAAAATGATTATCAGTCTAGAGGTTGTGATATTTCAGCTGAAGAAATTTTTGTTTCAGACGGAGCTAAGTCTGACTCAGCAGATATTCAGGAACTTTTCTCTGCAGATGCAAAAATTGCTGTTTGTGATCCTGTTTATCCGGTATATGTAGATTCTAATGTTATGGCTGGTCGTTGTGGCACATACGACGAGGCTGCTGGCAAGTGGTCAGATATCATCTATATGCCAACCACAGCTGAGAACAAATTCGTACCTGAGTTTCCAAAGGAAACACCGGATGTAATTTATCTTTGTCTTCCAAACAACCCTACTGGAACAACTCTCACAAAAAGTCAGCTTCAGCTTTGGGTTGATTATGCCAATAAAAATGGTTGTCTCATTATCTTTGATGCAGCATATGAAGCATATATTTCAGAGGCAGATGTACCACATTCAATTTATGAGTGCACAGGTGCAAAGACATGTGCTATCGAGATTCATTCATTCTCAAAGAATGCAGGTTTCACAGGTGTTCGTCTTGGCTACACAGTAGTTCCTAAGGATCTTGTATTTGATGATGTTTCTCTTCACGGAATGTGGGCTCGTCGTCACGGCACAAAGTTTAATGGTGCACCATATATCATCCAGCGCGCTGGTGAAGCTGTTTATTCAGCTGAAGGGCAGGCTCAGATTAAGCAGCAGGTTGGCTACTATATGAATAATGCAAAGACAATTTATACAGGTCTTAAAGATGCTGGCTTTGAGGTATATGGCGGCGTAAATGCTCCATATATCTGGCTCAAGACTCCAGATAAAATGACATCATGGGATTTCTTTGATCACCTTCTTGAAAAGGTTCAGATTGTCGGTACTCCAGGTGCCGGATTCGGTCCATCAGGTGAAGGCTACTTCAGACTGACAGCTTTCGGATCTGCAGAAAATACAGCACGTGCAATTGAGCGAATTAAGAATATTTAGGTTTTTGATTTTGTTTTTAAAGGCTTCTAATACTGATATATCTTCTTTATTTGGGGTATATATCAGTATTGGGGCTTTTTCTTATTTACCGATTCTTTAATTTTTAATATCATATAATTATGATTAATTCCAAAAATGAACTTATAATTAAAGACATAAAAAAAGCTATCAACTCAGGAAAATATGAGCCGGGACAGAAGATTCCTTCAGAAAACCAACTTTCTGAAGAATACCATGTCACCAGACAAACTGTTAGAAAAGCACTGGCAAAGCTTATTGATGAAGGTTATCTTTATGCCGTACATGGAAGTGGAACATATGTGGCAAAGCGCCTTTCGAAAAGGGGGTACAGCAAAAATATAGCAGTGGTTTCTACATACATGTCTGATTATATTTTTCCAAGAGTAATTCAGGGAATCAACCAGGGGCTTTCAGACAATAGTTATAGTATTTTGTTGAAGACAACAAACAACTCACGAAAGGGTGAGGCCTGGTGCATGGAAGAGCTATTGTCCAAAAATATTGATGGTATGATTATCGAGCCTAGCCAGAGTGCTATCAGCTGTCAACATCAGGTGCTTTATGACCAAATGGATTCTATGGGCATTCCATATGTTTTTATTCAAGGCTGCTATGAAGCGATGATGGACAGACCGTATGTAATGCTTGATGATGTTGAAGGTGGGAGGCTCATCACAGAGCATTTGATAAAGCTCGGCCACAGGCGCATTGCGGGGATTTTCAAAGCTGATGATACACAAGGAATCCTACGACACAAGGGATATGTGAAAGCCTTGCAAGAGTCAGGAATAGCATATGATCCAGACATGGTGATATGGTTTCACACAAAGGATAGAGCTACAAAGCCTATGGAAGGAATTCTTAGACTAATAGAAAATGGCATGTCATTCCATGCGGTGGTATGTTACAACGATGAAATAGCTGCAGATGTGATAAAAGGACTTGCTAATATCGGAAGGAGTGTGCCTCATGATATTTCTGTCACAGGGTTTGACAATTCATTGCTTGCAAAAAGCAGAGGAATCACAACAGTATCTCACCCACAGGAAGAACTTGGAAAAGCTGCAGCCCAGACTCTTATTGGACTTATAAATAATTCTATTTCTAGAAAGGATGCTCATGTACTTCTAAAGCCTGAACTTGTGGAGCGAAAGAGTACCTTATGATTATTCTGGACTTGGAATAACTGTTTTGCACTGCCTTTGATTAGGGCAGTGCATTTTTTAATTTTTGGATTTATACTGCCCTGGAAGCCAGAATAGGGCAGTATGATTTTTAGTTTTGGAATTTATACTGCCCTGGAAGCCAGAATAGGGCAGTATGATTTTCAATTTTGGGATTTGTACTGCCCTGGAAGCCAAATTAGGGCAGTATGATTTTCAATTTTGGGATTTGTACTGCCCAGAAAGCCAAATTAGGGCAGTATGATTTTCAATTTTGGGATTTGTACTGCCCAGAAAGCCAGAACAGGGCAGTATGATTTTCAATTTTTGGATTTGTACTGCCCTGAAAGTCAGAACAGGGCAGTATGATTTTTGGTTTTTGAATTTATACTGCCCTGGAAGCCAAATTAGGGCAGTATGTTTTTTTGCCCATTCTAAAGGGGGCTCAATTGATAGTATATATGAAGTATATAAAAAATATTTAAGAATGCAGCAAGAATTAGTTGGGCTATACGAAGATACAGAAACTGCATTAAATATGACATTATAATTCTTTTAAGGCAGCAGATTGAATAAAAATTGGAAAATCTGATAAAATAAAAGCATATAACTAGGACTTCTTGTGGTTTACTTAAGGAAAAAGCCCATAAGAATCTGGCTTTGTCAGGCAATAGTTTCTTTCAGAAAATCAAAAACTTATTATTTACTAGGAGGGGCGAGTCATGAAAAGAAAAGAAATATTAGCTGGGGTTTTGGCAGTTATGCTTGGAGTAGGGATTATAGGTTGTGGTCAATCTGCAGAAACACAACATAAGAATGAAACAACTGCCCAGGCCGATGCTGAGACTACCAAAGAGGAGGCAGCTGGCTCACAAACAGAAGGTGAAGCAGTATCTGAAATACTGCCTGCTTATGAGTACCCAGGCCCAGAACTGTTTTATAGCGTCGTATATCGCTATGTGGTAGATACATTTGGGAATAATTATGATGCTACAGATGTTTGCATTCCAAGTGTAAGCGAAATATATCTTGATGAAAGTGATAGGTCAGATATAAAGCTTTATGGAGATTTTTGGATTTTTAACTACAATTTAGATGGAGATACTCTTGTGACTCAATCAGGAGGAGATTATCCAGGCGTAATGCACCTAAAGACACTGGATGATTCTCCAGAGGGGTACGAGGTTACATCTTTTGATTTAGTAGCAGATGGTAGTGATTTTGATAAAACTGCAAAGGAATACTTTGGTGAGCATTATGATGCATTCATGAAGATTTATTCTGATCAGGATGCAAAGGAAGAGGTGCGAGCACAAATTATTTCAAATTATGTTGCAGCTAATGAATTGAGCATCACTCAATATCAGGATTCTGGCTGGGATCCAGTGAAATTGCCAGCAGAAAATATTGATAGTTTTTATAGCCAGTTAGATTAGAATGATAAAGTTGTACATAGTAAATACAACTTGTACACATATCATAAACCCCGAAAATTCAATAATTATAATCGATAAATATACAACTTGTGCCAGATGGTGTACAAGTTGTATTTTTTTATTAGGGATTAATTTAGACTAAAGGGAGGTTTTTTATGAAAACACAACTTAACTACAAATTTTGGTTCTGCACAGGATCACAGGATCTTTATGGTGACGAGTGTTTATCACACGTTGCAGCGCACTCTAAGGAAATAGTTGAGTGTTTAAACAAATCAGGCAAGCTTCCATTTGAGGTTGTTTGGAAGCCTACAATGATCACAAACGAGGTAATCAGACGCACTTTCAATGAAGCAAACAATGATCCTACATGCGCAGGTGTTATCACTTGGATGCACACATTCTCACCAGCAAAGTCATGGATTTTAGGACATCAAGAGCTTAGAAAGCCACTTTGCCATCTTCACACTCAATACAATCGAGAAATTCCATATGAGACAATGGATATGGATTTCATGAATGAGAATCAGGCTGCTCATGGTGATAGAGAATATGCTCATATCCTTTCAAGAATGGGAATCGAGAGAAAGACAATCGTTGGCTATTGGCAGGATGCTGAGGTACAGGAAAAGCTGGCATCTTGGATGCGTACAGCAATTGGTATTGTAGAGTCTAGTCATATTCGTGTTATGAGAATAGCAGATAACATGAGAAATGTAGCTGTCACAGAAGGTGATAAGGTTGAGGCTCAACTTAAATTTGGATGGGAAGTAGATGCTTATCCGGTAAATGAAATTGCAGAGGCTGTTGCAGCAGTTTCTCAGTCAGATACAAACGCACTTGTAGATGAGTATTACAGCAAATACGATATCTGCCTTGAAGGTAGGGATCCAGAAGAGTTCAAAAAACATGTGGCTGTGCAGGCTCAGATTGAGATTGGCTTTGAGAGATTCCTGGAGGAAAAGAATTACCAGGCTATCGTAACTCATTTTGGTGACCTTGGCGCTTTAAAACAGCTTCCAGGTCTTGCAATTCAAAGACTTATGGAAAAAGGCTATGGTTTTGGTGCCGAAGGTGACTGGAAGGTTGCTGCCATGGTTCGTCTTATGAAGATTATGACCACTGGTATGAAAGATGCCAAGGGTACATCAATGCTTGAGGATTATACATACAATCTTGTAAAGGGCAAGGAAGGTATTATTCAGGCACATATGCTTGAAATATGCCCAACTATTTCAGATGGCCCAATTCAGATTAAGTGTCAGCCACTTTCTATGGGTGATAGAGAAGATCCAGCACGTCTTGTGTTCCAGTCAAAGGAAGGTAAGGGTATAGCAACATCACTTATTGATTTGGGAAATCGCTTCCGTCTCATTATTCAGGATGTTGATTGCAAGAAGGTGGAGAAGCCTCTTCCAAAGCTTCCTACAGCTATCAATTTCTGGACACCACAGCCTGATTTCTACACAGGTACAGAAGCTTGGCTATTAGCAGGTGGCGCACATCATACTGCTTTCACCTACGATCTTACTGCTGAGCAGATGGGTGACTGGGCTTCAGCAATGGGAATTGAAGCCGTCTATATAGATAAAGATACAAAAATTCGAGACTTTAAGCGTGACCTTGCACTAGGCAGTTTAGTATATCGTTAATACGAATTAGATATCAGAGAAGTAAAAATTCTGCTACTAAATCGTAAGATTTTTGATTGTGAATACATAAACGTATAATTAAAATAGTTTTTGTATTTATAATAGAATCAAGATGTGCAGTAAGTATGCACGCAGTAAAAAAGGAGAAAAGAAAAATGAAGTTATTTGTTGACACAGGTAAAATTGAAGACATTAAAAAAGCAAACGATCTTGGAGTTATTTGTGGTGTTACTACAAACCCATCACTTATCGCAAAAGAGGGTGGACGTAGCCAGGAAGAAATTCTCAAGGAAATTGCTTCTATCGTAGATGGCCCTATTTCAGGTGAAGTAAAGGCAACAACTGTTGATGCAGAAGGCATGATCAAGGAAGGTCGTGAGATTGCAGCAATGCATCCAAATATGATTGTAAAGATTCCTATGACAGCAGAAGGTCTTAAGGCTGTAAAAGTTCTTTCATCAGAGGGAATCAAGACAAACGTTACACTTATCTTCTCTGCAAACCAGGCTATTCTTGCTGCAAATGCAGGTGCTACATATGTTTCACCATTCCTTGGCAGACTTGATGATATCAACATGGCTGGTATCGATCTTATTCGTGATATTGCAGAAATCTTTGACATCTATGGATATGAGACAGAAATCATTGCAGCTTCAGTTCGTAACCCAATTCACGTTACAGATTGTGCACTTGCTGGCGCAGACATCGCAACAGTTCCATATTCTGTAATTGAAACAATGATTAATCATCCTCTTACAACTGCTGGTATCGAAAAATTCCAGAAGGATTACATCGCAGTTTTCGGAGAGTAATATCTCGCTGATTACGGCTACAAGCCTAATGATTTCCTTGCTCGACTATCATGTCTCGCTAAGGAAATATTAGAGCTTGATGCCTACCAGCTATCTTTAATCTATGTAATAAAGGGGGAATTTACGGTATGAACATTAACGAAGTTATTGCTGAGGGAAAGCGCACTGCCCTCGGTATCGAGTTCGGTTCCACACGAATTAAGGCTGTTCTCGTAGATGAGGACAATAAGGTTCTCGCTCAGGGGGACCATGAGTGGGAAAATCACCTTGATAATGGTATCTGGACTTATCCTCTTGAGGAAGTCTGGACAGGTGTTCAGGATTGCTATGCTAAGTTAAAGCAGGATGTTTTTGAAAAGTATGATACTAAACTTACCAAGATTGGTGCAATTGGCTTTTCTGCTATGATGCATGGATATCTTGCATTTGATAAAGATGACAATCTTTTAGTGCCATTTAGAACTTGGAGAAATACAATTACTGGGCAGGCTGCAGCAGAGCTTAGTAAGGAACTTAATTTCAACATGCCTCAACGTTGGAGTATTTCTCATTATTATCAGTGTATACTTAACAAAGAAGCTCATGTAAAGAATGTAGCTTATTTTATGACTCTTGCCTGCTACGTGCATTACAAGATGACAGGCAAAAAGGTGGCAGGTGTTGGCGAAGCATCAGGAATGTTCCCAATTGATTCAAAAACTTGCCAGTATGATACAGCTATGCTTGAGAAATTTAACAAGCTTACAGCTGCACATGGAATTACAACAAAGGTAGAAGATCTACTTCCAAAGGTGCTTGTAGCTGGAGAGGATGCAGGAACACTCACAGCTGAAGGCGCAAAACTTCTTGATCCAACAGGAGAGCTTGAACCAGGATGTCCACTTGCTCCACCAGAGGGTGATGCAGGCACAGGTATGGTTGCTACAAATGCAGTTTCTGTTGGAACTGGCAATGTTTCTGCAGGTACATCTGTATTTTCAATGGTAGTAATGGACAAGCCTCTTTCAAAACCATATGAAGAAATTGATATGGTAACAACCCCTACTGGAGAGGCAGTTGCTATGGTTCATTGCAATAACTGTACATCCGATTTGAATGCATGGATTGGAATATTCAAAGAGTTTGCAGATGCATTTGGAGTTGATATTTCTATGAACGACATCTATGGTACACTTTACCGCAAAGCTCTTACTGAGGATGCAAATTGTGGTGGAGTCTTATCATACAATTTCTTCGGTGGAGAGCCTGTTGTTGGTGTAAATGAAGGACGTCCTATGGTTGTTCGTCAACCAGATGCAAAGTTCAGTCTTGCAAACTTTATGCGTTCTAATCTTTACGGTGCCCTTGGTGTTCTAAAGATTGGTAATGATATTCTCTTAAAGCAGGAGAAGGTAAGCATTAAGTCTATTACAGGACATGGTGGCTTCTTCAAGACAAAGGGAGTAGGTCAATCTGTTCTTGCAGCAGCCCTCAATGCACCAATTACAGTAATGGCAACAGCAGGTGAAGGCGGAGCTTGGGGTATGGCAGTGCTTGCAAACTTCTGCATCCGCGATGATAAAAACATGAAGTTGCAGCAGTATCTTGATGAAAAGGTATTTGCAGGTCAGGAATCTACTACAATGGAGCCAGATCCTGAAATGGTAAAGGGCTATGACGAGTGGATTGCTGAGTACAAGAAAGCTCTTAAGGCTGAGGCAGCTGCAGTAGAAGCATGGCGCTAACGCAATGTAGATATCAATCTCTGAGTGTAGCTGAAAGGAACATGTAGTGACTGAAAGCAATATCTCAGGATTGAGAGTGTAACAGACGGACTATAGAACTATAGGAGACTATAATGTTAGAAGAACTTAAGAAACAGGTATACGAAGCCAACATGGAGCTTCCAAAGCGCGGCCTTGTAACATACACATGGGGAAATGTTTCTGGAATCGACAGAGAATCTGGAATATTTGCAATCAAGCCATCAGGTGTTGAGTATGAGGATTTAAAACCTGAGGATATGGTGCTTGTAAATCTTGATGGTGAAGTTGTGGAAGGTAAATATCGTCCAAGCTCTGATACCGCTACTCACTGTGAACTTTACAAGAAATACGATAATATTGGCGGTGTTGTTCACACTCATTCAACTTATGCGGTTGCATGGGCGCAGGCAGGCAGAGATATCCCACTTTATGGAACAACTCATGCAGATTATTTCTGTGGGACAATTCCATGTACCAGAAATCTTACACCAGAGGAAATCGATGAGGCATACGAAGTTAACACTGGCAAGGTAATCATCGAAACCTTTGAGGAGCGAGTAATAAATACAAAGTATGTGCCTGGTGTTATCTGCAAAAACCACGGACCATTCACATGGGGCAAGGATGCAGATCAGGCTGTTTATAACGCAGTAGTTTTGGAAGAGGTTGCGAAGATGGCACTCTTCACAGAGCAGGTTAATCCACAGGTGAAACCGGCTCCAGATTGCATTCGTGACAAGCACTTTAACCGTAAGCATGGCGCAAATGCATATTATGGACAAAATTAAATTTAGAAGGTCTCTATCGTAAAAGGTAGAGACCTTTTTCTATATGCAATTCTTTGTTGTATTCATATTTCTACTTTCAAATTTTCTAGATCGTTTCGGTAAAGAACACACAATCCAGGCTAGTAAAAGAAATAAAAATCTCTTGTGGAATTTCATTGTCTGGTCAGTAAGAACCCTACATTGCAGAACATGAAAACTGATAAATGTTTTTCATGGTATATACGATTTTTGTGGTTCACAAGGGGTTTACAAGGGGCTGCAAATGCGTCAAATAGTGAAAATTGTATAAAAAACGACAAGCATAACTGTCTAAATATCCGAAAAGTTGTGCATATGCATAATGATAATTGATAAATGTAACACGTTGGAATACCATAGGTGATAAAGTAATAGTGCATATGTAACATCGGCCGAGTGCAAAATTACTGTGTTTTTACTAAATTCTTGTAGGTTTTAACATTAAGCAACCACAGGAACTCAAAACATTTATTCAGAAGGAGAGAATATGAAGAGGAGATTGGTAAATTTCTTATGCAAAATGCTTGGGGTAACAATGGTATTTTGCAACGTAGCAACAAGTAACATGACTGCTTTTGCTACAAATCTATCAGCGGAAGAAAGGGTGGAAACCGAAGAAACAACTGAGGTCGAGGAAATTATTGCAGCGTCTGAAGTCGCAGAAAATGGAAACTCAGCAGAAAAGGCTTCTCAAGAAAAGCAGGATTCTACAAAGAAGCAGGATACTTCAAAGGAACAAGATTCTTCAAAGGGGCAGGATTCTTCAAAGAAACAGGATTCTTCAAAAAAACAGGATTCTACTGACGGAAAATCTAAGGATGATAAAACATTAGATATTTCAGCTGAAGAAGATGTTGACTCAGATGAAGAAGCTGAAGAAAATCTTGATTTAGAGAAGGAAGAAGATAAGGAAAAGGACAAAGATAAGGATAAGAAAAAAGAAAAAAAGTCTAAGAAAAAAGATGTAGAGGATGAAGATACCAAGAACTATATTGATGCATACAAGAATAATATCGGAGAATTCACATATGCAGGCGATGGAACATGGGAGTACACAGAAGATGGTCTATTAAGTGACGCTATAGACAAGGGGGATTGCTTTGCTTTTTCGAAGACTCGTGGAACGAACTTTGTCTATCAAACAGATATAAAGTTTCTGGAAAATCAGGGTGCAGCAGCACTACTTTTCAGAAGTAATGGCACATCGGACAATAAGGAAAGTTATGTTGTAAATATTGATGCATCAAATCATAAATGCAAATTCTTTAGATGGCAAAAAAATGATGCTTTACAGTTGATTGATGAAAAGTCTGTAGACGCAACAGAAGATGAGACATATGAACTCAAGGTTGTTGCAATCGATTCTTGGATTCTTTACTACGTGAATGATGTGCTTGTGGCTAGTACAGGTGATTATTATTTACAGCCAGGAGATTTGGGACAGGACACATTTATAGATGAAGGTGTGTTTGGACTTCTCAACTGGAATAGTAAGGTGATATATCAAAATACTTATTACAGAGAGATTGATGATAACTTTACACCACTCCTTAAGAATATTACAGTCTCATCGGACAATGGAACAGTTGAAAAAAAAGCTAGATTTGTATCTACAGAGCCTATGATGCTTCAGTATGTAAAGAACGATGCTTCAGAGGTTAATTTGGAAGTGACAAAGGCTTGCCCAGATACCAGGATTAAAATCACTGATGAAAATGGAAACACTTATGAAGACGGGAAAAATATCCCTGTTGATGAAGGTATCAACTACATCACTGTAAGGGCAACTGTTACAGATGACGATGGATATGAGGCAGCTGCAGTGTACAGAATTAATGTACATAGATTGAAGCAGGATGTTGAATATTACAATGAGGTTTACAGAGATCAGTACCACTATTCGGTAAAGGAAGGATGGGCAAACGACCCAAATGGTCTTGTGTACTATAAGGGCAAGTATCATATGTTCTACCAATTCTTTGATGATATCAAATGGGGACCTATGCACTGGGCACATGCTACAAGTGAAGATCTTGTTCACTGGGAAGAAGAGCCTATAGCATTCTACCCTGATGCAAATGGTGCAATGTTCTCTGGATGTATTGTTGCAGATGAACACAATACTTCAGGTCTATTTGATTCCGATGAGGGAGGACTAGTTGCGCTTATCACAGCTGATGGAAATGGTCAGCGTATAAAGGTAGCATATAGTGAAGATGAAGGAAAAACCTGGAAGAAGCTTGACAAGGTAGCAGCTGATTGGACAAATGATCCACTTCATAATCGTGATTTTAGAGATCCAAAAGTGTTTAGATGGGAAAATAAGTGGTTTATGGTTATTGCCGGTGGTCCACTTAGAATATATTCTTCTAACGATCTACGTGAGTGGAAGTGTGAGTCAACATATCCAAATCTGCATACAGAATGTCCTGATATGTATCCAGTGGTCGCTTCTGATGGAAATCTTAAGTGGGTTCTTTCTAGAGGTGGAAGATTATATAAGGTTGGCGACTTCGTAAATACGGAGGAAGGCTGGAAGTTTATTCCAGATGATGAATACAAAGATAAAGATGGCACTATGAATTTTGGTAGAGATTCATATGCAGCAATGACATACTACACACAGGATTTTGGCACAGAGTCAAATCCTGACATCCCAGAAATAGTGGAATTAAACTGGATGAATACATGGGATGATTATTGCAACAGTGTCGCAGCTAAAACAGGACAGGATTTTAACGGTACATTCAATCTTAACCTTGTTTTAGGTTTGGAAAAAGATGGGGATTCATACTCACTAACACAGACACCTGTTGATGCTTACAAAAAACTTAGGATCAATTCTCAAGCTTTGAAATTCAAAAATGAGAAGGTGACTGATTCTAACAATATTCTTGAAGATTTTCATGGGGATGCATATGAAATCGTTGCAAAATTTAGACCAGGTGAAGGTACAAAAAAAGTTGGATTTAAGCTTAGAAAGGGTGCTGACCAGGAAACAGTAGTTGCTTATGATTTTGAGAATCAACGACTTTATATTGATAGAAGCAACTCAGGAATAATCCTTAGTGGCAAGTTTGCAGAAGTAACATCACAATCAATGAGCGTTGATGAAGATGGAAATGTTGAGCTTCATATCTATGTGGATAAAGCAAGCGTTGAAGTATTTTCCGGTGATTATAAGGTTTGCGGAGCAGCCCAGATTTTTGCAAATCCATTTAATCTTGGGGCAGAGGTTTTCGCAGAAGGCGATTCTGCAAAAGCTGATATTACAGTATATCCAATGAAGAGCATCTGGACTGATAAGAAGACAGCAGATGAAGTATATGCACTCAATTCAATGTTCCCAAAGGAGTCAATGATGAATGTGGGAGACGAAGCAAAGATTGATGCATTCATTCTGCCAACTAGTGCTGATCAGGATATTGAATGGAGTATAAAGTCAGGTGAAGGTGTAATTGATTTATCTGAAAATGGAAAAGTTAAGGCTTTAAAAAAGGGCAAGGCAGTTGTTCAGGCCTCAAGCAAAGTAAACCCAGATTTGAAGCGTGAGTTTGCTATTGAAGTATATGAGAATAATTTTAAGACAAATATTAAAGAATTTGTGAATATGGGTGGCAATTGGGCTGTTGATGATGAAACACTTACGGTATCCAATGTTTGCGCAAATGATTATTACATGTCAAAGGATATGATTAAAGGCGATTATACATTGAAGACCAAGCTGAAGTTTACAAAGGGCCTCATCAACATGTTCCTTGTTTCAAAACATCTGAATCCGTTGGATGGAGATGGAGCAATTTCAATTCAGTTTGTACCAGATAATAACGCTATCAGATTATTCCCATTCGGAAGAGATGACATCACAAGGGGTGAATTGAAAAATCCTATTGGCGATGGTAAATATCACGATGTAGAAGTAAAGAAAGTAAACAACAACATTCAAGTTTATGTTGATGGTGAGAAAGGCCTTGATTATACATTTGATGATGGTGTAGATTTGGCCGAAGGCTATGTTGGACTTGGACTTTGGGATGGTGTGCTTGATATTCAGACTTTCTATGTAAATGACCCAAAGACAGCAGAAGAGCAGACTAAGCCTGGAACATCAGGTAATGCTGGTTCTCAAGGTGGATCTTCAGGAAGCACAGGTTCTGCCGGTGGTTCTGGATCATCAAGTGGTTCTGCTTCAGGAAGCAGTTCTACAGGAAACGCAGGCGCAGCAAGCGGTTCTACAAGCAATTCTGGTGTAGAAAACGGTTCTTCAAGTAATGCTGGCGCTGCAACAAAACCATCTGCACCTGCAGGTACTAAGCCAGGACAAGTTCAAATTGCAGATGCTCCTGTTGCACAGGCTGGCCCAGGAAACAATGCTAGCACAGTAAATGGTTCTAAAGCTGCAAAGAGTGAACAGAATGTTGCTGATTCCAATGTTACAAATTCAGCAAAAGCTTCAGATGGCGAAACTAATACTGAGTCTAGTACCGCTGAGTCAAATACTGATTCCAAAACAGATACAGCTACTTCTCAGGATTCACCAAACTCAGAGACAATCAAAGAAGAGGAATCACCAAAGGCTGCTACAGAAACTAATCAGGAGGACGCAGTTATTGCATCAGATAGCCATTCACTCTTGAAAGCATTTTTATGCATAATTGCTTTAATATTCGTTAGCGCTATATCTACAATACTAATTAGAAAAAAGAACGGTAAGTATTAATTTTAAGTAGAGGCAAGCAATATATTTAAGTGATTCAAAGTCGTGACAGGTACTCTAATGAAGCTATATCAGATAATGATTAGAGCCTATGAAATTTTTCTCTAAATATGGAACTTCTATGATAATTTTTGATTTAAGAAGGTTGTGGTTAGTTGAACCACAACCTTCTTTATGTACTATTTCATTTCTAGCAAGTCAATATTAAAATGGATTTTGAATTACAAATATTGTATTATTCTGTTTTGCAAAAAGTATTAGATAGGAAAACATCATGTCATTTAAAGAATCAGAATTTAATCCTAGTAACTATAAGGATGTGCTAAAAATTTATAACTCTAATAAAGATTTTCTTCTTTATCATCTTGGACAAAGTCAAGTGGATGAAGCTTTTATTATTAAAGAAACTCTTGAAATGAAAGAACATGGCTTCTGTTCTCAATTAGTTCTACAGAATGGAATGCCAATTGCAATTTTAGAATATATGCTTCAATCATATGGAAGCGTATATTTATCTTTACTAATGCTTTTAAAGGATTCTCAAAATAAAGGATTAGGAACTGATATATATAGATTTTTTGAACAAAACATGATTAATATTGGGGCTTCTGAAATACGTTTAGACGTAGTTAATGATTATCATCCAAATGTAGTGCCATTTTGGGAACGGATGGGTTTTGTCGGGCAGAATGAAGATACATTAACGTGGGGACGAAAAACATCTAGAGTGTTAGTAATGAAAAAGTTTTTATAAAGACTTAGTATTTAAAAAGCTGAGAAAAACAGATAAAGACCTCAATCTCACCTTAAATTCATACATTTAAGGTGAGATTATGTCTTTCAGTGGTTAAAAATTATGTCCACAAGGATGTTATGAACATAGGTGATGCATCCTTACTTTTTTCAAAGCCACAGTTATTGTAAAAGTTCAGTTCATTGTCATAGGCAATTACAGCTATTCTTAGATAGCTTTTGTACTTTTCTTTAATCATATCAATCAAAGTTCTGCCAATCATTTGATCCTGATATTCAGGATTTACTAGCAAATAATGGACGTATGCGTTCATCACACCATCATCCATGGCACATACCATTCCAACAAGTTTATCCTCATCATAAGCTGAAAAAACAGTGTTAAAATTTTTCATTGCAACACAAAGCTTTTTAGGATAATGACCTGATGACCAATCCACAGATAAAAACAGTTCCTCCAGTTCATTTTTGTTAAAGTTATGCTTATCTGTATATTTGATGTTCATTGTTGTCTCCTTAAATTAGTTCCATTTCAGATTCCATTTTGACAAAACCATATTTTTCATACAAAGGGCGTCCCATTTCAGTTGCCTCTAATGAAATTTGGTTAATCCCACGTTCTTTTGACACTTTAACAAGCATATCTAATGTTTTATATGCGATACCTTTACGCCTATAGTCTGGAGACGTATACATATTCATGATATAGGCCTTCTTGCCGCTAGGGTTATGATAGGTAGGCATCACACTATAAAAACTAACACCTCCAGCCCCTATGAATTTATCATCCTCCATTACTAGAAGTGCAAAATGTGTATTATCCTCCAATGCATTTTTGTAATAGTTATAGGATTCCTTTTCTACATTTGCCATATCCGTAGAAGCATCTAGCTTATTTGCTGCTCTTAAGACTTCAATTCGAGATGTAGTCAATAAATCAAGATCATTCAATGTTGCAACTCTAAATTCCACTGTTATGTCCTCCTATGATTGTTTATGTTTTCAAAAGCATACACTAAGAAGTTGAATAAAACAAATATTTCTTGGCTTGTCTTCCAATGAACTGTATAGTCTAAAAAAGGATGTAGCCCAATCTGCTACACCCTTCATAAATCTAAATTATCATAGAAGTTCCATATTTACAGAAAAAATTTATAAGCTTGATGAAATGATGTCCATTGATGAAGCTATATCAGATAATGATTATTACAAGACTACAACGGTTGGTAAGCTTCTTAGCCTGAATTATTTGCATGATGTCACATAGATGTTTAGAGGATTGAGTTAGATGTGATACCTCTATAGTAGCTCTATACTTAAGACAAAATGCTCGGTAGTCAGGCGGCACTATGCAGCCATATATTCATAATATTCGTCTTCAGTAGCAAATAATTCATAAACTCCATCAACATATCCCATATAACCAATATCAATAACGTATCCTTTCATAATATAACCTCCATAACTCTTTTTTTACACTCTTGTAAATAAATACTTCATTCTTAACTGATTAACCTTGAATGAAAAACTAAGACCATACTGAAATATCGCTCAATTACATGGAGGCGTTTTTTGACCCTAAAATCGCTTAAATTTCAGGTGTAAGTTTTTTTTAAACATGCTAAAATCAAATCATCCGAATGTAGTATGTAATTAAAAAGTGCATAGCAAACAAACCAATGTCATTAAGATAAGATGACGGAATAAGATCTCTATATCAAAATGGTATAGA
>CAMJBT010000038.1 GCA_946403965.1 uncultured Pseudobutyrivibrio sp. | reverse complement strand
AAAGGCTGACTGAGCATGAAAAAAGCCAAAAAAGTCAGCCCAGAAAGCCAGAAACTAAGGGCAAGAGAGGTAAGCCATAGCAAGAAAGGCTGACTGAGCATGAAAAAAGCCAAAAAAGTCAGCCCAGAAAGCCAGAAACTAAGGGCAAGAGAGGTAAGCCATAGCAAGAAAGGCTGACTGAGCATGAAAAAAGCCAGATAAGTCAGCCAGTAAAGCCAGAAACTAAGGGCAAGAGAGGCAATCCAGGGAATAAAAGGCTGACTAAGCATGAAAAAAGCAAAAAGAGTCAGCCAGGAAAGCCAAAAACTAAGAGCAAAAGAGGAAAGCCATAGCAAGAAAGGCTGACTGAGTATGAAAAAAGCAAAAAGAGTCAGCCCAGAAAGCCAAAAACTAAGAACAAAAGAGGCAATCTAGGGAATAAAAGGCTGACTGAGCATGAAAAAAGCCAGATAAGTCAGCCCAGAAAACCAGAAACTAAGGGCAAAAGAGGCAGGCCATAGCAAGAAAGGCTGACTGAGCATAAAAAAAGCTAAAAAGTCATGTAATAAAGAAAATAAAAGAAAAATATTAGAAATGAATCCAGGAGGTAATGACATGAATTCAGGAATTGGAACAAGATGTGTACAGGCAGGATATACTCCAGGGAATGGCGAGCCACGTCAGATCCCTATTGTGCAGTCGACCACATTCAAATATGATACAAGCGAGGATATGGGAAAGCTTTTTGACCTTGAAGCAAGCGGTTATTTCTATACTCGTCTTCAGAATCCAACAAATGATTATGTAGCTGCAAAAATAGCTGCTCTTGAGGGCGGTACAGCCGCAATGCTCACTTCATCAGGCCAGGCAGCAAACTTTTTCGCATTATTCAACATCTGCGAGAACGGCAGTCATATTGTTGCATCTTCATCAATTTATGGTGGAACATTCAATCTGATTAAAGTAACAATGAAGAAGATGGGAATTGATGTGACATTTGTTTCTCCAAAAGCTACAGAGGAAGAGCTTAATGCAGCATTTAAGGATAACACACGTGCTGTATTTGGTGAGACAATTGCAAACCCAGCACTTACTGTTTTGGATATTGAAAAGTTTGCAAAAGTTGCTCATGAGCATGGTGTGCCACTTATCGTGGATAACACTTTCCCTACACCAGTCAATTGCCGTCCAATAGAGTGGGGTGCTGATATTGTCACACATTCAACAACAAAATACATGGATGGCCATGGTGCAGCAGTAGGCGGATGTATTGTTGATTCTGGAAAGTTCGATTGGATGGCTCATGCAGACAAGTTCCCAGGACTTTGCACACCAGATGACAGCTATCATGGAATTACTTATGCTGAAAAATTTGGTAAAGAAGGCGCATTCATTACAAAGTGTACAGCGCAGCTTATGCGTGATTTTGGTTGCATCCAGTCTCCACAGCATGCATTTATTTTAAATCTAGGTTTGGAGTCACTTCATGTTCGTATGCCACGTCATGTTGAAAATGGACTTGCTGTTGCAAAATTCTTGTCAGAGCAACCTGAAGTTAAAAAGGTTACATATCCAGGACTAGAGGGAGATGAGTATTATGAATTGGCTCAGAAGTATCTTCCAAATGGTGGATGTGGAGTAGTTTCTTTCGAACTCAAAGGTGGCAGAACAGCCGCAGAAAGCTTCATGAAGAAGCTTAATCTTATTGCTATTGAGACACATGTTGCTGATGCCCGTAGCTGTTGCTTAAACCCAGCCACATCAACACATCGTCAGATGACAGATGAGCAACTTGAGGCAGCTGGTATTCCAGCAGGACTTATCCGCGTTTCATGTGGATTGGAAGATAGCGCTGATTTGATTGCAGATTTAAAGCAGGCATTGTCATAAAAGAATGACTTCTGTAAAGAAGAAATAAAATGAGAAAGTAGCCGAGGTAACAAAAGCTGTTCCGGTTGATTTATAAGTACATTCGGCCCATACGGGGGCCACATATAAATCAGCAGTTGATGCAGTCTTTGTACTTTCGGCTATTTTTACTTTTTAGACTTTCTTTTGTCAGCGCAATTAATAATCAAGCCAATATAGAAAAAGTTCTAATATTAGATAGAAGAACCTTTTGATTTGTGTAATAATGTTCTTAGTCTAAAAAGTCATAGATCGGGTACAGAAGGGACATAAGCAATATGCTTTTTAATTCATATATATTTATATTTCTATTTTTGCCAATATGCATTATTGGCTATTTCTTATTAAACAAGACGAAAAAATATCAGCTGGGACATATTTTTCTGCTTGGCATGTCCTTGTGGTTCTATGGCTACTTCAACCCTAGCTATCTGTTGATTATAATTTCCAGTGTATGTATAAATTATACATTTTATTATCTGATGAAGCGGATGCAGAAGCAGGCGATGTTGGAAGCAGTCACTGAAAATGAAGAGCTGCAAAACTTGGCTAGTTCAAGAATTGGCGGTCTTAGGAAAGCGAAGCCAGTGATGATTTTAGGCGTGGCTGTGAATCTTGGAATAATCTTTTATTTTAAGTACATGGATTTCTTTATTGAAAATGCAAACACCATTGCCAAGACCGACTGGCCTCTGATGCACATCGTGCTTCCTTTGGGAATTAGCTTTTTCACTTTCCAGCAGATATCTTTTATTGTGGACACTTACAGAGGGGAAGTGCCTCAGTATGATTTTCTCACCTATGCTTGTTATGTCACATTCTTTCCACAGCTGGTGGCGGGACCAATTGTCACTCATGACGAGCTCATTCCACAGCTGAATGATGCAAGCAAAAAAACTGTTAATTGGGACAATATGGCCAAGGGCTTCTATATGTTTGCAATTGGTATGGGTAAAAAGGTGCTGCTGGCCGATGTATTTGGCGTGGCGGTGAATTGGGGTTACGAAAATGTGGCGGAGCTTCAGGCTACAAATGCCATTCTTGTAGCAGTTGGATATGTTTTCCAGCTTTACTTCGATTTCAGCGGATATTGCGACATGGCAACAGGCCTTGGAAAAATGTTGAATATTGATTTGCCGCAGAATTTTAACTCACCATACAAGGCTCTCACAATAACAGATTTCTGGAATCGTTGGCACATGACTCTTAGTCGATTTTTCACCAGATATGTGTATATTCCCCTAGGGGGAAGTCGCAAAGGAAATTTAAGAACTTATGTAAATCTTTTCATAGTATTTCTGCTTAGTGGATTTTGGCATGGAGCTGCGTGGACATTCGTGCTTTGGTCAGTGCTTAACGGAATTTTCTGTATCATCACAAGAATGTTCAAGAAGTTTTTCCAAGAGCTGCATCCGGCTCTTGGATGGATGATCACTCAGGGATTTTTTACATTGTCGGTTGTGTTTTTTAGAGCAAACACGATTGCCGATGCCCTGGAGCTAATTAAGCAAATCCTCTATGTGGATTTCACTCCGATTGATGTGCACATTTTGGAAGCGTTTAAAACTCCTGGTTTAAATTATTTTTGGGATGGAACGGCCCTGACACATTCTTTACCTTTTATTTATGTGGCAGTGTTCTATTACTTAGCCCTTTATATTGTGCTTGGATGCAAGAATTCCTTCCAAAAGATGAAGGAATTTAAACCAAACTGGAAGAATATGTTGTGGACAGCAGTGCTATTGATTTGGGCAATTTCATCGTTGTCTGGTATTAGTACATTTCTGTATTTTAATTTTTAATCACTAGCTGCTGCTGAATAGATAAAGAAATTCCATATCATGAAAATTATCATGTATGAATTAAAATAAATTAACATTTAATTTTTAGGAGCATAAATGAAATCAATTAAATGGATGATTGGTATGCTACTTGCAGTTCTGTTGCTGCTAGGAGCGATGGCGTCGGTGATAATATATGTGGATCCATATTTTCACTATCACCTGCCTCAAGCCAATCTGTATTATGAATTGAATAATGAGCGAAGCCAGAATGATGGGATTATAAAGCATTTTGATTATCAGGCTATGATTATTGGTACATCAATGGCAGAGAATTTTAAGGCCAGTGAGGCAGAAGAGCTTTGGGAATATGATTTTATTAAAATTCCATTTGCTGGTGGAACATACAAAGAGCAGAATGATAATATAGCTAATGCAATAAAATATAATCCAGATTTAAAGATGGTAATAAGACCGCTTGATTATGCTTATATAATGGACGAACCAGATCGCGTCAGAAATGATTTGGGAAGCTATCCAGATTATCTCTACGACAAGAATCCATTTAATGATGTGAAATACGTCTTCAATAAGCAGATTCTTTTCGACATCTGCCTGCCAATGTTTGATAAGGCTAGGGCGGGAGAACCCGGTGGAGTCACATCTTTTGATGATTATGCGAACTGGATGGAGGATGCTAAGTTTGGCGCTGATGTTGTCCTTGGCGACCGCTCAGAGTACAAGCAGCCTGAAGAGATTCAGCCTTTTGCCAAACGAATCAAGAAGATGGTGAAAGATAACATCACCGAGAATGTGGTGGACCTTGCCAAGGCAAATCCAGACGTGGAGTTTTATTATTATCTGACTCCATATTCTGTAGCATGGTGGGGCTCCCAAAAGGAGCTTGGCACAATGGATAGATGGTTTGCAGCAGAGGAATATGCAATAGAGCTAATGCTGGAATGCGACAATATTCACTTGTTTTCCTTTAACAATGAATTTGACATTACTACCGATTTGAACAACTATAGCGATGAGTGTCATCATGGTGATTGGATTAACTCCCAGATTCTTGCTTGGTTATACTCCGGCACAGATCAGCTTACAAAAGATAATTACAAAGATTATCTTGCTGTGGAGAGGGATTTTTATTCTAATTTTGACTATTCAAGTCTGCTTAAATTACAAAACAAATAAATCCAAGAAGCAGCCTGACTATAAAACATAGTGAACTGAAAAAGGGTGCTTTAGGTAAATATGGAAGAGTAGAAATTAGATTCACCAATTGGTGGGCATTGTTGAAGGGCAGAGAAAAAATAAAGCATAGAGTACAGGAAATAAGCCATGTAGATAACTTTTATCAAGATTATCTATATGGCTTTAAATAATTCACCATATAAGTCGAAGAGTGGTAAAATAAAGTCATAGATTTAAGAAATTACATATTAAAGAAAAGAGAAGGCATGCTATAAGAATAAAAGCAGAAAAAAGTATGCTTTAAAGAGTAGTCAAACCAGGGTAAAGCAAGCAGGTAAGCCAAGAAAGGCATACTAGGAGAATAAAAGCATAAAAAAGTATGACTTCTTGTGGGCTACTTAAGGAAAAGACCCGCAAGAAGCTGGCTTTGCCAGGCAATATTTTCTGAAAGAAAATATTGGTCTATGTCTGGTTCTTGATTTTCCTCAGAAAATCAAAAACATATGCTTTAAAGAGAAAGCAAACCAAGGCAAAGCAAACTGTTAAGCCCTAAAAGGCAAATTTAGATATAAAAGGGAGCATCACATGATACAGATAAAAAGCATCACAAAGTCATATGGTAAAAAATCGGTGCTAAAGAACCTGACTCTGGAGGTTGAGGCTGGGAAAATCATAGGTATACTGGGGGAAAATGGAAGCGGCAAATCCACACTATTGTCTATTATGGCTGGACTGCAGCATCCTGATAGTGGATATTTCTCTATCGATGGCAAGGATTTGTTGAAAAACTCCAAATTAAGGAATGAGCTTGTGGCATATGTTCCACAGGAGAATCCGTTGATTCAGGAGCTTACGGCACTTGATAATTTGAGAATGTGGTATGACAAGGCTACCCTTAAAAAGGAGCTTGATAAAGGTGTCCTTAGGATGCTTGGGGTTAGCCAGTTTTTGAATACGCCTGTTCACCACATGTCGGGAGGTATGAAAAAGCGATTAACCATCGCCTGTGCAATGAATTCTCATCCTAAGCTGATGCTATTAGATGAGCCAACAGCCGCGGTTGATTTGGTTTGTAGAGAGGATATTTACAACTACTTCGAACAGTTTAGGGGACAGGGGGGCACCTTAATTATATCTACACACGAGGTGCAGGAAATCGAGCTTTGTGACGCTTGCTATATTCTGAAGGACGGAGCACTACAGGAATATAGATACGACGGTGATATCCCACATCTAATTGGGCGATTATAGTTCTTGTGGGCCACTTAAGGAAAAGGCACACAAGAACCTTTACTATTCACAACCGGAGATAAATAAGTACTGAAATGAATTACTTTAAAACCTATTGCATTATTCAACTGAAAAGAATAAAGAAGCTGCTGCCAGGAATTGCCGGAATGATACTTCTTTTGGCGGTGTTGTTTGGGACGGGTGCATACGCGGTTATACGTGATGGCAGTTATGTGGAAAACCAAAAACGCTACACATTAGGTTATGTCGGCGCGGCGGATAATTCCTTGCTTAGGTCAGGTGTTTTTCTTCTGGAAAATGAGGACAGCGCCAAGGAGATGATTGAGCTGAAGGAATATGAGAATGAGGATGATGCCAAAACAGCTCTTCGTGCAGGCGAAATATCTGCTTATGTGGTAATTACCAAGGAATTTATGGGGCAGCTGGATGCCCTGGCCAATGGTGAAAAGTTAAAATATTATGCAACTTCCGGTCAAAAGGGCATCACAGGGGTGATGATGGACGAGATTGCAGCAGTGGCAGGAAATATCATAGTTTACACTGAAAAAGGTATCCTTAGTCTGGATCAAGCAATGGAAGAAAGAGGATATGAAGAGCAAGATCGGATTCTTCAGATGACAGACTGCTTTAACTCTTATGTGGATGCTATTTTGAATAGAGATTCAAAGGTGGAAATTGTTTCCCTAGGTATGTCAGATGGCCTTTCCACACCAGCATATTATTTCACCACATTAATGTTGTTTTTGTTCATCATGATTCCTTTCTGTGGAATTTGGTTTTTCCTTGGACAAAGGGATGCCATTGCACAGTTCCTGAAGGCAAAGGGCTTAGGGCCAGCTCGTCAGGTGTTGGCGGAAATGTTTGCTTTCTACTTATTAAACATATTCGGTCAGTTATTTGTAGTTATACTTTTGGAAATATCACGTGTAGTCCTAAAATATGATTTTGCAACATTGCTAAAGATAGGATTTCAACCATATATGTTGCTACCGGCAATGACACTTCCGATTTTGGCCTTTACAGCTATGGGATTTTTCTTACTGGATGCAATTCAGGGGGTTGTAAACAAGGTGCTTGTCACCTTCATCATAGATATATTTATGGCCTATGTGGCAGGATTCTTTTACCCTAGAGTATTCTTCCCTATGGAAGTACAAATGTTGAGTAACTTGCTGCCAAGTGGCGCTGCTCTTACCTATGTTGCAAATCAGATGGTAGGAGGCAGATTATTAGAACCGGCAATAGTACTTATTGCCTACACTATATTATTCACTTTCCTTTCAATAATGGTACGTAAAGCAAGAATTAAACTATGATTAAATATCTATTACTTTTTAAGAGATTACTAAAAAAGAAAAGCTACATATTGATGCTTCTAGTGGTTCCGCTTATGATTATCCTGCTAAATTTGATTAGCGCTAGGGAGTCTGGTCTGATGACTATAGGCGTTTGTATTCAGGGAGATGGAACTGCAAGCCAAGCACTGAAGCAAGATCTGATGGACAATCCCGGTAGTTTTAGATACATCATGTATGATAATCCAGACACAATGTCCTATGATGTGAGATTTATGAAGCTGGACGAGGGTTGGGTGATTCCTGACACGCTAGATTGGGATATATTGAATATGAAGTCAATAATTCTTATCCGTGAGGAAGGAGTTTCGCATCTTCTTGCCAAAGAGGTTTTACTTTCAAGGATATATCCGTTTTTTGCCAAGGCCTACGTAAATCAATATGTGAGCGATAAGGGATTTGCTTCTGATTTGTCGGAAAAATTCGAAAGCATCAATGTAAACGGCGATCTGTTTGAAATGGGATATTTTGACGGCGCAGCATCAAGTAATGAATTAAATAGTACATCCTACTTACTGCTTCCGCTGAGAGGAATTTTGGCATTGCATTTGATGCTTTGTGCCATAGCCGCTTCTATGTATTATCTGGAAGATGAGGATAATGGTCTGTTTATTTTCTGGCATACGCGATTTAGATTTTTGCGAGAATTTGGATATTATTTTGTGATTCTGCTGATTCCAGCGATTATGATGTTGCTTGGATTGAAGCTGGGCGGTGTATTCACCAGCTTCTTCCCGGAATTAATAAAGATTATGGCATATGTTTGCCTACTTATTGGATTAGCGTCAATTGTTCGAAGAATGCTTAAAAGCACAAAAATACTGGGATTAAATTTGCCTGTTGCCATTTTTGGCTCAGCAATATTTTCCCCAGTATTTATAGAGTTTAAGGAGGCTGGAAATCTACGTATGATATTCCCAAGCTTCCACTACTTATATTCGATTCACGATTTGCATTATCTATATACTATGGCTATATATGCAGGAATTTCCTTGATTATTTCCTGTATTCTCGCGGAGTTTTTTCATACTTCTTCTTAAAGCTTCGATTGAAATGAGACAGATTGTCAAAACCTACCTGCTGTGAAATATCCAGGATATTGTCCTCAGTGGCTAGCAGCAGGCGGGCTGCCATAGATAGTCTGTAGTCATTAAGGTAAGTGATGAAGCTAACCCCAAAGGTTTCCTTGAAAAATCGCATAAAGTGAGATTCGGAAAATCCGGCTCGATCTGCCATTTCTGCAATGGTCATAGGCTCGCTGTAATGAAGCTCTACATATTTGATAACTGGCTTTAGCTTGTCAATGTTCTTTCTGTTTGAAGAATCCACCTTTTTCTCATAAAGTGTCACCAAATCAAAAAGCAACAAATAAAGATTGCCCTTTATGGCCAGTCCCCAGGCGCCTTCACGGTGGCTGGAAATATTGTCGTTGCTATCTAAATACTTCTTTAAACTTTCGTAACCGGCCACACCTTTTTTGAAAATATGAGGCACCTCCACTGCATTGCTAAAGAAAGGCAGCAGGAAGGTATCGAAGAAATCATCACCCTGGGAAGAAAAAATCTTTCCATCAAAAAGAATATTTTCATATTCCATGGACTTGTCCTGATACTGGAAAATTCCATGAACCGTTCCAGGAATAATGAATGCAATATCTCCGGCAGTAACTGTGCACTCGTCTCCGTCTATGATAATAATCCCCTGCCCTTTCTTTATATAGATGAATTCCGCATCTTCGTGCCAATGCAAAGGCACCGACTCAAAATCCAAAGGGATGGTACAAGGATATGTATTATAAGCAATATTGTAATCAAAATGGTTTGCCTTTTCGTGTATGGCTTGATATTCGTTAATATCCAACATTATGAAATACCTCTAAATAATAATGAAGAACTGCCATTTAAGGTTGCCTTTGGCAAGGCAGTTCTGTGCAAGTATTTGCAGTGTTTTATACTATAAAACTCACCCATGATAGAATAGTATCACTTTTTAGTAGTATAAGGCAAGAATAATTGTATATCGTAGCAGTATACTCTCAATATAAAAGAAAGAGAGCAGTCGAGATGTTTTATCCGCTGGGAAAGCGCGAGCAAGAGGGCCCCATGCCCCTATGGAAGGGACCTACACCGGCGGGAGGGTCCATAGGGGCAATGGGAGATGGCTTGCGGGAGCTTGAACATCTGAAGTGGCATCGAGACTGTAAATAACCTACATTTTATGAGGAGGATATTATGACAGCAAACGAGTATATCAAAGTAAGATTCGGCAGACACATGGATCAGTGCACAAATGAGGAGATTTACATCGGCCTTTTGGAGTACATTAAGGATAGAGCTCAGAACAAAGAAATTAAGGGGGGAAAGAAGAAGCTTTACTACATCAGCGCAGAGTTCCTTATTGGAAAGCTTCTTTCAAACAATTTGATTAACCTTGGTCTTTATGATGAGGTAAAGGCAGAACTTGAGGCTTGTGGCAAGTCACTTGCAGAAATCGAAGAAATTGAAGTAGAGCCTTCACTTGGAAATGGTGGTCTTGGACGTCTTGCAGCTTGCTTCCTTGATTCAATTGCTACACTTGGCTTGAATGGTGATGGTGTTGGACTTGCTTATCACATGGGACTTTTCAAGCAGGTGTTTCATAACAATCTTCAGACTGAGGAGCCAAACCCTTGGATGAGACATCACAGCTGGATGACAAAGACAGAAAGAACATACCAGGTAGATTTTGGTGGCTTCAATGTTACATCAAGAATGTACGATATCGATGTAACAGGTTATGATTCTGTCACAACAAAACTTCATCTTTTCGACGTAGATACAGTGGATGAAAGTATTATTAAAGATGGAATTAATTTTGACAAGAGCGAGTTTACAAAGAACTTAACACTTTTCCTTTATCCAGATGATTCAGATGACAACGGAAGATTACTTCGTGTATATCAGCAGTACTTCATGGTATCAAATGCTGCACAGCTCATCCTTGATGAGGCTGTAGAAAAGGGCTCAAACCTTTATGATCTTGCTGATTATGCTGTAATTCAGATTAATGATACACATCCATCAATGGTTATTCCTGAGCTTGTACGTCTTCTTCAGATTCGTGGTCTTACAATGGATGAGGCAATTGATGTTGTTTCAAAGTGTACTGCATACACAAATCATACTATTCTTGCAGAGGCTCTTGAAAAGTGGCCAATTCATTTTATGATGAAGGCTGTTCCACAGCTTATGCCTATTATCCGTGAGCTTCACAACCGTGTTGCAAGAAAGGTTTCTGACCCAGACGTTGCAATCATCAATAATGGCCTTGTACACATGGCTCACATGGATATTCATTATGGTATTTCAATTAATGGTGTTGCTGCACTTCACACAGAGATTCTTAAGGAGACAGAGCTTCACAAGTTCTATGAGCTCTACCCAGAGAAGTTCAATAACAAGACAAACGGTATCACATTCCGTCGTTGGTTATTATATTGCAACCCAGAGCTTTCAAAGCTTATTGAGGAGCTTATCGGACCAGGCTTTAAGAAGGATGCTACAGAGCTTAAGAAGCTTGAAAAATTCATGGATGATGATGCTGTAGTAAAGAAGTTTCTTGATGTAAAGAGTACTCGTAAGACAGTTCTCAAGAACTACCTTGCAAAGACTCAGGGAATCGAGATTGACGATAATAGCGTATACGATATTCAGATTAAGAGACTTCACGAGTACAAGCGTCAGCAGATGAACGCACTTTACGTAATCAACAAGTACTTCGAAATAAAGGAAGGCAAGAAGCCAGCTCGTCCTATTACAGTTATTTTTGGTGCAAAGGCTGCTCCTGCTTACGTTATTGCAAAGGATATCATTCACCTTATTCTTTGCCTTCAGGAGATCATCGCAAATGACCCTGAGGTTAGCCCATATTTGAAGGTCGTTATGGTAGAAAACTACAACGTTACACTTGCTGAAAAGCTTATTCCTGCATGTGATATTCATGAGCAGATTTCACTTGCTTCAAAGGAAGCATCTGGTACTTCAAACATGAAGTTTATGCTCAATGGTGCCGTTGCAATCGGAACAATGGACGGTGCTAACGTAGAAATGCACGAGTTTGTAGGCGATGACAATATCTTTATCTTTGGTGAGGATTCAGATACAGTTATTAAGCGCTACGCTGATGCAAGCTACGTCTCACGCGACTACTATGAGAAGGATGCAAATCTTAAGAAGTGCGTAGATTTCATCGTATCTGATAAGCTTATGCAGGTAGGCCAGAAGGAGAACCTTGAGCGTCTCTATAATGAGCTCCTTAACAAGGACTGGTTCATGACTTTCCCTGATTTCAAGGATTACTGCGAAACAAAGGAAAAGGCTTATAAGGCATTTGAGGACCGTACTGAGTGGGGCCGCAAGATGATTAAGAATATTGCAAATGCAGGATTCTTCTCATCAGATCGTACAATTGCACAGTACAACGAGGATATCTGGCACTTATAAAATGCGTGGACTCCAAGTTTTATAAGCCATCACTTGGTAATTACAAGCCAACATTCATAGACTAGGACAAAGCTGGTAGCTAACAAGCTCATGGATGTCTCAAGCGAAGCTTTCTATAGCTGAACGGAGATATCTATGGCTTGTGGGCGTGACCAGCTTTTTGTTGATTTTAGGGTGTTGGCATGGTAATATATTTCTAGTTGTGGCTCATGGGGGCCTAGGAATTGGAGGATATTTTATGAACACACCAATGATTGTTTTACTTGTAATTTTGGTGGTAATGATTGCTGCATTTGTGGCTCTTTACTTCATGGGAAAGAAGGCACAGGCTCGTCAGGATGAGCAGCGCGCCCAGATGGATGCAGTTGCACAGCAGGTGTCAATGCTTATCATTGACAAGAAAAAGCTTAAGATGAAGGAATCAGGTCTCCCAGAGGCTGTTGTTAGTGCCGTACCTTGGTACCAGAAGAACGTTAAAGTACCAGTTGTAAAGGCAAAGGTTGGTCCACAGATGATGACTCTTATCTGCGATGCAGAGATTTACGATGAAATCCCTGTAAAGAAGGAGGTAAAGTCTACTGTTTCAGGTCTTTACATCACAAAGGTTAAGGGACTTCGTGGAGGCAATGTAAAGCCTGAGGCAAAAAAGAAGAAAAGTCTTAGAGCATGGGCTTTGAACAAGCGTAAAGAGCTTGAGGCTGAAAAGAATAAATAATATAATTCACAGATTTTTTAAAGAGCACCAGGCCTGGTGCTCTTTTATATTGCCTCTAAAAGTGTTAGAATATTCTTAAAATTCAGCGAGTTATGACTTCATGTTGGGCAATTGGCGAAACGACTTGCGTTAAACATTGGAGGGTTTATGGGAAAATTAAAATTCAACTTGGTTAAGGCTTTTTGTTCTACATTGGTTTTGGCAGCAGCCCTTGCATTTTCACCATCTGTAGATGCCAAAGCTGCATCTAACGATGAACTCATAGCTGCATCAAAAATTTTCGATGGAGCTTATTACGCAGCACTTTATCCAGACGTGGCAGCTTCTGTAAATGGCAGCCAACTGGGACTTTTAAATCATTATGTTTACTATGGTGTTTATGAAGGTCGAAACGCCAGCGCGTCCTTTAACGCCACAGATTATATGAATAAAAACCCTGATCTTCAGGCTGTGTATGGGGATAATATGATTGCATATGTGCACCATTATGTAAATGCAGGTCAGGCTGAGGGCAGAGATGCCACACCAGTTGCTGGAACTGAGATTGCAGTGCCAGCAAATTATACACTTCTTGGAATTTATTCTACAGAGTATGTTTCTACTCAGGATAGAGCTACAAATATCAAAATTGCGGCAGATCATGTGAATGGAACAGTGGTTGCACCAGGGGCAACATTTTCTGCAAACAGGGCTATAGGTCCTCGTACTACAAAGAATGGCTTCGTAGAGGCGCCTGTATTTATCAACAAGCAGCATGCTAGAGGCATTGGCGGTGGTGTATGCCAGGTTTCATCTACTATCTATGCTGCAATGAAGACCGCAGGCATTCAGGCTTCTGAGAGGCATCCACATTCTCTTCCAGTAGCATATCTTCCTGCTGGATGGGATGCTACTATTTCTGGAAATGCACTTGATCTTAAATTTGTAAATAGATACGACAAGAATATCGTCGTGTACGAGACTGCAAACAGTGGAATACTTACAGCAGCAATTTATTTAGAGAATTAAAATAGAATTTATCATATGTCCTTGGGGGATTTTTCCTTAAGTAACCCACAAGGAGGTCTAATTAGCAATACTAATCAAATTACTACGGGGGTGAGAAATTTGAATAACACTTTTCTTACAAAAAAATCTCCTGGAGTTGTTGCGCTAATTGAAGAAATGGAGAAGCTAAGAAAGGTAGAAAATGACAAATACCTTGACATAGCCTGCGATTTGTTTGATATGGCGCAAGAAAGCGGAAATGAAGATTTACGAGATTATGCCAGCTGCACGTTAGGTGATGCTTTGTGGCAAAATAAAAGATTTTCTGAAGCAGTCTATTATTTGACTTCTGGTATTGTCGGACTGCAAAAAACTGACGAATACAAGTTAATCTGCAGGTGCCACAACCAAATGGGCATAATCATGCGTAATGAGGGTCACTTCATTACATCAGAGGAACACTTCCTTAATAGCATCGATGTTGCAAGAGTAAATGAGCTTTATTTTCAAGAGGCTGTAGCATGTGGCAACTTTGCTGCTCTTTGTGCAGAAATGGGGGCTATGCAGGAGTGCTTAGAATATCACTACCGTGGTTTGGAATGTAGCCAGTTTATTGCAGATGAGAATATTCAGGTGCCATTTTTGGTAGGGGAATATGCCCAATTAGCAGTAGCTTATATTATGCTTGGCAGCTTGGAGGATGCTAAAAAGCATTTGGATGAAATGGAGCGATTGAATTCATTGCATCCAACTCCAGAAAATGATTTTGATGTTGCTGTTGCAAATTGCCTTTATTACAGCAGAACCGATGATACAGAGCTTTTTGAAAAATATAAAAAAGAGTCGCTGACATCATTTGAAAAATGTGATGATGTGATGGTTTACTTTGATGAAATTCAAATTCTTCTTCATCTTCTTCTAGAGTCAAAAGATTATGACCAGATGAAAGATATATTTGAAACAGTCAATAGTAAACTTGGAAAAGATGAGCTATTTAATATGCGTCTTCATTTGGAACGTTGGAAAATCAGGCTTTATGAATGCGCTGGTGATGAAGAAAAACGTAATGAAAGTGCATATAGTTATTATTTCTATCATGAAAAGCGTTCTATGGATAGTAAAAAATCCTTCACTACCACTTTACGCTTGAAGAATGAACTGATTCAGCAACGAACCAAGAATCTTTTCCTTTCTGCCGCAGCAGAGACAGATACTCTCACTGGCCTTGCAAATAGAGCAAAGCTAAACAACGTAATTGATGAGCTGTTTTTAGAGGCTCTAAATACAGGAAAAAATCTTGGTGTAGAAATGATGGATTTAGACTACTTCAAGCAGGTGAATGACAATCTTGGACATGCCAAAGGAGATAGTTTGTTGGCAGCAATAGGTCGTCGATTGCGTGGAATGGTCAACGACAAGGTATTTATTGCTCGATATGGTGGTGATGAGTTTATCCTTTATTATTTTGATATGACTGATGATGAGATTATCGAAATCGTAAAGAAGATCCGTGATATTGTGGAGGAGGTTCGTGTGGAGCTTAACATAGATAAACTCAGTGTATCTCAAGGTATTGTGAATCATGTGCCTCAATCTGCAAATCGTGCTTGGGATTTCCTGAATTCTGCCGACTATGCCCTCTATTATGTAAAGGAGCATGGAAAAGCAAATGCCAGACTAATAAATGGTAGAAGCGACTTGGAGACAAAAGAGTGGCGTAAAGTTTTTTGACATTGGCACTACTAAAGATTTATAATATGCAAAAAGTATTATTAGACAGAAGGCTATAAAGTCTTCTGTCAATTTATGTGTGGGGGTATTTCCTAATGGCAAAGCTATATTTTTATTACGGCGCAATGGGCTCATCAAAGACAGCCAATGCATTGATGACTCATTTTAATTATCAGGAGGTAGGTCAGAATGCCCTTCTGGTAAAGCCAGCTGTGGATACACGTGATGGCGAGCGCATTGTTCATTCTCGAATCGGCTTGGAAAACGAGTGTATTTTCCTTGAGGATTTGGTGGAAATGCCAGAGGAGGAAATCAAAAAATACGATTGTATCATCGTTGACGAGGTGCAGTTTGCAACTCCAGAGCAGATAGATTATCTTTCAGATATCGTTGATTTTATGGATGTACCAGTGGTGGCTTATGGTCTTAGAGCTGATTTTCAAAATGAGCTTTTCCCAGGTTCAAAGCGTCTTATTGCTATCGCTGATGTTATACATGAGGTTAAGACGGTTTGCTGGTGCGGACGTAAGGCTACCTGCAACACACGCTATAATGAAAATGGAGTGGTTCGCTCAGGTCCACAGGTTATGCTAGGAGCCAATGATTCATATGTGGCTCTTTGTCGTAAGCATTATAAGCTTGGACAGCTGAAGGCAGAGGATAATTAGAGCGAACTAGAGGAGTTACATGATTTTCAGTATTACTACAACGGCATTATTCTTTGTGTTTTGCATTTTCTGGCTGGAGATTCCAGGAATGCTTTTTTGTCATATTCTTTTGCCGCGACGATTAAAATTTTCCAGCAGATTATTAGCCGGATTCTTTATGGGATTTATGGTGATGGCGGCCCTTTATTATCTTGAGTCATTAACAGGGGTTAAAAACATCCTTTTGGCTGCCGGACCAATTATTTCACTGATTGCAGTATCGGTATATGCTAAAAAGGGGCGACCTTCTGTATTTAATGCCACTGAGCGCTTCAGATGGACTTATGTCATCATATTTGCCATTATCTATGTGATTTCTGTTCTGAATTTTCAGGCCAAGTATCTATTTGCTTTTTCGGGGCAGACTACTCAGATATATCACGACTTTTTGTTTCACACAGGAAATATCGCTTCTCTGAGCCGTTCTTTTCCAAATGCAGATATTAGAATAGACGGACTCACCTTCTATTATCACTATTACTTTGAGCTGATATTTGCTATGTGCAAGCATATATTTGGACTTGATGCTCTAAAGGTATATATGAATGGCAACGCTTTGATTTGTGCCTTTCCGCTTACTATGGCTTTGATTACCATCGGAGAGAGGATTCGAGGAATGAAGGAATATACTGATTTTAAGTATTTCTTTTTCTGCTTTGGATTGCTGGTTTCATGTATTGCTTTATTACCATTAAATGTGGCCGGTGGACATTTCCCTATTTCATGGATGGATAATCATTTGTTTAGCAACGGAAATGCAATGGGGCTTGCAGTAGCACTGACAATATTGATTGTAGATATTCTGGCAGAGCTTTGGTACGATGCAGTAGATTTTAGAAATTTAATCGCGATTTACTTATTATCATGTGCTGCAACAGGATTTAAAGGTACAACAGGAGCAATGCTTGTCGGTATTGCCTGGTCAGTATTTGTGATTGAATGGATCATCTCAAAGAAATTTCACCTGCAGCAATTTTTGTATAATCTTGCTTTAACATTTGGATTTGTATTCACATATTTATTTGTTACAGTTGGCTTACATCCATCAGGAGCCAACAATAGAGCAATGAAAGTTACTTGTGCTGGTACACTTGAGGCTGGCAGAGTTGGTCAAATTATCACAAAGCTTGGGTTTGATTACATGTCATTTCCTTGGGTTGTTTTAGCTATCATATTTACAGTGGTTTTTATTATAGGACCATGTATTGTTCCGTTCACAGCCTTTACAATTGGAAAATTCAAGATTCTCATAAATGAAGGTACTATTGGAGACATATTTGATTGGTTCTCTATTGGAATGGTGCTTATGGGATTGATTGGCTTTTGCGCTGTTAGTGTTCCAGGTCTTTCACAGGGGTATTTTGTTATTACTACTGCTGGATTGATTTTCTATTGTTCAATGAAATATATGACAGGCAGCGGTAAAGATGTAATATATTATCTCATGCATGGGGCCTATATTTTTGGAGCAGTGTTATTGATTATAGATGTGGCATATTTTGCCTATAGCGACTACAATCAGCTTCAGATATCAAAAGGTTCTTCAGAAGGCAGAGCTGATCTTGTATCTTCAGAAACTATAAACGCATACTATTGGTTGAAGTATAACACTGAAGAGGATGCTAAAATTGCAGTGGACCGACTTTCTGAAGAATTGGATTATAGAAGTATTTATTTTTATGCCAGCGCCATTTCAGAGCGCCAGTGTTATATAGAGGGCTATGATTATTCTGATGTCACTGAAGAGCGTGTTAATAAAATGCTTGAAACAAATGAAACATTCTACAGTGAGGATGTAGATTTGGCTGAAGGAGCTATGGATGAACAGGGAATCGATTATCTTGTAGTCACAAAGCAGGGACATCCTGAATACAAAGCTACTAGCCCAAATCTCAATCTGGTATTTGTAAATGAAGAGGTTATAATATACCAATATAAAGCAGAAAAGGAATAGAAATGATAAAGGATATTATTGCTAATAAAATGTTGATAGCTAAACTTGCTAGAAATGATTTTAAACAGAAATTTGCAGGATCAACATTAGGTGTGATTTGGGCTTTCGTGCAGCCTGTAGTTACTGTTCTTGTATATTGGATTGTTTTCGACAAAGCGCTGAATGCAGGAACTCAAGGTACAAAAGCCGGAATTCAGGCGCCTTTTGTGCTTTGGCTTTCAGCAGGTATCGTTCCATGGTTTTATTTCAGTGAGGTTTTGTCTGCAGGCACAATTGTATTACTAGAATACAACTACCTGGTTAAAAAGGTTGTGTTTCCAATAAATGTGCTTCCAATCGTAAAGGCGGTATCATCCCTGTTTGTGCATGGCTTTTTTGTACTATTTACATTGCTTGTATATTTCTTGTATGGTTATGGACTTAGCCCTTATATTTTCCAAGTGATTTATTATTCCGTTGCTATGTTGGCACTAGCCATCGGAATCATATATCTTACCAGCGCTCTCTGTGTTTTCTTCAGAGATATGGCACAGCTGGTAAATATCTTCCTTCAAGTGGGGGTATGGGCAACACCTATCATGTGGAACTTTGATGGAATGCGCGCCGAGGGTCGCATCCCTAACTGGCTTGCCTACGTCCTGGAACTTAACCCAATGTACTACATAACAAGCGGCTACCGCGATAGCATTATCAATCACATCGGTTTCTGGACTCGCCCAGTTCTTACAGCCTATTTCTGGGGATTCACCCTTGTGATTTTTGCATTAGGTACCCACGTATTCAAAAAGCTTCAGAGCCAATTTGCGGATGTGCTGTAAAACAAGAATCCCATAGTGTTTATATATGCAGGCATATTTATAAAAAACTGAGCTAGAAAGATGTGTCTGGCGTATGAAAACTGATAAAGAAAATCTATACGAAATTAAACCTAAGATTTCGGGTATTTTTTCGTGTGGTTGGTAGCCCTTATTGAAAGTGTTTTGTGCTAAAATAAAGCTAACTAGATAAAAGGGGGCTTGCATATGAGGGGTAAGTTGTTTCCAAAAGTGGGGAGAACCGCTGCCGTTAGCATGGTTACCTTGCTTTGTTCTTTTGTATTTTTAAATGTTTTCAACTATTTACCAGCCAATGCAGATGAGGATATGGTTGTGCAGTTGGTGGCTCACAGGGGGTATTCTGGGGCTTATCCAGAGAATACACTCAGTGCATTTGCGGGGGCTTATGCCTGTGGCGCTAAAACAGTAGAGTTTGATGTTAGAAAGACAAAAGATGACGAGCTGGTAATTTACCATGATGAGACACTTCAGAAGATAAACGGTGAAGAAGACGAGTCAACAATAGCTGACCACACATATGAAGAGCTTCTGCAGTATGATGCAGGAGAGTGGTATGGCAGAGAATACAGGCTTGAACGTATTCCGACTTTGGATCAGACCTTGAGTCTGCTTCAATCTACAAATATGCGCATCTTCTGTGAACTGAAGGATATTGGGGAAGATAGAAACTTCGCTTCACAGGTTTATAATACCTTTGAAAAGTACGGTTTGTTGGATAAGGTGATTTTCCTATCCTTCAAATATGAGTATCTACAGGATATTAAGGGGATTAATCCTGATCAGCCGATTATGAAGCTGGCATCATTTGGTAAATCAAATCTCCCAGAGAAATATCCGGCTGAGTATTATGGAATCAACATGAAGACCATGACACCAAAGACAGTGGCTGCTATTCATGCAGCAGGAGCAAAGGTATATTGCTATACACCAGAGACAAAGGGACAGATGCTTTCTCTTCAGCGTCTAGGTGTTGATGGCGTAATCACGGACAATGTGATATATCAATAGTTTGTTCACGCGTATTGGGGCGTTAGAACATATTTCACCCGCTTTAGGTATGGGGTTGCCTAAAGCACAAATGGGCACCGGGGCACCGGTGCCTTTTACTATGTTTTTAAATGTGGTAAAATACAGAATAATTGTTTCTATTCACAGCAATAAGTCTGTAAGACTTCCATTATGAATATGGGGGCGCTAAATAGTAACAAATAGCTACAATACTAGGAGTAAATATGAGCAACAATGTTATAGAAGTTAAGCATGTGGACAAGGTCTACAAGCTTTTTGATAGTAATAAAGCTAGAGTGGCAGATACCTTGGGGCTTACCAGAAAAAAGAACTACAAAGAGCATTACGCCCTTAAGGATATGAACTTTGAGGTAAAAAAGGGTGAATGTGTTGGCCTCATTGGAACCAACGGATCGGGAAAGTCCACTATCCTAAAGATTATCACTGGTGTTCTTTCTCCTACAAAAGGAGAGGTGAATGTGGATGGCCGTATCTCTGCTCTTCTTGAGCTTGGAGCAGGCTTTAATCAGGAATATACAGGCATTGAAAATATATACTTAAACGGCACCATGCTGGGCTATAGCAAAGAGGAAATAGATGAGAAGCTTGATGATATCCTTTCTTTTGCAGATATTGGGGAATTCGTTTTCCAGCCGGTTAAGACATATTCATCAGGAATGTTTGTCCGTTTGGCTTTTGCAGTTGCTATTAATATAGACCCTGAGATTTTGATTGTAGACGAAGCGCTTTCTGTTGGTGATGTTTTCTTTCAGGCTAAATGCTACAAGAAATTTGAGGAATTTAAAGAAGCAGGAAAGACAATCCTTTTCGTATCTCACGATTTAGGTGCCATCAGCAAATACTGTGACAGAGCTATCCTTATTAACAAAGGAGACAAAATTGCAGAGGGCACACCAAAGGATATGATAGATATCTATAAAAAGATTTTGGTTGGCCAGGAGCCAGTCCTTAGAAGTAAAGTGGAGGACGCTGAGGCTGCAGTGGCAGAAGTTGAGGCAAGCTCAAAAGCTAGTGAGTCATCAAAAGGTGTTGACTCAGAAGGCACTGACACAAACTGGAAATCCAACTATCAGCTCAATCCAAATGTTAATGAATACGGAGATGGTAGAGCAAAGATTGTTGATTTTGCAGTCATTGATGAAAATGGTACTTACACCAATGCAATCATGAAAGGCAGCACTTTCACTGTAAAATCAAAGGTGCATTTTAATACAGATATTGAAAATCCTATTTTCACCCTTACCTTCAAGACTATTAAAGGTATTGACGTTACAGGTACAAATACCATGTATGAAAAGTGCGATGTTGGGCTATGCAAAGAAGGAAGCGAATACGTGGCCACCTTTACACAGCGCATGGATATGCAGGGGGGAGAGTACCTTATGTCTATCAGTTGTACTGGTTTTGATGGTGTGGATTTTGTTGCCTACAACAGGCTTTATGATATATTAAACATCACTGTTGTTAGTTCTAAAAACACTGTTGGATTTTACGATATGAATTCGCAGGTAACTGTAGAGCAGGTTAAATAACATAAGATAGAATTTTATTAACGTGGAGGTTTATATGATTCAGGAAAAATACAATAGGCGTATTTTTGACGAAGGAACAGAAGAGGCTATTCAGCTATATTCCCATCTTAGGAGCAATGCCCTGTCCCCTGTGAATATTGTGCCTCCAGATCAAATATTGGTGATAAATCCTGATAGCGTATCTCTAGTAGAATGGATAAAGGAAAAAGCAGAAAACACCATTGTTGGTATGACAAATGATTATGGCACAGATATGGAGAATGTGATCAGGCTGATTCCAGAGGGAATTGAGAAAAAATTGATTTCGGAAATTAAAGAACGATTTAATATCATATTCAACATCGGAAGTCTTGCCGAGACGCCAGCCACTCTCAAGGAGCTCTTGAAGGATGGTGGATGTCTTGTATATGCCTTGGCGGAAAAGGATAGGCTTTCAGCCTTCACTAAAAAGCTTCTTCAGGAAGCAGGTTTTGGTGATATCAAAACATTTAGACTCCATCCGGATTATATGTACACCACAGAGATTTATGCAGAGGACTATATTGGAGGAGGTGCAGGTGACTACCTGCTTATAGCGAGAGAATAATGGATAAATTATTATACGAAAAGCTTTCTAATGAGCGTAATCCGCGCTTTAATATAATTACTGATATTGTGGAAAGAGACGGTCAAAAGCTGGTTATCAAACGTCCATACAATCAGGATTCAAAAGAACATATCCGTAAAATGTATGATTGCTACAGAGGCTTGCAGGAAACACTGCAGGGCTCTGATTTTTGCGTAAATGAAACAAATCTTGTAGGGGATAATGTGGAATGCCAGTTTATTGAGGGAAGTCGCCTTACATCAAAAGATACTGCAGATTTTGTAGAGGCAATCCGCAAGGCTTATCTGCCACACGCTCAGGAGTTTGTTTCCACTCCAGAATTTGAAGTAGTATTTGGAAAAGTAGAGCTTCCAAAGGGGGTGCTCGCTGCTAAATACTTAGATATAGATTTAATTTTTGACAATATCATTGTTACAGACCGAGGCTGGGAAATTATTGACTACGAGTGGACATTTGATTTCCCTATTCCTATAAATTACTTGCTTTACAGGGGAATGATATTTGGTGGGCTTACACCAAGTTTTGTTCAGATTCCTGACAACGAAAAGCCAATATATCAAAAGATGGAGGAACACTTCCAAAGTCAGTATTGCTTCAAGGATGTAAAGAATCTTAGCGAGCTGAAGAAGCATGTGGCGTCCCAGACAAAGACAGCAGCTGATTTTACAATTGCCAGCAGAGATTTTCAAATCAAGCAGCTTCAGGAACTTATTGCTGCAAAGGATGTTCATATCAGAAATATTGAAGCTGGAAACACAATTCTTCAGGCGAAATATGATGAGATTATTGGCTCAAAGGCTTACAGAGCGGTGGAAAACTACAGAGCCTTCAAAGCTTTCCTGAAAAGAGAGGATACTCCTGCAAGACAGGCTAAGCGTGCCCGAAAGGAAGAAGCAAAACGCGCTCGCCTTGAGGCAAAGAAGAAGCAAGGACAAGAGGAAAAGACACCTTCTATTGCGGTTCATATTCATCTTTTCTACGAAGATTTACTTCCAGAATTTGTATCATATTTAGAAAATATTCCTTACAAGTTTGATTTGTATATCTCTTTAAAAGAAGATGGCGATTTAAACGCAGTAAAAACAAAACTAAAAGAACTGAAAAATACTGGTGTTGTGGATGTTCGTAGATTGCCAAATCGCGGAAGAGATCTTGCACCATTGTATGGTCCATTTGCATCAGAAATATTAAAACACGATTATTTTTTACATGTACATTCCAAGAAATCACTTTATTCTGGTTCAGAGAAAATGGGATGGCGTCAGTATTGCTTGAATCTGCTTTTGGGTTCACCTGAGCAGATCAACTATATCATTGATTTATTCAAGAAGGACAATGCTGGATTGATTTATCCAGATATTTATACAGAGATTCCGGAGATTGCATATTCATGGCTTGCAAATGTAGAGCTTGGCAAAAAGCTTTTTGAAGAGTATGGCCTTGGAGACATGCCTGTGGTATTCAATTATCCTGCAGGTTCATTCTTCTGGGCTGCCACAGATTCACTTCGCCCACTTCTAGAGCATGGCTATACATACGAGGATTTCCCACTGGAGGCAGGGCAGACAGATGGTACTCTTGCTCATGCTTTGGAGCGTGTTGTTCCGTTTATCACTGCAAAGCAGGGCTATGATTCCTTCATCCTTAATGCGGATGGTGGTCAGACTTTCAAAAACAAGAGCATAAGACCATACATGGATAGCATCAAGTTGGACAAAGAGCTTCTAATCATGAAGCTTGGCACATACGATGTTATTTCATTCGATATTTTTGATACACTTATTGCTAGGACAATTTACGAACCTGACCAGGTATTTACAATGCTTGGTGAAATTATTAAATCACAATATAATGTCGACGTTGATTTCCTTAAGCTTCGTAAGGAAGCGGAAGCTGCAGCTGCAGCTAAGTACGGCGCCCTTACTACTATCGACAAAATATACGTGGAAGTAGCTAAGGATAAAACTGTTGGCAATTTTGCAATGGATATTAAAAAGCTGGAGGTTGATCTTGAAACGGCCCTTTGCGTGCCACGCCAAGATATGGTGGAGGTTTACAATCAGCTAAAGGCTATGGGCAAACGCGTTATCCTTGTTAGTGATATGTACTTGAATCGTGTACAGATTGTTGGTTTGCTTCATAAATGTGGTATCAGCTACTATGATGAACTTTTGATTTCCTGTGAGGTCGGATTCCGCAAGGATGATGGATCAATGTGGGATATGCTTATGCAAAACTACAATCCAAACAATTTCATCCATGTTGGCGACAATTTCCGTAGTGACTCCCAGATTCCTATGGAAAAATGCATACCAAACCATATCATATTTAATGCAAACACTTTACTTGAACTTTCAGATTTTCCATATTTTAAGGCCGTTGCAAAGCAAAACCTGGCCAATTCACTTATGGTAGGTCAGGCTTTATCAGGAGGTATTTTCAATACCCCATTTGCATTTGCAGAAGATGGAACAGTTCATTTTAAAGATATTTATGATTTTGGCTACACTGTTATCGGTCCGCTTCTTGCTCGCTTTGTGGAGTGGATAGTTGCGGAAAATCAAAAGAAAAATGAGCGCCTTCTTTTATTATCCAGAGAAGGATATATGCTTGAGCAGCTTATAAAGGCTTATTGCAACAATCGTGGTATTGCTGAGCCAGACATGACATACTTCCTTACTTCAAGACGTGCGGTTTCAGTTGCATCTCTTGAAACAGATGAAGATATCAGAGAGCTTGCATCTCAGAAATATAAAGGTACATTCAGCACCTTCCTTAGAGAACGTTTTGGTGTTGCTCTTCATCCAGAAGATGAGGATGTTCATCTTGAATACACTGAGCTTCCAGAAGATCTTATGGAAAAGCTTGCATCTTATATAGATGAAATTCTGGAGCATGCCGCAGCCGAAAAAAATGCATATCTTGTATATGTGAGAGAGGCTATGGCTGGTGCTTCTGATGTTGCTGTTGTGGATGTGGGATTTTCTGGCACCATCCAGTTCTTCCTTATGAAGCTCACAGGCCGCGATATTGCAGGTCATTATCTTGCACTTCACTCAAACAAGCCTGAGCGCATTGGTGGAAGAGCAGATGCTATTTATGAAATTACGGATCCACTTTTGATTGAAAAAAGCAAGGTTCTTAGATATCAGCTGTTTTTGGAAAATGCTCTTGCAGCTCCATTTGGGCAGCTTACCCATTTTACTATGGAAAATGGTCGCCCTGCGCCTCATTTTAAAGATGATGATTATCTTAGCGAGGATGTCAAACGTCTTCAAAGTGGAATACTTGCATTTGTCAGCCAGTATGGCAACGCTTGCAAATTGCTTCCAATGGACGAGACGAAGCTTTGTGACAAAGCTGTTGTAGAAGATTTATTCCATGATATAATAGCAGCTGGTACATTGACAGATAGCATTGCAACAGCCCTTCAGGTAGAGGATAGCTATTGCAATGATGGCGTTCAAAAATTCGATGTAAAAACCGGCACCTGGGTGGTTGAATAAATTTATCAGCCCGAAGGACTGGCAAGTAAAAATACAATACAGAAGGAAATTAAATGAGAGACACATTTAATGTGGTATTTATCAGATACCATCTTACAAAGAAAAATACACTATTATTTCAGGGCTTTTATCCATTTGACAATCCAAAGGGATACGAGCTTGTTGCTGAGCTGAATGGCAAGCCATATCAGATGGACATCACCATTAATGAAGGTAATGAGGTTCGTCGTCGATATATTGCTGCCCACAAAAGTGTATCAAAGGAATATGTTGGAGAGATTGAGCTTCCTTCAGATTTATCTACAGTAAAGAGCTTGAAACTGATATGTGTGCTTGGAGATGCTTCCAGCAAAAATCAGGTCCGTGAAATTGTCTACAAGGCCAATGGCAGAGATTTGCAAAAGCTTAAGAAGGAATATGAGTACAATCTTGAGCGTGCTGCTGTAACAGACGACAAAATTCAGATTCTTGGCTGGGCAATTGGAAATGTTCCAGAGGAATTTCACCTTTATGATGGCAATACAGAAATTCCAATTTCGGTTAAGCGTATGTTCCGTAAGGATGTGTATGGAGTTTATCCAGAGCTTACAGAGAAATGTGATTCTGGACTTGAGATTGTATTTGATAAAGGTAATTATAAAAAGCTTCGCCTGACAATCACAGCAAACGGACAGGTCTATGATTGCAAGGTGGATACAGAGCATGTTCTTACTGGTGGCAATCTTCTTCCAAAGAAGTCTTTGTGGGAGCGTATCGAGCTCTATCGTCAGGATAATGGAATTAGTGCCACAATCAAGCACGCTATAGACAAGTTGAAGGATTCTGAGGCGCCAAAATACACCTATATGGATTTCCTTACTAGCTTTGGTCCTACAGAGGTGGAGCTTCAGCGCCAGCGCGATACAAAGTTTGAGTACAATCCCCTTATGAGCATTGTCATCCCTATGTATCAAACTCCAGAAAAATTCCTGGTAGAGCTTATAGATTCCATTGTTGCTCAGACATACACAAACTGGGAGCTATGTCTTGCTGATGGTAGCCCTGATGATAGTCTTGGCAAATTCATTCAGAAAAAATATGGTTCGGACTCCAGAGTAAAATACACGCATTTGGAAGCAAATTTGGGTATTTCTGACAACACAAATGCAGCGATAGCATTGGCTAAAGGAGACTATATCGTTCTTTCTGATCACGATGACACACTTGCTCCAAATGCTATGTACGAATGCGTAGCTGCTATCAATGAGGATAAAAATATTGATGTAATCTACACTGACGAGGACAAGATTTCCATGGATTCCAAGGAATACTTCGAGCCAGTGTTCAAGCCAGATTTCAATCTGGATTTACTGTGTTCAGTAAATTATATTTGTCACCTTTTCATCTTCAGACGTGATATTTATGAAAAGGTTGGCGCATTTAATAAAGAATATGATGGTGCCCAGGATCACGATTTTATTCTTCGCTGCTGCGAGGCCGCAGGCAAAGTGCATCATGTACCAAAGGCTTTATATCATTGGAGAAGTCATGCTGCTTCCACAGCTATGTCTGCTGAAAGCAAGCTTTACGCTTTTGATGCCGGTGCCAGAGCAGTTCAGGCTCATTATGATAGGCTCGGTATTCCAGCTACAGTAGAACAGGATACTTTCTATGGTTGCTACCGCACTATTTACAACTGGGGCAAGGAGCCAAAGGTTTCTATCATTATTCCAAACAAGGATCACACAGATGATTTAGACAAGTGCATCAAGTCGATTGATTCCAAGTCAAGCTATAAAAATATCGAGTATGTGATTGTTGAAAACAACTCCACAGAGCCAGAGACCTTCGAGTATTACAAATCAATAGAGGGCAGAGATGATGTAAAAATTGTCTATTATGAGACTCCGGGCTTTAACTTTTCAGCTATCAACAATCTTGGCGCAAAGCATGCGACAGGAGAAATGTTCCTTCTTTTAAATAACGACACAGAAATCATCAATGAAAACTGTATCAAGGAACTTGTGGATGTTTGCCTTCGTCCAGATGTTGGTATTTGTGGTGCCCTTTTATACTACCCAGACAATACAGTGCAGCATGCAGGTGTTGTTATGGGGATTGGTGGAATCGCAGGCCATACATTTGTTGGCCTTGAGCGCAGCGAACCTGGATACATGTTCCGTGCAGTTACTACACAGGATTTATCAGCTGTCACGGCAGCTTGTCTTATGGTTCGCCGTGATGTATTTGAAGAAGTCGGAGGCCTTACAGAGGATTTAGCTGTTGCATTTAATGATGTAGATTTCTGTATGAAGGTTCGCGATAAAGGATACCTTGTTGTATACAATCCTCACGCAGAACTTTATCACTACGAGTCAAAATCTCGTGGCTATGAAGATACTGGCGAAAAGGTTGCCCGATTTAATTCAGAGGTAGAGAAGCTTGAAAAGCTTTGGCCTGATATTCTGGAAACTGGCGATCCATACTACAATCCAAATTTGTCGATTCTGGATGGATGGTACAGATTGAAAGAAGAGTAATAATCGTAGACTAGTGGCTAGTGTAAAATTCAATATTTAAATGTTCAGAAGGACATTTAATAGTATAATATACAGCTAGAATATTTATGGTGCTATAATTAGTTCTTTTGGCCTGAGAATAAGCTATGGCCTGCAGCTGGGACTAATTGCTGCTAAGGATAGCGTATGTAGTTGGGTTATGATGATAGCTAGGTATAGAGGCTGAGGAATAGTGACTTATGATTATGCAATGAAGTGAATGCTTTGAGTGTAGTGGGTCTAGGAAGTCAGCTGAGGTATAGTGTCCTATGACCTTACAATGATGAAAGTCTTGGAGTGTAATAGTACTAGTAAAGTGGCTGGGAATAGTGACTTATGATTATGCAATGATGAATTCATTGAGTGTTATAGGTCTATGATGGCAACTAGAAAATAATGTTTCCTAACATTACTATTATGAAAGTGTTAGAGTGTAGCAGGTCTAAGAATAGAAGCTATGGAGCTATTAGTACTCTAAATAAAATTAATTATGTAGATTTATAGGGCCCCTCAGGGTCCTATAATATTGTTTGCAGCTGTCTGAATGTTTGAATAATTCTGAATATAAAAAAATAGAGATTTTCTATTGACGAAAGTATAAATCCATAGTAATATACTTCTTGTCGTTAGGACATATGGTTCCTTGGTCAAGCGGTTAAGACGTCGCCCTCTCACGGCGAAAACAGCGGTTCGATTCCGCTAGGAACTGCTAAAAGCATCGCATTAAACGCGATGCTTTTTGTTTTATCTTTTTTGGTTGTTCTTTTATGCTTTTTCTTTAGTGCTTGTTCTTTTATGCTTTTTCTTTAGTGCTTGTTCTTTTATGCTTGTTCTTTTATGCCTTTTCGTTAGTGCTTATTCCTTTATGCCTATTCTTTAGTGTCTATTCTTTAGTGTCTATTCTTTAATGTCTATTCTTTAGTGCTTTTACTTTTAGTTTTTCCTCATTTAGTGCTTTTTCTTTTTGTTCCCTCTTTAGTATTTTTTCTTTTTGGCTTTTTTATAGCAAAGTCCTCTGTAATGCTGTTGAATTAACGAGAAATGCTTGATAGATGTCTCTCGCTAGTAAAGTGTAAATATCAATATTTAAATGTTCAAAAGGGAGTGCGGACATTTAAATAGTATCATTTACAGTAAAGGAACTACTTATTTTAGCGCTTGCTGGCTCATGTTGATATTCATAGTTTTTTCGGTGGAAAAGATATTAGTAATTAGGCTTGAAATAATAGTTATGTAAATTTCAATATTTAAATGTTCAAGGGGACATTTAAATATTATCATTTATAAGTTAAGACATGGTGGAGTTTTGCTATTTCGAGGATCTTTCTTTTTCTATTATTCTATTAGAGTTATGTAGTCTATTTGGTCTCTTATTATTGTCTCATCTAGCATTTAAAAATGGTGAAATATAGGTTTGAATCATTCATAGTCAATTTCATATTCATGTAATCATTAAGTTGATATAAATGATGACAATGAAGCTTTTATCAGTGTATTTCATAGATTACCCCAAATAGATACTTAGTTAAATAGATATGACTTCTTGTGGGCTACATAAGGAAAAGTTACACAAGAATCTGACTTTGCCAGGCAATATTTTCTTATAGAAAAAGTTAATGAATAGAAAATGGAAACATTACTGCCCGAACCAGAGCGGGAGGGCAGTATAGAAAAGAAAATCGAGAAATGTACTGCCCGAAACCGAGCACAAGGGCAGTATAGAAAAGAAAATGAAGAAATGTACTGCCCGAAACCGAGCGCAATGGCAGTATAGAAAAGAAAATGAAGAAATGTACTGCCCGAAACAGTGAGTAAGGGCAGTATACAAAAGAAAATGGAGAATTGTACTGCTCGAAACCGAGCGCAAGGGCAGTATAGAAAAGAAAATGGAGAAATGTACTGCCCGA
>CAMJBT010000037.1 GCA_946403965.1 uncultured Pseudobutyrivibrio sp. | reverse complement strand
CAAGAACCGCCACACAACATCTTCTCAAGCAGTGATAGAAGCAGTTTTTTAGCAGCAATGCATCTCTAAATCTCAAAACCGGCCTATGGGTTGCATTTCTCTATAATTCTCTCTAATCCTCTCTAAAGCTATGCATCCCAAATCTATAAATTTCCTATCTGGGATGCATTTTTCTTTCCTTGCTTTTACTCACTGCACTTACCCTACACTTACCATCACATTAAGGTGCATTCCAAGGTGCAATAACATTAAGATGTAGTTCAAATAAGCGCATACCATGTGCACATTTCCAGCAATAGAGGCTCCCTGACTGATATTCAGGAACTTATGACTTCTTGCGGGCTGCTTAAGGAAAAAGCCCACAAGAACCTGGCTTTGCCAGGCAATATTTTCTTTCAGAAAATATTGGTCTGTGTCCGGTTTTTGATTTTCTGAGGAAAATCAAAAACCTATACAAATGCCGTGACAGAATAATTCCGCTGACTACAGACGCAAAAACCGAATCAATCATCAGAAATCATGACACCACAATTACTAACATAGCTCCAGGTAAAGGAATCTGCTTATCTTAAGGTTTCCTTAACGACCACAGTGGGCAATTTGCCTGGATTCCTTATGACTGCAATGATACATTTTCATGTCCTGCAAAGACATAAAAAAATCCAACAAGGTCATTTACCATACCTTGTTGGATTTTTTGTTTTTGCTGACAATTTCATTGTTAGATTAGTTAGAATTATACTGAAAAATCAATTCTATCCCCGGTCTTTATTTCATCGAATGGAACACTTCCCCAATCTATTTCTTTTATCTTTGCCAAAAGTTCCTCTGGACTTGTTGCCTCCACTGTTGTACGTTGTCTATATTCCTCATTTGATTTTTCAAAAGGATTTGGCTTAGTTAGGGTAGCCTTCTTTTCCGTCTTTTTCTCTTCTGCTTTTTCAGCTTCTTTGTTCTTTTGACGATTGGCCTCAATACGTTCACGCTGTTTTGCTGATGATTTTTCCAACTCAGCGAACATCTTCATAGAACCATCATCACCTAGCTCAATTGTGATTTTATTAATTCCTGCATCCTCAGCGAATTCAGGATCATTTGACAGCTGATCATTTATCTTCTTCGCCATATCAATGGCAGTTTCCATCTGTCCCAATTTTTCCTTGGCATAATCTTCATCATTTGCCATACGTTCTACTTCAGAACTTGAAAGTAGAACAGCTATTTCTCTATCACTTGCGTCTGCTAATGCCCTTTTATCATTTTCTGAATCTGCAACGATAAAATCGTAATCCTTATATTTTTCGCGAAGGCTATTCAAAAAATCCTTTCCCTTTGCTGAAAGCTTACCTTCACTATTTTCTATCTTTTTAGTTTCAACTGATTTTGTTTCCGATTCGGATAGACTATCTGTTTTTTTTGTTTTATTAAACCTATTTGTATCGTATTGATTATACAGATTACTTAAACCGTTAATTCCAACCATAGCTTTTACCTCCTTGTAACACCGCTATAAAAACACATCCCTGTGCCCATTAGAAATCAAAGATTATATTAGGCTCATCACTTAGTTGCCCATATGAACTCATAGGATATATCGGAAATAAAAACTTTAACTTAATTGTGATTATAACCAAAAAGGCAGCCGTTCTTTTGAACAACTGCCATAAAATCAAATAGTCATATGAAAGCAAAAACCGGACACAGACCAATATTTAAGTAGCCCACAATAAGTCTTAGCTATTAAGCCCCAACCGCCTCATCAATAACCCAGGCTGACCACTTGCTAAACTGCATTATCTGCTCCTGTGCTTTTTTATCATTTTCCTCAATTATCCTCTTAAATTCTTTGAATTCAAAGAAAAGACGATGACTGCCATCTCCTAAGTCAACTTCCTTTGTATCTGTATTAGCATCATTGAAAAGGACGTCGTATTCAGTCATTCCGTTCACATGAGGATATATACAGATAGTTGCATCCACGCCCTGAATCGTTGTAGGACCAGGTGCAACACAATCCTTTGCCCCTGTGCATATGCACTTGAATGAACCATAATCTGCAATAAGAACACCACTGGTATCAATACCTTTTTCAATATTTGCACTGTAGCTCACCCTCTCAGGCTTACCAAACAATCCCACCATTGTAGCGATATTGTAAACATTCAAATCCCTTAAAGCTCCACCATTACATTTTGGATCAAATACTGCAGGAGTAGTGCTTCCCTCATGGAACCCCTTATAACGACTAGACATTTGACTATAATTGAAGTTGCATATTTTCAAATCTCCAACCAGCTTTATGTCCTGCTGCAATTGCTTAAATGCAGGCATATGGTAGATACTCATAGCTTCAAAAAGCATTACATTATTATCTTTGGCCAAAGCTTCTAACTCTGTAAGTTCCGCCAAATGTATTGTCATTGGCTTTTCGCAAATCACATGTTTTCCAGCCTCAATAGCTTTTCTAACATAATCCACATGTAAATTGTTCAATACACCAATATAAACCACATCGATATCCGATGCCAGCATTTCATCGTAATCCGTATATACGGTACTCAAATTATACTTTTTTGCAAGAGAATTAAGTTTTTCTTCACTTTGTTTTCTTCCGCATATGCGAATTTCTTGAAAACCAATTTCATCAATAAAGGAAAGAACTTCTTGCACAATAACACCATTACCTGCTATTCCTAATCTCACTTGTCATTACCTCCCTATATTCCTAGTAGCCAAGTTTACTCAACAATCCCTTACAACCCTTGATTACATCCTCATAGCAATCATCAAACTTTCGAGTATACCAAGGATCTGCAATGTCTCTTGGCCTATCTGTAAAGTCCAGCAGCCTATATATCTTTTCATCTGGATCAGAGCCAAATTCATATGCCAGGTCTCGCATATTCTCTGCATCCATACCTATAATATAATCGTATTCGCCATATTCGTCTTTACGAATATGACGAGCTGCATAACCATCGCAGTTTATACCTTTAGAATTAAGTACCTGTCGCACTGGTGGATATACAGGATTTCCTATTTCCTCATATGTCATAGCAGCACAGTCAATATAAAAATCCTGACTTATCCCCTGCTTATCAACCATATCCTGTAAAACATACTTTGCCATTGGCGATCTACAAATTGAACCATGGCAGACGAACAAAATTCTAATCATCTTAGTAAAAAACCTCTATTTCTGCGTATTTACTGGTCTTAAGCTCAGTCCTATTTGACTTATTTTTTTTCGTGGCAATCCTTGGCAATATTTGGCAAGGTTTGACCGGCAAAAGGTGCAAGTGAAGGTGCAAATATAGATGCAAATATAGATGGTCTTGCACCGACATAACTATTCTGTTTCAAGAGTCCTCAAAAGTAAAGCAGATTCTGAACTGTTGCAAAAAATGCAACAGTTGCCTCTCGAACCAACTCTCCCTCTTTAAAAATCTTATTTATATGTCTAGAGATTGTAGATTTATCTCTCTGAAACAATTCTGCCATTTGATCAATCGTAAGCCATACTGTTTCATTTTGAAGACTTACATTAAGTTTCGTTAAGCCATCATCTGTTTGGTAGATGATAACTTCTCCATATTCATTCATTATACCAACACCTCCAATTAGCATGCTTTGATTTGAGAAAAAACGCCCTTGTTATCAAAACAAACTCATCTGTCCGTTCATGATCTTATAGTAACCATGCTCTATCCTCTCATTACCCTCATGCGTCATTATTTCGAAGTCTGAAAGGTTCTGTGCCTTTATAACAAGCTTGATAACGCAATCAAAGCAGCCAACAACATCACTCTTATTGATATCCGACAGGCAAATCAACTGTACATTGAAGTGCTTTGCTATATCAAACATCGGCTTCAAAAGATGCGCTGAGGTTATTTTTCCAAAAGGATTATCAAGGATCAACACACTCTTGACGTTTTTGCTGACAAGCCCTGCTGATGACCTAGTATAATTCATGAGTGTCAGAACCACTGAGAAAAATACCACAAATTTCTCTGCACCGGAGCTCTGTGTCAGAGTTTCCTCCCAGCCCTTATATACAGAGTTTGCACTGTTCATATCAATCTTGTAGACCTTGATCTTTACAGATTCCTGGCGTATATATTTATGAAGGAGCCTCTCACTTGAGACTATCGTTCTGGCGCGCTTTAGTATCTGCTTTTCATCAGCACCTCCTCTAAGGAGTTCTTTGATCTCATTCGCCCCCTGTTCAATCTCCGTCTTTATAGAAACTCTTGAGGCTTCCTCGGATATCTCTTTTTCCTCAGGAAGATCCATTTTCACCATCTGGGTCTGTGGCTTGCCCTCAAAAATATGAGCCTTGGAGCTGGCTGCTATCCTGAGAAGATCAATATACATCCTCTTTCCCTGATTCATGCACTGGTCTACAATGTCATTAAAGTCATTTTCAATCTCCCTTAGATCAGTCTCAATCCTGCTATTAATCTTCTCTATGGAAGCTGTCATTGTGCTGATGCTCTCGCTGACCGTATAGAGACGGTCGCCCTTCATCTCAGAATCATCAAGCATCTCGCCGATGGCACCGAGCTTATTCACTATTTCAGAAAGAGCTATGTCCTTAAACTCTGCTACTGTTGTTCTTATGCCGCTCTTAAGCTTTTCTTTCTGATTAAGGAAGTTTTTTTCTACATGGATGAGATTATTATGTATAGACTCCCACTGAGCATCCGGTTTTTCGGAAAGTATAACAGTCTTTATTATGTTTCCAAACTGAATAGGCTTTAAGACATCTCCTACACGATCAAAGATTCTCTCCAGTGAACGTTTTTCCTGCTCAAATGATTCCTTCCTTTCGTTTAACTGCCTTATCTCCTGTTTGGCGGTCTTTACTCTGGCTTTGAAATCCTCTCCTATCACATTTTGTGGAAGAGCTACACCGTCAAAATCTTCAAGTGCTTTCCCTGCTGCATCATATCTCTGCTTGGCAGATGCCTCTTTCACTTTGCATTCGCCAAATATGGACTGCGCTTTCTCCATTTTTTCTGAAGCAGCTCTTACTGCGTCTTTAGCATTTTTAAGGGCTTCAGATGAAAAATGGACCGCTTCATATTCAGACTTATCACATTCATAATCCCCAAGCTCTTTTTCATATTCCGCTCTATCCTGCTGTGATTTATCAAGATTGACTCTGAGATTATCCAGGCTTTCGCTGAGACTCCCCAGAAGAGTCTGGTACTGCGAGTAGAGTTCTTCCAATGATCCTTCAACTATTTCTGCTTCCTTTGCACTACCCGTATTCTCTAAAACTGTGCGTATGCGATCCAAATGATCAGTCTGCTGCTTACGTTCATTTTCAAATGATGTCAACTCATCCTGGCACTTAGTCACCTCATCACATGCTTTTTTATATGAGCTTTCTGAATTTTTCAGGATGACAGATGCTTCCTGCATTTTTGTATACCATTCATTTTCCTTGGTAAGCATTATACTCAGTTCAGAAAATGACTCAATCCACATGGTGAGCTCCCTCAAACGCTTTTCTTCATGATTCAGGTCATCCTTAAGGGCATCAATCTTTTCCTTTATCCTCTCCTGTTCTTCTTCCAGTTCTTTCCTTCTACCCTCCAAAGAAAATATTTTCTCCTGTAGCTCAGCAATAGCTTTTTCCTGTAAAGAGCTCCAGTCCTCAGAATAATCAAACTTTTCTACGAGCTTCTTCTCTTCCTCACTGTCCCGCAGCCTTTCGTTAAGACGCTGCAACTTTTCCTCTTTGACTCTTATTTCATCTTCCAATCTGCCATAATAACCTAATCTGTCAGCAAAATATTCTTTGTCATAAGCAGCTAGGTGAGAAGCACTTTCCATGTCCCCTGACATAAGAGAATTCACCTGTTCCATAGTAAAAAGCGGAACAGAGGCAGGGAGCCACTCCACATTCCCCGCCGCCAGAAGCTTTTCCATATCTTTTTCATTATTGAAAAGAAGTGAAAATGCAAATTCCGGGTGTCGCTCCATAATATCACTGGCTTTTTCCTGCGTAATGGCACCATTTTCCATAAGACCTGTAATGTATTCTTCACCGGTCTGACACCACACACCTGTGGACATCACATATTTCATGATATCCGGCAGAATATGAACATGACCTTCTTTCGCGGCCTTAAGCCTTTCTTCCAAAGACTGCTTGTCCTGCTGATGCTTTCTGATCTTTGCGCCGGTCATTTCTATTTCTTCCTGCAGTACACTTTTTAGACGACCGGAAAAAATAGTGCTATTTTCAAGGCTATATTTGCTGCAGATATGTATAAGTGAATCCAATAGTGTTCTGTATTCAGAAAGCGCATCCTCAGCAACTTTCTTCTCTTCTGACAACCTGCCAAGTTTAAGCTTTACATCAGCCAGTTCATCAGGGATTTCATTTTTCCTGTCATCCATAGCCTTTATTTCATTTTGGATTATTGCTATGGAGACGGCAGTTTGCTCGCGATTAGCATCCTGCTTAATCCGCACATCTTCTATATCTTTTTCAGAGTAGAATCCGTCCAGCATTCTTACCGCTTCAATTTTTAGTGTCTTAACTTTGGTATCAGTATTATCTTTTGAAGCATTTAGATTGGCAGTAAACTGCGAATGATTCTCCTTCGCATCGTTCCTTAGCTTTTCAGCCTTTGCCATTTCTGCCCTACTATCACACAGCTCATCATTTTTACTCCGAATCTGATTATCCTTCTGAGCGATACTCTGTGACAGGGCTTCACTTTCACTTTTGGCCTTCATCTGGCAAGAGTATTTCAGCTTTGCTACAGTTTCCGCATCCTCTGAATCGTTCTCTTTTTCCTCAATAAGCTTCTTATATGTTGTTATCTGGCTGTCGGCTTCTAAAATCTGCCTGTAGAGCCTTGCTGATTGCAGTATATCTTCATCATGCTTTTTTACTTTTTTTTCTTCCCTTGCCTGATCAAGGGCTTCTTTTGCATCCGAAAGAGCATTAGCAGCTACCTCATATTCACCACTAGCATCGTAGTATTCTTTTGATTTTTCCTCATGTTCTATATGCATGATTTTGGAATCTAAACTCTGGATATCATTTACAGTTCCAAATATACTTTCATCTATGGTTCCAATCTTCCTACCAATGGAAGCCTTAAAACCGCAGACCTCACCTATACTATCTGACAGTTTTTCTCCGGCAGTATACAGATCGTCGCTCATCTCCCCAAGCTCTGATAAATCCGTAATCAGCCTTCTGTTAGTATCTCTTTCCCTGATGACAGTTTCTTTTTCTGAGATTCTTTTTGCATAGTTGATAAGCATGGTTTCAAGGGATGAATCCATCCCGTTTGAAGCCACACTTTTCATTTTATTCTCAATGGCCGGAATAAAGAATTTGGCGATCAGTTTGTCAGATGTTTTTGCATCATCAAAATACTGGTTCAGTCCGCCTTCATCCTTGTTGAGTGCCTCTATTACTGTTTCCCACTCATTTCTGTAAATTCCATATTCGGAGAGTTCTTTAGTCCATTTAGTACTCTCATCGGACGAATAAACTTCCAGAATACCTCTGCTGGCTTTAGCCTTTTCCCTTACATAGTCAAAACGTGCAGGTACATACTTTCCGTTCTCATTTTTGGAAAGCTCCAAAGCCGCTATACTGTAGGAAGAATAACTGTTTTCATATACAGTCTTAAAGGTGTAGTACCTGATGCTATTTCCCCTCAGGCTCTCATCAGTGTTCTCGCTGGAACTTCCGGCTATAGCAATACCTGTCAGAAGCTTGTCATCACTTCCGTCCAGATTCCATTCTATAAGTACAAAAGAATGATCTCCTGGGCGGCCAAAATAGTCCTCAATATGTCTTCCACCCGCCATGGCTCTGGGGTGCACAGGCTGCATCATAAGCTGGACCAGGACTGTCTTACCACCTCCATTATTCAGGTTAAAAAGTGAATTAAGCGCCTCGCCTTTATCTGATGAAAGATCATATAATTCATCAGGTATAAAACGGTTGCCATCATTATAATTGAAGTTTACAATCCTGATCTTATTTATCTGCGGCATGTGAATCCCCCTCAATCCATGCATTTATCACCTGAACACGCTCTTTTCGAAGTACATATGGCATAAGGTCCTTTGTTTTCTTTGTAGGAGCCACTCTTCCATCATCGCCCTCTACAAAAAGATCATCTGCCCGAAGCTTAAGAATGATTTTATTTACAACACCATAACGGTCATCTACTCTTCTGCTTGTCGGATTCCCTTCCTTTTTACCGAGCCAGTCCTCAGCCAGCATGTAAAAGCTCTCACTGAAGTCTTCTGCCTTATCCTCACCATCTACGCCCTTCTGTGTCACACTAAGGCAGTGATCGGTAAACTCCTTTATAAGCTCTTCCTTTGTGATGAAGTCTCTGACAAGTGCCTCTGAGCCCTCACCCTTGAAGAATATATACAAAATGTAAATAGCAAGATAATTTAGCAGATACAGGTCCCTCGTCCTTACATCATTGCCTGCCTTGATATCAGACCTATAATCAATATTGTTTTTAAGAAACAAATCATTGTCCTGGGTTGGGACCATATATATTCTGTTCTGTGCAGGCATTATTTCAAATCCAAGTTCAGCACCCATCTGATCGAGTTCATCCCTTGCTTCCGGGTCCTCTACAAAGCTCCATAATACGCTGTTTTCATCGCGGTCAATCCAGCCTTTTTTCATAAGCTCATGATAAAGCTTAAGCGCATTTTTATTCATCGTTCTACCTCAACTGTAAAATTAGTCATTTCTATTGTCACCTGCGTTTCCCCATCATCCACAGTAAACTCGCATTTCTGATCAGATGTAGAAAATGTTATTTTCTTCATGTTCAGATAATTCTGTGGCATATTGCTAAGAACCCAGAGAAGGTCGAACTCGCCAAGTGGTTCTTTAGCAAACAAACTCTCATCGCCATGGAGCGCCTCAAAATCAATCTCTCTTTTCTGATATATGGTCATAAGTGTATTAGGAAGAGCACTTTCCTTATTCCATTTCATAAGTTCATCCATTGAAAGCGTCCTTATGAACTTCTTTATCTCAAAAGAGCTTTCTTTCTGAAGAAATGCAAAAAACGCTGTGCATATTTCCATGTATATTTCGTTTCTTTTCCTGCCCAGTTCCTCAGCTTTTATGTCAACATCATCTATACTGAGCCCCTTGTCTTCTTCCTCATTACTTATGGTTCCGCAGGCTGCATAGAAGTTTTCTATACTGAATTTCTTATCAAACTCCGGACTGAGTAGCGGCTCCATGATTGTATATACTGCATCCCCCAGTCCATCTCCCATTTTTCGGAGTTTCACCATAATGTCCTGCTCAAAGTTCATACGTTCAAAGCTTTTTATAACAAAGCTGTCCCACAGCATCTGCTTATAGCTTTCCGAAACAGAGCTTTTGGCATTAATAAGGGACCGCTGCTCCAATATGGTAATATCCAGATTCTTATTGATTTCATTAAGAGATTTCAGATTTTTCCTAGCTTCTTCAGTATCAGCACCATTATCGAGTGCGCTCCTTATGGCCTCTGCCTCCTTGCGGGCATTCTTCTGAATCTCTTCCAGTTCCTTCTGCTCATCATACATAAGGTTTCTGAACTGGCCTACTATTCTCTCGTACTCATCAACTGTTATTTTTGCAATGTTTTCCCGGCAGCGCATTATGAAATCATCCATGCTGTGACTCATGTTGCGCAGTCTGGCAACCAGCTCCCTACTCTGTGAAAGAGCCTCAGAATAGTTCTTACGTTTCATGTATTCCTGCATTTTAAAGCGTGTTACAGAATAATCCAATTCGGACTCTATTTCTTTTGATCTGTAAAGGAAATCAAAAACATCATCTGTCAGATGATATGAACCCTTTTCCTCATTGACAAGGCGGATTGGCATCTTCTTAAAGCTTTCTGAATCTGCGTAAAAAGTATTATATTCAATGAGCTTTCCGTTATTCTGGAGAACATTTACAACAATAAAACTGGCAAGTTTATAAGTGTCAATTTCATATTCTTCAGGAACAATCTGGATTATGCTGTCAAGAAATCCTGCAATATCATTAAGTGTACAGGACTGTCTGTCACTCAAAGTACGCTCCTTGATATACAAAAGAACAGCAACCACAAGATTATTTATATAATCGTAATCTCCACCGAACATCTTCTTTATATCATCCGGATAACTTGTAACAGTGATACTCCTAACGATATCAATAAACTTCATTCTGTTCTGAAAATCCGAAAGCATCTCTTTTATGTCAGAACGAAGCATCAATCTTCACCTCCATTTCATTACGGATACAGTCTCTCATCAGCTCGTGCCTCGTTGTGGTCGACTAGCAACCTTCTTCCAAATACTTGTATGATATTATCTCCTGTGGAATAAGCTTATTATTATCAAATATGTCCGTTAGAAAGTTCCGTTCATCATCGGAGAAATCATTGATAAGATCATCAAAATGCATGCCCTGCTTCTTGGAAGACGGACTATCCTCCAATTCTATATTCTTTGCTCTTTGTATCATTTTCTTATATCCAGGCACAAATAAAGATATATCAAGCGTGTCATTGGCATCTTTAGTCCTTCTGAATATGTCAAAACCCTCTCTGTCAATGTCTCCCCAGTACAGGAATTTCACATCAGGCTCACCCATGAACTTAACATACTCTTCAAGTGCTCCTGTTCTGTCAGAAACCTTGTTACCTTCACCATAAACAACTCCATCAATTGGTATCCCAAACAGGCCTTTTACGCCGTCCTCAAACATCCGCCTTCGGATGTTAAACCAGATATCCTTATTCTCGCAGATTAAAAGCATCATGTGATCCTTTCTGACCGGAATATAATCATGAAAGCAGTACTCGGGGGTATCATAGAATCTCAGCTCCGACTCTGTAATCTGCAGCTTTCGTAAAAGAGCTTTGACCATGCTGTCATCAAGCGTTTTTTCATGTCCAAATATCTCAAAGGAGCGCTCTTTTCTGGATACATAAGTCTCGTCATTATCTCCAAACAAATAGTCACTAAGGCCTTCAACAACATATCTATTCCTTTGGAATTCCAAAGGATTAGCAGATAAATGCCCACTCCTTAACAGCAAAGGATGGAGCCTCTTTATTTCGTCTATGGTTTCTTTATCAACTTCCTCTTTTACTAAAATCCTGTATTTTTTGTATAGTGGATAGGTGATATTACCATTTTTACCTGACGACTTGACTGGTTCAATAATCTCTTCCATTATCATTTCTGAAATCTGTTCATACGCACTCTGTTCATCCATTATGCTTATTTTCATAATAGTCTTAATATCTTCCAACGTTATTGTTTTCTTACTATAACCCAGTAACTTTTCCTTGATATTCAAATCTTTCCACCCCAAAACGATTACCTTTCTACATCATCTATAAAATGCATGACTTCTATCTGCTTTTCCTCCGATAAAGCCACAAATCTCTGATAATACTCCATCAGCCTTTTTCTATTGCTATCACCGTTTTCATACAAAAGTTCGCTAACGTCAACTTTGTATAGCTCGGCAAATTGTACCAATTCATTAGCTGTTACTTGTCTCTTACCAGTTTCAATAGCACTGAGCGTGGGTCTCGACATTTGCATACTCTCTGCAGCAACAGCTTGATGCATATGTATATTATTTCTTGCTTCTCTTAGACTTTTTCCCAAATTGTTCATTCGACAAACCTTTTCCCAAAACTATGGTTGACAATACCTTTTTATGATAACATAAAAAGATTTTGATGTCAGCTTTTCTGACATCAAAATCTTTTCATATTTAAACCAATTATCATTTTTTCAATATTCATGCCATATTGGAGGCAATTTAAATTGTTACAGCAAAAGGTGCAAATGAGGTGCAAATCAAACTAGCTAATATTTTGGTTATAGCTGTTATTCTTTATAAATCATTGCATAACAGTCTCTCAGGCTTCCTTTAAAATCTTCTCTACCAATTCTTTCTTTTCGAATAAAACACATCCCCCAACATGATCATCCATAAGAATGTCACCAGCCTGAAGTTCTTTAAACAAACGTGAAGAAATAGCTCCTTTTAATCCAAGATTAATAACATTAGAATCTGAAAATGGTGAAAATGGGCAAGGCTCTGCTCCTCCGTGAGAATTGATGTGGAAGAAACCTCTTCCTGCAGCCACACAGCCACCTGATGACTTTTCATCTCCAGGGAAGGAAATAAATACAATATCCTCGTACTGTTCACGAAGCTCTGCTATTCTATCTCGTAGTTTCTGCTCCTGGGATTCATCTAATGCCAGTTCCTTACTTTCCTCTGAAACTGGCACATACTCCACATAAATAACAGCCTTGCATCCAAAACCTTGGAGCATTGAAACAAAATCATCAGAGAGGACATCTTCAAAATTTTCAGTTGTAACAGTTACTGAATTTCCAAAAATCTGTCCATTCTTCTTGAATGTCTCCATGTTTGATATGAGTTTGTCGTAAATTCCCTCACCACGTCTTCTATCTGTAGCGTCCTTATGTCCTTCAATGCTCATTATAGGGACAAGATTTCTATTTTTATCAAATGTCTCAAAATATTCATCACTGATAAAAACACCATTTGTAAATATAGGGAATAGAATGTTAGGTTTTGTGGCTGCTGCCTTGATTACGCCTTTACGAAGAAGTGGCTCACCTCCTGCCAGCAAAATAAAACTTATACCAAGCTGCTCTGCCTCATCAAAAATAGATAACCACTGCTCATCTGAAAGCTGATTAACAGGCTCGCAATCCTTAGTAGCTTCGTTTTGTCTAGAATAACATCCTGCACAATGAAGATTACAATTGCTTGTGATAGATGCAATAAGAAATGGTGGTACATGAAGCCCGTCATCTTCAAATTTCTTTCTAATATCTGAAGCCTTCTTTGTTGCCAAGGCAAACTTTCCCATAAATATACTTTCCTTAGGATCTTTTAGTGTGGCGCGAAGTGAATCTTTCACTACTCTTTCAACACCAGCAGTCATGTATGCCTGAATATCAAATTCCTTATTCATATGAACTCCTTAACTCTATCATGATTGTGTGCAATTAAATTATGCAAAATCATTATACTCCCTTTAATCTTCTTTTTCAACATTCATTCCACTAAGGAAATATTGGTCTATGTCCGGTTTTTGATTTTAATTTCCCTATAAAGTAAAAAAGGAGCCCCTCTTTAAGAACAAGACTCCTCTAAGTTGACTCTATTTGATTATATACTCAATCTGGATATTTTCCCCCGCCTCTACATTTACCTGTGCTCCAGAAATAATAGGCATCGCAGGAGCAAGGTGTCCTACATCTGCGTCCATAACAATAGGTACATTGTACTTGCCTAAAATCCCTGTAACAGCATTGTACTGATCAAGCCCCATCATTTCCTGTTTCCATGCAAAAGCAGGGCGTCCAATAATAAATCCCTTTGCATTATTAAACCAGCCTGCCCGATCAAGATTCCATAATGCTCTACGAATTGACATTACATTCAAATCACAAGCTTCAATAAACCACACAATTCCCTTTGCCTTGTACTTTTCATTAAAAGCACCGACCTTGTCATACTTTGTTCCTACAAGGTTTGCCAGGCAATCCAAACATCCTCCTGTAATTATTCCAGAAAACTCTGGGAGGCGATTAACCTCAGCTGCCCCCATAAACAATCTTAATTGTTTTTTCTCAGTCAAATTGTAGCCTACAAAAGGATGCTCCTCATCCTTAAGTGACTCCACTTCAAATGAAGGATATCCAGCCACTAATGACTTCTTTCCTGTAAAAATATCTATTGTATCTTCAAGAGCTAGCTCAAGCTTTTCCATACCAAATGCGCCGATACTCGGTCCATAGATTGATGCTATATCACAAATAGTATTTAACAGAAATGTAAAATTAGTATTGTCAGAATAGCCCATATACCATTTTGGTGAAGCAGCCTTTACAGCATCGAAATCCACATAGTCCAAGGTCTCACACATTAGTTCTCCACCACCGCATGCTACAAGCATATCATTATCGCTACTACAATAATAATCTGTCAGCTCTTTGCCGCAATCTCTTGGATTGGTACTAATTCCAATTCCATCATCCTTTCTACAATTAGGACCTTCAATTATTCTATATCCCATAGCCTCAAATCGTTTTATAGCAGCGTCCATACATGATTTGTATGGCTCGTTGGCACAACCAAAGGATGGGGCAACCAATCCTATAGTATCACCTTCTTTTATGAATGACGGAAATCTCATTATCTGCCTCCCTTAATATATTTTGCTTTTTTCTTGCGGTCTTTATTTGTCAATCTTCATACCGTGAGAAATCTCATTGTTAAAGCATCATTGATATGGAACCTAATAATTCTTCTACTTCCTCATCAGATGGAATGCCATCATAGCATAAAGCGTAGTCAATAAGCTGCTCAAAAGCACTTCTTCTGCTGGCTTCTAATGGGAAAAGCTCCGTGATTGGGGCCTTCCACTTACCAAGCATCTCATTTAATTCTCCCAGCTTTGGTGTCAAAACTTCTTTTTCCTTGTTACGCAAAAATTTTGTAAGTTCCGGACAGTTTCCACTGCTGGAAAATGCTCCTACCAGATTTTTCTCCTTCAAATATGTTGGAAAACTAAAAGTTCCCATTTTAGGTTGTCCAACTATATTTACATTAATTCCACTGTCCTTGCATACTTGGGAAATTTGAGTGTTCATCTCATCATCACCGGTATCAGCTACCACGATTTTCTTCCCCTGCAAATCATCAAGTGTAAATTCATCCACAGTTACAACCTTTACCTTTGCACCAAATGCCAATAAATCATCAGATCTTCTAAGCACAGTATCAGAATCACCAATCACTAAACAATTTGCTCCTGTTAAATCAATAAACATTGGAAAATATGCCATAACCCCTCCTTAATTAAAGAATATTTTTATCGTTTCATAAAGCCTTCTTATGTGACGCCCTACAAATCCATTTTCTGGCTGAAATACAACAATTGAATCTGTTGGCGACAACATTCTGGCAACATAAACAACCAAAAATATCACTACAATTAACGCTAAACTCCCCTTATATAACTTGCTATTAATCCTGTTTCGATTAAGTATCAGAAGAACAACCACTGCAGGAAGCAAAAATAAAGGATGATAATAATAAGCACCTGTAAAATCCCCATGAAGCAGTGAGAGCCAAGCTCTTGTCATGCCGCATCCTGCACAGGATATTCCTGTTATAAACTTAATTGGACATCCAATACCTACCAGTCCAAAGATACCATACAATACCACCACTGCTGCAATCACAGATGCAGCCTCAAGTGTCTTTTTTATATCTAGCTTCTTAAATAATTTCATATAATAATATTATTACAAACTGAGAAAATAATCATCTAAAAAAACCGGCCTCTTATTGTAAAAGAAGCCGGTTATTATTGATATTACTATCTTACACTTGAACAAATGCAGGTGTATCTGCAGGTGCGTTAAGTAATTTTTTCAGCTCATCATCTACCTTCAATAGAGTAATAGAGAATCCTTCCATATAAAGTGATGTCATGTAGTTACCTACAAGGGTCTTTGCAATTTTTATTCCCTTAGAATCAAGAACTTCCTTCACATGCTTATTAGCTACAAAAAGCTCCATAAGAGGTGTGCCACCCATTCCATTAACCATAACAGCCACTTCATCCCCTGAATTATAAATACCTTCTGCAAAGATCTTGTTCAAAAGCTTATCTGCAATATCATTGACTGTGCTAATCTTTTCACGATTAACTCCTGGCTCACCGTGTATACCAATTCCGATTTCTATTTCATCCTCTGCCAAATCAAAACTTGGTTTTCCTGCTGCAGGAACAGTACAAGCATCAATCGCCATTCCCATTGAACGCACATTTTCGATTACCTTTTCTGCTACACGTTTTACATCAGCAAGACTACCGCCTGCTTCAGCACATGCTCCCGCAATCTTATGAACAAAAATAGTTCCAGCAATTCCGCGTCTTCCTGTAGTCCAAGTACTATTTTCTACAGCCACATCATCGGCTGTGATAACCTGTTCAACCTCTATACCTTCATCTCTAGCCATGTCAGCAGCCATCTCAAAATTCATAACATCGCCAGTATAATTCTTAATTACAAGAAGTACTCCCTTGCCACCATCAGCAGCCTTAATTGCCTCATATACCTGATCAGGTGTTGGGGATGTAAATACTGCTCCAGCGATAGCACCGTCAAGCATTCCCTTACCAACATATCCACCATGAGCTGGCTCATGTCCACTTCCGCCACCTGATACTAAAGCAACTTTCCCCTTTGAGCCACCGGCTCTCACCAAAACGTCAAAACCATCAAGACGCTTAACATACTGAGGATATGCCGCTACCATTCCCTCAAGCATTTCATCTACAATGTTGTCCACACCATTAATTAGTTTTTTCATAAAATCCTCCTCCTATGGAATTTTCTTAACACCACGACAGTCTTCCGCCGCTTTTTGGACAGCTTCCAGGTCGCTACCCACCATAGCACTGACGGCCGCTGCGATAGTACCTTCTACAATAGGTGCATCTGCAAGTTTTACTTTAATGTTTTCGTCTTCCAAAAGCTCAATTGCAGTCTCGGAACTCATAACACCACTTCCAAGATCTGCTAAAACAACCACCCCATCGCCATCATCCGCCTGACGAATTGCTTCGGATATACGAATTGCATCTGTACCAATAGAACCATCTTCCATACCACCTGCGCTGATAATCCCCTTATGATCTGGCGCAATTTCGGCAGTTAAATCTTTCAATCCCTCAGCAATCTTTGAGCTGTGAGAAACCAACACTAAACCTACCATACTATCCCCCCTAGCACATTACATCTTATGAGCTTTAAATGTTCCTCCTTTATCGTCTCATCTTTGTCTGTTGATTTTTCATTTCAAAAAATCTCTAATCGTTTCTAATATGATAGTAAGAGAAGTTGCACCAGGATCCTGGTGACCTATACTTCTATCTCCCAAATAGCTTGCTCGTCCTTTTGTTGCAGCTATTGTCTTTGTATATTCAATCCCTTCATTTGCAGCCTGACATGCGGTGTCTAATGCCTCTGAAAAATCTGTGCCCCCACTTAGCTTTTCAGATAAAGCATCATATGCTGGAATCAAGGCATCCAGCATTGTCTTTTCGCCTTTTTCTGCATGTCCTCTCTTTTTAATCCCCTCAATAGCTGCTGCTAGTGATGCCCCAAAATCTGCACCAGTCAATTCTGTCTTTCCAGCCAATACCTTACCTGCATCCATAAAGGCTGTTCCATACAATGGACCAGATGCGCCACCTACAGTTGAAAGCAAAACCATACCAGTTTTTTTCAAAGCAGCCCCAATATCTGCCTCATCCTCCGGTACTTTTTCAATTACTGCCTGAAAGCCTCTGGCCATATTTACACCATGATCAGCATCACCAATCTCACGATCAAGATCAGTCAAAAAATCCTTATTTTCAATGATTTTTTCACTAATTGTTTTCAAACAATCATAGATTTTTGTGGACATAAAAAATTCTCCCTCCTGTACATAATGGTTATAATAATTATAACACTCATTACGCAAAAGAGAGAGAGTTTTTCGACAATTGAGTACTTATCGTAAAAATATCTGTTTCTTTTTAAGTACTAGTATTTTATTTAATTCTTAAATGAATGAATTGGTGCTGGAATACGTCCTTGGCGATTAACAAAATCTGCACATGAAAACTTATTTACAGGCATGATTGGTGCATATCCAAAAAGTCCACCAAACTCTACTGTATCACCTACACCCTTTCCGATTACAGGAATAAGACGAGCTGCTGTTGTCTTTTGATTTACCATACCAAGTGCCATTTCATCAGCAATCATACCAGCAATTGTAGTAGCAGGTGTATCACCTGGAATTGCAATCATATCAAGACCTACAGAACATACACATGTCATAGCTTCAAGCTTCTCTAAAGTGATTGCACCTGCCTCAACAGAATTAATCATTCCCTGATCTTCTGACACTGGAATGAAAGCACCTGAAAGACCGCCTACATAAGAGCTTGCCATGACACCACCCTTCTTTACCTGATCATTAAGCATTGCAAGAGCAGCTGTTGTACCTGGCGCTCCAGCATACTCAAGACCAATTTCACAAAGGATATCTGCAACTGAATCACCAACTGCTGGTGTTGGAGCCAAAGATAAATCTATAATACCAAATGGGATTCCAAGGCGCTTTGATGCTTCCTGGGCAACTAGCTGACCAACACGAGTAACCTTGAAAGCTGTCTTCTTGATGGTCTCGCAAAGAACCTCAAAACTTTCTCCTCTTACCTGTTCAAGAGCCTTCTTTACAACTCCTGGTCCTGATACACCAACATTGATAATTGCGTCTGCCTCTGTAACACCATGGAAGGCACCTGCCATGAATGGGTTGTCGTCTGGTGCATTACAGAATACAACCAACTTCATGCAATCTACAGAATCTCTGTCTTTTGAACGATCTGCTACCTGAAGCAAAATATCGCCCATAAGCCGAACTGCATCCATATTAATACCAGTCTTTGTGGAAGCCAAATTAACAGAACTACAAACTCTACTAGTCTCGCAGAGAGCCTGTGGAATAGAACGAATAAGCATCTCATCTGCAGTGGTCATACCTTTAGAAACAAGGGCAGAATATCCACCAATGAGATTGGCACCAACAGCCTCAGCGGCCTTATCAAGAGTATGTGCCAATGAAACAAAATCAGCTGGACACTTGCAAGCTGCAGCACCAACTAATGCAATAGGAGTAACAGAAATACGACGGTTTACAATTGGAATACCATAATCACGCTCGATTTCCTTTGCAACCTTATCCAAATCCTTAGCAACTGTGGTAATACGGTTGTATACCTTTTCATTAACCAGCTTTAAGTCGGCATCAATACACTCTAAAAGGCTGATACCAATAGTAATGGTACGAACATCAAGAGTCTGTTCCTCCACCATTTTATTTGTTTCGATAACTTCTTTTATATTAACCATTTAGTTTTCTCCTTATTTGAGGCCTTTTTATAGACGATGCATTTTCTCGAAAATCTCTTCTTTTTGAGCCTTTACCTGGACCCCGATTTCATCTCCAAGAGCTTCAAGGTCTTTTTGAATCTCGCCAAAGTTTTTCGAAGCCTTTTCGATATCTACTATCATCATCATGTTGAAGAATCCCTGAACAATAGTCTGAGTGATGTCTAAAACGTTAACTCCGCTACCTGCTAAATATGTACAGATACGAGCAATAATACCAACAGTGTCTTTACCTACAACGGTAATAATAACTTTGTTTTCCATTTGAATTCTCCTTCCAAAAACCGCAAATTATATTACGACACGCTCCGAAACCTCAGCTCGTGACGCAACTGTGATGTTGAAATCTTTAGCATTATATGGGGTACTCTCATCCATAGTAACTTCCAAACGTACTGTCTCGTAAGCCAAATCTGGGTAATTGTTCTCATGGCTAAGATGACCAAGAAATACATGCTTGATATCATCATTGAGCACCTGACTCAAAAGCTTACCACTGGCCTCATTTGAAAGATGGCCATAGTTTCCTAGAATTCTTTGTTTGAGAGGATATGGATATGGCCCAACCTCCAACATATGAATATCATGATTTGCCTCTAGCAAAAGTGCATCCAAACCTGTTAAATTTTCAACAATATAGCCATCATAATAACCTAAGTCTGTGCAGACTGCAACCTTAGATTTTGCATTTTCTATACGATATGCAACTGGATCTGCCGCATCATGGCTAATGGGAAATGGGTGAATATTAAGACTACCAATAGAGAAATCCTCGTCAGGTCTGATAACATTAAAAAGAGTGTCATCTATAACCCCAAGGCTTTTCATAGAACGTATTGCTCTGATGGTAGCTGCGGTTGCGTATATTGGAATATGATACTTTCTGGCTATTACACCAAGCCCTGATACATGGTCTGAATGCTCGTGCGTAACAAGAAGTCCTGCTACATCGGCGGTAGTATAATCATATTTGTTCATCCCCGCCTCAATTCGTTTTCCTGAAATACCGGCATCAACCATTACATGTGTATTGTCATCTCCTATACAAATGCAATTTCCGCTGCTACCACTTGCAATACTAAAAAAATCCATATTAAAATAAAAACTTTCTATAAAATAAAACTAAATAACCTATTAGGCCTCACCATACCAATAACACTCAACCTCATCATTGGCACGAAGCTCATCTGCGTAGCCACATTTCTGTCCGTTAATCTTTATGATAAGTGGACGTCCATTGCCTTCGCTTGGATCAAAATTGATCAGATTGTAAATATCTACAAAAATATATTCCTTCTTTCCAGAAAGAGTCATCTTTTTACCATTAACTACTATTGGCATATCCACAGTTTCGATTTTCATCTTTGTGTGAATATCTGTAATCTTTGAAGGTCCATCATCCTCTGTGTCATAATCTTCTGGAAGCCCCTCTCCTTCTTCTGCCAAATAGTCTGTGGCATAAGCAGTAGGACTTGTTGTAGTCCAATATATGACAAAATTTTCGTATACAAGAGAATCCATGCTTGCTGGTCGATTGTTTACAAGAATTTCGTATCTTTCATCGATAGTAACATCCATAAACTCAGCCAACTGTCCAACCGTATAGAATGGTCGTGTCTCAATAACATCCCCATCCTTGACTGAATATGTAGGTGGTTCCATTGAACCATTTACTTCCACAAATTTTGGACATTTTACTCTGTGTCCGCATACATTAAAGTATATATATTCTGTAGTAAACTCTGCCAAATCAGCAATGGTACCTGTTCCGCCTTCCCCTACTGTTGAAGGGGTAAGCTCAACTTCACAATTGAACTCAAGTGGTGTATTAATACCTACAGGCTTGCCATTCATTGTGACTACAGCAGATTCACCTTCTGTACCACGGAGCATTCTGGCTACACCATTTACAGTGAAATTGATTTCTCGACCACGTCTAGGGAACAGCTGATCCGCAGAAAATCCCGCCTGCATAGCTGCATCCACAATTGTAAGCTGGCCATTATCATAAAGCTTCATCATCTCTCCATTGAAATGAATCATGATGAAGTTGTTCTTTGTCTCGTAATAATTCAAGCAAATACCAATTGGAGTAACAAGAAGTGAATCCTTTTTGATATTATCCTGCTCGAAAACTATATTCTTCATGACTTCCTCGCCACGAAGCGCAACACGTTCTGCTACAATATTTAAATCCTTCGAAAGCGCCTCTGTAAAGCCATGAACCTTACCGCCACCTCCGACTACAAACGCAGCTGAAACAGATTTATCACCATTCAGTTCCTTTATCTTTGAAGAAACTTCCTCGGCAATTTTTTTCATTACAGGGTCCGTAAGCTTGTACACATCTTCTGATTTGATTGTATGGCTGATTCCCATGATATCCTCATAGGTGATATTTCCACCTTCAGTGGAAGCTCTCTTAATTTGCTCGGCCGTGGAAAAATCAACCAAAAATTCATGTACAAGTACTTCTGTCAACTCGTCACCTGCCATAGGAATCATTCCGTAAGCTATAATGCTTCCATCTCTGGTGACACATATATCAGATGTACCAGCCCCTACATCAATAAGGGCAATATTAAGCATTCTAAAATTCTGAGGAATAGCAACATTGATTGCAGCAATAGGCTCCAAAGTAAGATTTGCTACAGAAAGACCTGCCTTTCCAACAGCGGAATATAAACCATCTACAACATCCTCTGGAAGGAATGTAACAATAATATCCTCTCCAATAACATCAGCCTTATGGTCTTCAAGCGATGAAAACAGATCACCATTTAAATAGTATTTGACAGTAGAATAACCTACACAGAAAAATTTGTATTTATTATCCTCATCGCCCTTGATCTCCTTGCCTGCCTGTTCAATGCCAAGCATATCAAGAGTGTGAAGATCTTCTCCGGTAACAACTGTCTCCTCTGGGAACTCAAGCTCCACATGGGTCGTAATAGTACGAAGCACACGACCAGCGGCGGCTATACATACTTCTGTAAGGGTGAGGCCAGTCATTTCCTGAAGCTCATTTTTCACCTCTTCACAGGTAGTGCCAACACGTCCTATATCGTGAATCTGACCATCCAGCATGGCACGTGTGTCATGCTCACGAATAGTCTGTGCTATAACGTGAAACTCCTCTCCGTCAAGGTAACCAACTGTACCAATGACATTTCTAGTTCCAATGTCCAAGCCAAAAACAATGTCCTTCTTCTCCATGCAACCACTTCCCCTTTAGAATAATCTAAACACCTAGTTCAATAAGGTGCGAAGCTGTAAAAGCGTCTGCTCCTTAGAGCCACTATTATCAATAATTCGGTCACAATTCTCTCGGAAGCTCTCGTCTGTACGCTGCACCTTAAATGTGTTTTGAATTCGTTCTTCGGTATATCCTCTCGACTCCATCAACCGTTTTGTACGCACTTGAGGACTCGCGTAAATATACCACATCTCATCAACAAGTTTACCATATCCACATTCTATGAGCAATGCAGCTTCAAAGAAAAAGTACTCTATATTGTGCTTATTCTTCTCGATTTCCACCTGATTTAGTACTTCATTTTCTACAGCTGGATGAACCAAAGCATTAACCCCTTCTCTAAGAGAATCTGAAGCATACATATACTTTGCCATTAGTGGTCTATCGATTTGTCCATCTGCATCTAAAATAGAGGATGGCCATGGCAACTGAACCACCTCATCAAAGCACTTATGCCCTGGAGTCATAAGCTCTGCGGCAACTTCATCTGCTAGCAATACCTTACAATTAATATTTTCCTTTAACAAAGAGAGCACCGTGCTTTTGCCAGCGCCGATGCCCCCTGTAATTCCTATAAATTTCATATTTATTCGTCAAAAATATCGTCGTTATCTACCACAATTGGTCCAGTTGTATTTGTATCTGATGCCTGTGCTGGCTCCACTGGCTGTGCATAGCTTGCCTCTGGTGCCTGTACTGGCTCCACTGGCTGTGCATAGCTTGTCTCTGGTGCCTGTGCTGGCTCCACTGGCTGTGCATAGCTTGTCTCTGGCGCCTGTGCTGGTGCTACTGGCTGTGCATAGCTTGTCTCAGGTGCCTGTGCTGGTGCTACTGGCTGTGCGTAGCTTGCCTCTGGTGCCTGTGCTGGCTCTACCGGCTGTGCATAGTTTGCCTCTGGTGCCTGTGCTGGCTGAGCTGTAGCCTGTGATTCAAATGTTGCAGACTGAAATACTGGTCCCTGATTGAAGTTCTGATTTCCGTTTGGATTAAACTGCTGTGGTCCTGGATTTGGCTGTCCATTTCCTGGTCCTGGCTGTCCCATACGTACTCGCTTAAGGAAATCATAGCATCCTGCCTGTGACAAAGACATGTATGGTCCTACATAAAAAATTGCGAGAAGACCACAAGTAAACAATGATAATATAACCCATCCGATAAATGAAAGATCCATTACAAACAAATCACCTTTATGACCTGCAGTCATCTTCTTTGTCATTGCAAAACATTCTCTGATTGAAAGGTCTGGACGATCAATCAAAAGATATGGGAACATTCTGTACTGATAAGTCTTAATGATACCAGGGATGATAAGAAGTAAAGACCAAAGATAAATGTAAAGTCCCATAAGGAACATTCCACCCATGATTCTCCACATACCATTGTTCTTGAAACCTGTAAAGAAGGTACCAAAATCAGCCTTTGAACCTCTGTAAAATTCATAGTAGAATTTCAACTCTCCTACCTGAAATACCATAGCAACAAGACCTACTAGCGCAACTATTACAATATAGATAATATATCCTACAACTATTGCAGCTACGTCTGGCTCGCCATACATTAAGCTTTCAAGCCCAGTGCTAATACCAAAAACAGCCATAATTCCAAACATAATAACAGTAAAGAATACTGACATAGCTGTCTCTAATGCAATTAAAAGCAAAAGTGGATATCCGATAATTGGCCAATAGTTTGCTGATAAAGCAGCTCTAGCATTAGCCTTAATTTGTTTTCTTGGAAAACTCATTTTTATTTCCTCCTACAATTTTTAATTAAATAATACTCCTATAATAATATATAAAATTCTGAAAAGGTAAAGCACAAAATTTAATACTAGTGAGCTTCAGCCCATGTTTTTCCAGAATTCATATCAATTTCAAGCTGTACTAAAAGCTGGGCTGCCCCCTGCATTTCCTCAGCTATAAGCTGTTCTACAAGAGCTCTTTCTTCCTCATAGGTCTCTACTAAAAGTTCATCATGAACCTGAAGAAGAAGCTTTGATTTTAAACCTTCTTTTAATAAACGATCGTGAACATTTACCATAGCTATCTTTATGATATCGGCTGCTGTTCCCTGTATAGGCGAATTCATTGCCACTCTCTCTCCAAACTGCTTTGTCATAAAGTTTGAAGATGCCAGTTCTGGAACAGGGCGTCGTCTACCATACATTGTAGTAGCATATCCACATTCCTTGGCGGATTCCTTCAAGCCCTCTAAAAATTCATGCATTTTAGGATATGCCTTAAAATAATTATCAATGTATTCCTGAGCTTCTTTTCTTCCGATTCCTATGTCCTTTGCAAGGCCAAATGCACTGATGCCATAAACAATACCAAAATTTACAGCCTTTGCACTACGACGTTGCAAATCTGTAACCTCCTCAAATGGAGTATTGAATACGAGGGATGCAGTAGCTCTATGAATATCCTGGCCTGCCCTGAACGCAGCAATCAGATTTTCATCTCCAGACATATGTGCAAGTACTCTAAGCTCAATCTGTGAGTAGTCTGCATCTAAAAATACACATCCATCCTTTGGATAAAATACCTTTCGAATCTCCCTTCCAAGTTCCATTCTGATTGGAATATTCTGAAGGTTAGGTTCTGTTGAACTAATTCTTCCGGTGGCTGTAACTGTCTGCATAAATGTAGAACGAATTCTTCCATCTTCGTCCAGACATGCTGACAATCCGTCGGCGTAGGTGCTCTTAAGTTTCGCAAGCTGTCTATACTCTAATATCTCGCTAATAATAGGATTTGTTGCTGAAAGTTCTTCCAATACATCAGCTGCTGTTGAATAGCCAGTCTTGGTCTTTTTTCCACCCTCAATTCCAAGCTTTTCAAAAAGGATTACTCCAAGTTGCTTTGGTGAATTGATATTAAACTCTTCTCCGGCCTTAGCGTATATGCTTTGTTCCAATTCGTTTATACGAATCTGCAGCTTTTCGCCAAATTCGGCCAAGGCATTTGCATCCATTGCAATTCCCTGAAGTTCCATATCAAATAAAGTATAAGTAAGAGGCATCTCGATTTTTTCATATATATCTAACATACCCTCTTGTTTAATTTCCTCAATCACTTTTTCAAAAGAAGCATAAGCAACGTAAGCATTATAACAGGCATAAGTAGTAACAGCTTCTAGTAAGCTGTCATCGTCTAAAGCTACAGAAAGCTTTTTCTTTCCAAACAAATCTGCCTGAGCTGGAATTAAAATTCCAAGGATTTCATTTGCTATATCATCTGCTGTATACTCTTTTTTTGTTGGATTAAGCAAATATGCCGCAACAGCTACATCAACAGCTGTTGGGAAAATTCCGTTCTTTCCGCCAAGAGTGCAAACCTGCTCTTTTTCTTCTGTTCCAAGGAGATTGTATATTAAATGTAAAGCTTTCTTTAAATCCCAAAAGCAAAGTTTGACACCGGCTTTGCTTATTTCCATGAGTTTGTGTGCCAAATAATCAGGTGATATCAGACCTGCACAATCTACATATACAGTAGATTCACCCACCGACAAAGCGGCCCCCTTTATCTTCATATCATCTCCAGCCATAATGCTGGTTCCAACAAAATCCCTGCCAGCATCCTTGAGTCTACTAAAGAAATCTTCTACCTCGGATAAATCGTATATACGTTTAAAAGTTTCTGATGTATTGTCCTGTACCTTTGATGTATCAGTATGTTCAAATCTAGGTAAAAGCTTCTTCAACTCGTATCTTTTACATAGTAAATAAGCTTCTTCTGTAAAGAGGTTTGTAAGCTTTGTGCTCCCCTCCTCAAGCTCTATTGGCGCATTCACATTAATTGTGGCAAGCTCCTTTGATAGAACAGCAATATCCCACTGGGCAATAAAATTATCAAGCACCTTGCCCTTTTTCATATCATCCACGTGGGCATGGCATTCCTCAATTGAGCCATACTCTGCAATCCACTTTTGTGCAGTCTTTGGGCCGATTCCTTCAACACCAGGGATATTATCACTTGCATCTCCTTGGAGTGCTTTTACATCGATAAATTGCTTTGGTGTAACATCATAAGCTGCTTTGACATCAGCAGCATAATAATTTTCAATTTCAGTTCCACCTTTTTTTGTCTTAGGAATAGAAATCTTTACCTTTTCTGTTGCAAGCTGTAGCAAGTCTCTGTCTCCAGAAACAATTGTTACATCAAAGCCTTTTTCTTCACCCATTCTGGCAAGTGTACCGAGAATATCGTCTGCTTCCCAGCCTTCAAGTGTAATTACTGGAACTCCCATAGCTTTTAGCATTTCCTGAATACGTGGAATCTGCTCCTTAAGCTCTGGCAGCATTGGCTTTCGGGTGCCCTTATATGCTTCAAACATTTTGTGTCTGAATGTTGGAGCATGAACATCAAAAGCAACAGCAAAGTTGTCCGGTTGCTCATCCTCGATAAACTTAAACATCATGTTTAGGAAACCAAAAATGGCGCCGGTGTGTTCTCCGGCGCTATTTGTTAAATCTGGTACTCCATAAAATGCTCTATTGGCGATACTGTGACCGTCCATTAATAATAATTTGCTCATTATTTTCCTCTTAAGTCAGTCTAGCTGACATAACCTATTTCTAGGATGCTAATTATATATCTCTAGTTTCTTTTGCAAGCCACTGATTTTCTTCATCTGAAAGATATGGCTTAAGAGTAGCTCTAACCATTGCGTGATATTCATTAAGAGTCTTCTTTTCTGCTTCAGTCAACATTTCTGGGATAACTGGATCAAGATCGATTGGGCAGTATGTTATAGCTTCAAAATGGCGGAAATCACCATACTCTGTAGTCTCTCCTGCAACACAAAGAAGCTCATTCTCAATTCGAATTCCAAAGCCATCCTCGATATATAAACCTGGCTCATCTGTAGTTATCATTCCTGGCTGAATCTCTGCAGAATTCTGTCCCTTAAGCACTCTCCAGTGGAAGCGGTTTGGGCCTTCGTGAACATTAAGAATATGTCCAACACCATGGCCTGTTCCACAACGATAATCAAGCCCCATATCCCACACTGGCCCACGTGAAAGAATATCAAGGTTTGCACCTGTCACTCCCTTAGGAAAGTTTGCTGCCATAAGTCTTAAATGACATCTAAGAACAACAGTATAGTATTCCTTCATCTGCTGTGTAAGTGGGCCTAACGCTATAGTTCGAGTAATATCAGTTGTACCTTCAAGGAAGTGCGCTCCTGAATCAACAAGAAGGAATCCCTCCGGCTTTAATGTGGCCTCTAAACCAGCCTTTGCACTATAGTGCATCATGGCGGCATTAGGACCATAAGCGGAAATAGTACCGAATGAAAGATCTACAAAATTCTCCTGTTCCTTACGGCGAGCCTCATAATAATCGGAAACAGTAATTTCTGTCATTGGAACCTTTCCGATATTTTCTTTGATATATTTGATTGCCTTTGTGCAGGCAACACCATCCTTTACATGGGCAATCTTTGTATTCTTGATTTCTGTTTCATTTTTAATGGAACGCATAAGCTCAGAAGGGTTTTTGTCATCAATAATCTTTGCAGAGCCCTTCAAAGCCTTAACCATATTATAATTTACGATTGTCTGATCAAGAAGTACTCTTCTGTCTGACATATCAGCGCTCTGAAGATAATGGTAAATCATATCATAAGGGTAAAGTTTTACACCATTATCATTTAAATAACTCATAACCTCTTCTGGCCAGTTTGTTGTATCAGTAAATAAAATAATTGTATCATCTGTAATCAAAAGGAAAGAAAGGAAAACAGGAACATTTTCAATATCATTTCCACGTATATTAAGTACATAAGCGATATCATAAAGACTTGTAAGAAGATGAGCATCAGCCTTTTTCTTTTTCATTTTCTCACGAATTCTATATATTTTAGCCTGCATGCTTTCACCTGAATACTTATCCTCAAGCACCCATGTAGTAGCCTTTGGTAGGGCTGGTCTATCTTCCCAGATTAAATCAACCAAATCCTCAGTAGTATATAAATCGCCGCCTTTACTGTTTGCAATATCAAAGTACTTTGCTGCATTCTTTGCTGAGACACAACGACCATCAAATCCAAGACATCCACCTTCAAGGAAATTCTGCTCAATAAATTCCTCTACTTCAGGAACTCCTGGCTCACCTATTCGCTCTAAGATTACTTCAGAATCTGCTATCTGTTTTGCAGCCTGAACAAAATAGCGACCATCAGCCCAAAGATGAGCTTCCTTTTGTGTGATGATTGCGGTTCCAGCTGAACCTGTGAATCCTGTCATAAAGCTACGTGCTTTAAAGTGTTCTCCAACATACTCTGATGAATGAAAATCGTCTGTAGGAATGAGGTACATATCAATACCTCTTTCATTCATTAAATTACGCAATGCTGCGATTTTCTCATTTGTTGTCATTACAAAACTACTCCTATCTTCTATCCTTTAGACTATTACTAGTCTTTTTGGAATTTTTATCTTTAGAGCTATTGCTCTTAATATCTTCTTGATTATCATCTAAAACATCATCTTCAGTTTCAGATGTTTTATCAGATCTGTTTTTTAATAAAGTATTTTCATTATTGTTTTTAGAAGCCTTTGAACTTTTACTAATATCATCCTTTGAAGATTTTGAATCCTTATTACCATCATCCTTTGAAGACTTTGAATCTTTATTACTATCATCTTTTAAAGATTTTGAATCTTTATTACTATCATCTTTTATAGATTTTGAATTGGAACTTTCGTTATCGACATAGCCTTGTTCAAAGTTTGTATTCTTGTATTCGCCTATAGTATCCAGCAAATACTTGGCTGAATCGGAAATATCATCTTCTGTAAATCCTTCAACCTTTTCACAATCTGAATTTATCATTGCAGAACCTTCATCCTTATTTGAAAGATTCCACATACAAGATGAAAGATTTAAATCTTCTTCCCTCATTAAATCAAACCATCTGTTAGCTTCGGTTAAATCGGCATTTCCATCACCATCTGCTGAAACAAGACCATACTCTGAAATAAATACTGGTAAGCCTTCTTCAATTGCAGTTCTAAGTTTATCTCTTTCACGCGAACGATGAGTACCAGCGTAGAAATGATATGTATACATAATATTATCGAAGTCTAAAGGATTCTCTAACACTGAATATAAATCACTTGACCATTTTGGTGTACCAACCAAAATAATCGCATCCTCATCCACATTTCTAATAACAGGAATTACCTCATTAGCATATTCTCTAATATCTTCCCATGTTGTATCACCATTTGGCTCATTGCAAATCTCATAAATAACATTCTCATATGATTCGTATTTACGAACCATCTCACCGAAGAACTGGATAGCATCGGACTTATATTCATTAGGATTTCCATCATTTAAAATATGCCAATCAATTATAACATACATATTATTATCAATTGCAGCGTTTACTGCTTCATCAATAAGTCCCTTAAGGTATTTCTGGTTGTCATTTCCACCAACACAGTATCCCTCATAATCGCTTGTATACATAGCCAAACGAATTACGTTGATACCCCAATCTTCTCGTAAAGACTTAATAGTTTTAGCTGAAGCGTACTCTGGGAACCAATTAATTCCATGTGTACTGACACCCATAAGAAGTGCATCATCACCATTTTCATCTACAAGCCTTGTTCCATCAACGGAAAGTTTTCCATAATATTTCAGTTGAGTACCGCTACCAATACTTTTAGGCTCTGTTTCTTCTTCTACAATTTCTTCCTTATTTTCGCTTGCAGGTTTCTCTACCTTTTTTGATTCAACTTTCTTTGGCTTTTCCTTTACAACAAGCTTAGGTTCTTCCTTAGGTTCACTTGAAGCTTTCTTTTCTTGTGTATCTGACACCGTCACCTGCCATGGGAAAGTAACGCCTCCTTTGAAATAGCTAATTGCAAACACTCCACCAATAATAGCTGCCGCAAGAATAATTACAAAAAGAAATGTTCTAAAACGTTGTTTTTTTGAAACCATATTGTCCCCCTTTATGTCATAAATAAAGCCATTATTTATGGTCTAGATTTGACCATTTCATTTAAAAATAATTATATCACATTAGAAATAAAAAGGATTTAAAAAAGGCGCTGAACCCATCAGATTCAGCGCCTATAGATTAGCGTGCGTGAGAAGATTCGAACTCCCGACACCTTGGTCCGTAGCCAAGTGCTCTATCCAGCTGAGCTACACACACATAATAAAATAGTAGCGAGAGGGGGATTCGAACCCTCGACACCACGGGTATGAACCGTGTGCTCTAGCCAACTGAGCTATCTCGCCATATTAAAAATGCGCGATCAGGGGTTCGAACCCTGGACACCCTGATTAAGAGTCAGGTGCTCTGCCAGCTGAGCTAATCGCGCATACTACAAACAATTATTTTGATTTATAAGAGCGGGTGATGGGAATCGAACCCACGTATTCAGCTTGGAAGGCTGATGTTCT
>CAMJBT010000036.1 GCA_946403965.1 uncultured Pseudobutyrivibrio sp. | reverse complement strand
CTTTTGTTAGTCGCATCGCATATTGTATTCAAAACAATAATATGATAACCTTTTTCCTTTATAATTTCAACTAATTCTTGAAATTTATTATGGTTAAAGGTGGTTTGAGACACAATACAAATAGACGTGTGAGAATTAACTGAAAAATCCACAGCCGCCTGTTCATTGGGAATAACTGTGTATTCATTACCATTAATCCATCCAACTATACCGCGAACCTCCGGATGATCGGGATTGCCTATTATTACAATATGCTCACCATTTTTTGAGTGTTCATCTACAGCCCGGTGAATTTTCTTAACAAATGGGCATGTAGCATCAATTATTTCATGGCCTTTTTCTCGTAGATCCTCTTCTACTTTTCTGGTGACTCCATGTGAACGAATTATAACTGTTCCAGCAGTATAATCTTCGGTAGAATCTTCTTCCATCACCTTTACACCGTTTGCCTCAAAAGCTCGAACTACCTCTTCGTTGTGTATAATAGGTCCATAAGTATAAAGAGGCTTATTACCCTCTTCTATTTGTTTCTTTACTACATCTACAGCTCTTTGCACTCCAAAACAAAAGCCAGCAGATTTTGCTAATACAACATTCATAAATAAATCCTTTATTTATTAATATAAGAAATAATTGTTTCTACAACCTGATCTATGTTCATCTCAGAACTGTCTACAAGAATTGCATCATCAGCTTGCTTTAATGGACTGATTTCTCTATGCGAATCCCTATAATCTCTTTCCTCGATATCTTTTGCTATTTTGTCAAAATCAGGTGTTTCCCCCTTAGCAACAAGTTCATCAAAACGGCGTTTAGCACGACATTCAACTGATGCTGTAAGGAAAATTTTCACGTCAGCATTTGGAAGTACAACAGTTCCTATATCTCGTCCATCCATAATAACATCTGTTGTCTTTGCAAGCTCTTGCTGCAAAGAAACAAGCTTTGTTCTAACAGGACTATAAACAGATGTAGCACTAGCCATATTGCCCACTTCCTCAGTACGAATCATGCCTGTTACATCTTCGCCATTAAGAATAACGTGCTGAGCACCATCCTCATATTTGATAGATACAAGAATATTATCTACTACTGAAGAAATTTTTTCTTCATCATCAGGTGAAATACCAACACGTAGAAAATATAAAGCCATTGCTCTATACATTGCTCCAGTATCTACATAAACATATCCCATTTTTTTTGCAATAGCTTTTGCTATTGTAGATTTACCTGCCCCAGCAGGTCCATCAATTGCAACGTTCATTGCCATAAAACAAATCCTCCGATTTTTATATTGATATACCAGCTAGATATCCTGTTGACCAGGCAATCTGTAAATTAAAGCCGCCGGTAAAAGCATCCAAATCAAGAACTTCTCCTGCAAAGGAAAGCCCTTCTATATTTTTACATTTCATTGTACTTGGGTCAATATCTTTCACAGAAACTCCACCCGCTGTAACAATAGCTTCCTTAAAATCTCTTAAGCCAACAATAGTAAAGGGGAAAGCCTTTAGTAACGAAATAATAGTTTGTCTCTCCTCTTTTGTAATTGAATTAATCTGACGTTCGTCATCAAAACCTAATATTTCAATAAAAACGGGAACCATAGAGCTAGGAAGCAAACTACGTAAAACAGTACTTAAGTGCTTGTTCATATTTTCATTAAATTCCCTAAGAAGTCTTGCATCTAAATCAGAAATATTAAGAGCAGGTTTTAAATCTATATAAGCTGACAAATTTCTTTTTTCTTGAAGCTTTTTTCCAATAATTGATGATGCCGACAAAACTAATGGTCCACTTACACCAAAGTGTGTAAACAGCATCTCTCCAAAATTATCATATAGCTTTTTTTTGCCATCAAAAATTGTAAGATTAACATTTTTCAAAGACAAACCCTGCATACTAGGAATATATGATTCCTTTGTATTTAGTGGAACAAGGGCTGGTCTTGTTTCTATAACATTAATGCCCGCTTGGGTTGCCCACTTAAGGCCATCTCCAGTAGAGCCAGTTGTGTAATATGATAACCCTCCAGTGCAAACAACGACATGATCAGCTAGAAGTTTTGTTCCATTTTTTAGTAGAACACCTTTCACGACTGAATTTTCTATTAATAACCCATTTACTTCAGTTTTCAAATTAACATCTACATTATATTCGTTCAGTCCATTGGAAAGTGCTTTTGTAATATCTGAAGCATGATCTGATTCAGGAAAAGCTCTATTTCCTCGTTCTATTTTTGTTTTCACGCCATGACTTTCTATAAAATCAATCATAGAATCCGGACTAAAGGTATAAAGTGCACTATACAAAAATTTAGGATTACTAACAACATTCTTGAAAAAATCTTCAATATCACAGGCATTTGTAAAATTACATCTACCTTTTCCTGTGATATAAATTTTCTTTCCAAGCTTTTCATTCTTTTCTAATAAAATAACGGTATGACCGCACATTCCGGCAGAATAGGCTGCCATCATTCCAGCAGCACCACCACCAACTATTATAACTTTTCCCATTAAAACTCTCCTGGATAAGCCATTTTTATTGAATCGTCAACTAAATCTATTTCATCATTTTCATAGAACTGATAATCAGTCCAAACATTTTCTACCATTTCAAGGGTCTTTGCTACATCAGCCTGCCTGCGATTGCAAAGCTCTACTATAAGAGCATTAATAACTGATAATGGTGCAACCAAAGAATCTACAACAGAATGCATATCACTTTCTGCTATGAGATTGCATGAGCTATAAAGATTCATCGGTGAATGAATTGAATCAGTGATGGTAATTACATGTGCCTGTCTATTGTTTGCAAACTCTAAAGCCTTTAATGTTCTCATAGAATATCTCGGAAATGAAATACCAATAATACAATCTTTATCGCTTATGTGTATCATCTGTTCAAATAGCTCTGATGTAGATGAAGTCTGTAAGTTAACAACATTATCAAATATCATATTTAAATAAAATGAAAGAAATGATGCAAGAGGTGCACAGGTTCTAATACCTACAACGTAGATTCTTCTAGCTTTAAGCAAAGCCTCAACTGCATTATAAAAGGCAGCCTCATCAATACTTTCCATAGTATTTTTTATTTTAAGTGCATCAGATGTAAGAACCTCTTTAATAACACCATTTTGTTCTAACCCGCCATTAGTGATTTCTACTTTTTCACTACTGTTAAGCTTTGAACGTACCATATCTTCTAGGGCCTGCTGAAACTCTGGATATCCTTTATATCCTATAAATGATGCAAATCTAACTACTGTAGATTCAGATACTCCGATTATATCCCCGAGCTTTGCTGCAGTAAGAAAAACTGCCTTGTCGTAATTGTCGATAATGTAGTTGGAAAGAAGCTTCTGTCCTTTTGACATCTTACCGTATTTTTCGTTAATTTTTGAAATTAAATCTGTAGTTGTAGCCATAAAATACCCTCAAATAACACGCTTGTAATATACCTCTAAAAATCAGTATAAACAGTATAAATTAAAAAAAAGAGTAATGCAAGATTTCTTGCATTACTCTAATTCAAACCTTTTTATACAGGATAAGCCTTGTTTTCCTTGTCAGCTTTTGCTGGGTCAACTTTTGTCTGCTGAGCCTCACGATACTCAAAGAATTCTGTAGCAACCTTTGGGAATAAAGCATATGAAAGAACATCTTCATCTTGCTGCTTCCACTGCTTGCATTCTTCTTCGAATTTTGCAAGTCCTGGCTCGATTAAATCAGCTGGACGACATGTAATTGCCTTGTCCTTATCAGGGCCAAGAACCTTTTCTACAACTTCTGGATTGAAAGGTTTAACTGTCTGTCCATATTTACCAAGAAGAATATCCTTTGTCTGCTCAGTAGCTACTTTGTATCTTTCGCCCATAAGTACATTGAACACCGCCTGTGTTCCAACAATTTGTGATGAAGGTGTAACAAGTGGTGGCTCACCAAGATCTTTACGTACTCGAGGTACTTCCTCAAGAACCTCACGAAGTTTATCTTCTTTTCCCTGCTCCTTCAACTGGCTGATAAGATTTGAAAGCATACCGCCTGGAACCTGGTAACGAAGTGTATTGATGTTAACACCAAGAACCTTTGTAGAAAGAAGTCCGCTTTCAATACATTCTTCTCTGTATGGTCTGAAGTAATCAGCAATTTCAGAAAGAAGTTCCTGATCAAAACCAGTATCATATGGTGTGCCTTCAAATGCTGCAGCCATAACTTCTGTTGCAGGCTGTGAAGTACCAAGAGCAAATGGTGACATAGCACAGTCAATGATATCTGCACCAGCTTCAACTGCCTTAAGGTAAGTCATTGAAGCAACACCTGATGTGTAGTGAGTATGCATTTCGATAGGAAGTGTTGTAGATTCCTTTAATGCTGTAACAAGTTCATATGCTTTTGCTGGAACAAGAAGTCCGGCCATATCCTTGATACAGATAGAATCAGCTCCCATTTCCTCAATTCTCTTTGCAATATCCTTCCAGTAATCAAGTGTATAAGCTTCTCCAAGTGTGTATGAAAGAGCAACCTGAGCATGTCCTTTCTCCTTGTTAGTAGCTTTAACAGCTGTCTGAAGGTTTCTGATATCGTTGAGACAGTCGAAAATACGAATGATATCAATACCATTTGCAATAGATTTCTGAACAAAGTATTCAACAACATCATCTGGATATTGACTGTATCCTAAAATATTCTGGCCTCTGAAAAGCATCTGAAGCTTTGTATTCTTGAAGCCATCACGAAGCTTTCTAAGTCTCTCCCATGGATCTTCCTTAAGGAAACGAAGTGAAGCATCGAATGTAGCACCGCCCCAGCACTCAACTGCATTGTAACCAACCTTATCCATTTTATCTACGATAGGAAGCATCATAGAGGTAGGCATACGAGTTGCAATAAGTGACTGATGAGCATCTCTAAGTATTGTCTCAGTTATTTTAACTGGCTTTGGACTAATATCTGCCATTTATTTTATCCTCCTAAACTCCAAAAATAGCCATGAATACACCGGCAGCAACAGCTGTACCAATTACACCAGCAACGTTAGGTCCCATAGCATGCATAAGCAGGAAGTTTGTAGGGTCCTCTTCTGCACCAACCTTCTGGGAAACACGTGCTGCCATAGGAACAGCAGACACACCAGCTGAACCAATAAGTGGATTAATCTTACCACCAGTAATGTGGCAAAGAAGTTTTCCAAATAATACACCAGCCGCTGTACCAAATACGAAAGCCACAAGACCAAGAATAACGATCTTGATTGTAGCTGCATTTAAGAATGCCTCTGCTGATGTTGAAGCACCAACAGATGTTCCAAGAAGAATAACTACGATATACATCATAGCGTTTGATGCTGTCTCAGTAAGCTGATTAACAACACCAGACTCCTTGAATAAGTTACCTAACATAAGCATACCAACAAGTGGAGCTGTTGTAGGTAAGATAAGACAAACAATAATAGTTACAACAATTGGGAAAAGTATCTTTTCAAGTTTTGACACAGGACGAAGCTGAGCCATCTTGATAGAACGCTCTTCTTTTGTTGTAAGTGCCTTCATAATTGGAGGCTGAATAATAGGAACCAATGACATGTAAGAATATGCCGCCACAGCTATCGGTCCCATTAAAGCTGATTGACCAAGTTTACCAGCCAAGAAAATAGATGTAGGTCCATCGGCACCACCAATGATAGAAACGGCTGCCGCTGCCTGATCTGAAAATCCAAGGAAAATAGCAAGGATATAAGCAGTAAAAATACCAATCTGTGCAGCTGCACCAAGCCAAAAGCTGATTGGATTAGCAATAAGTGGACCAAAATCTGTCATAGCTCCAACACCCATGAAAATAAGTGAAGGAAGAATCGAATACTCATCAAGAGTATAGAAATAATAAAGCAAGCCGCCAACACCGTTAGATGTGTCTTCCGGAGCTGCAATAATATCAGGGTATATGTTTACTAATAACATACCAAATGCAATTGGTAATAAAAGAAGTGGTTCATAACCCTTTTTGATTGCAAGGAAAAGGAAAACACAGGCAACCGCTATCATGACATAGTTACCCCAGGTCAGATTGAAAAATGCAGTCTGATGAGCCAGGTTCAACAATGTCTCTCCAACGTAACTCATGTGTAATCCTCCTATTAGTTCATAGTAGCAAGTAATGCGCCAGCCTCAACCTGCTGACCTTCGTTGCAATTAATAGATGCAATTGTTCCATCCTGTGGAGCAACAACAGGTGTTTCCATCTTCATAACCTCAAGAACAACAACTGCATCACCCTTCTTTACAGAAGTGCCAGCTGCAGCTGCAATCTTAACAACCTTACCAGCAGCACCGGCTTCGATTTTTACTCCACCAGCAGCACCAGTAGCTACAGGAGCTGGAGCAACAGCCTTAGGAGCAGCAGCTGGAGTAACTGGAGAAACACCAGAACCGCCCTTGTCTTCTACAGTAACGTCATAAACTGTTCCATTAACAGTGATAGTATAATTTTTCATGGAAAAATCCTCCTAAAGTCTTTTATCTTTTCTTGATGGAACGAACTACAAATGAATCTGTAGAAGCTCCTGTACTTGCAGCAATTGCTGCAGCAATAACAGCCACAAGCTGTAAATCATCAGTCTCATCTTTCACAGTTGTCTTAGTATCAATTTCTGAACTTACAACAACTGGTGCTTCTTCATTCTTTTCCTTTACCTTCTTTTCAAGCTTAGGAATAATTTCGAAGCATTTGATAACACCAGACATGATAACTAACATAAAAAATACAATTAGGATGCCCATAACTGTGTTGAGGGCTGCCTTCTTCATAATCTCGCCTAGTGTGTATACAGGCTCTACGTTTACTGCTGTAGGGCCAGCATCAACATCGTTTGCTTTATAAACAAATGTTGTCTTTAAATCTCGTTTTGAATAATCGGTAATAAGAGTAGCTGTAATTGTCTTTCCAGACTTCTCAACAGTAACATCTTCAAACTTAACAAATTCACCGACCTTGATATCCTTGATACTCTGGTAGCTTTCTATAAGCTCATCAAAACCAACAAAACTCTTTGTTAAGAACTTTGGAAGACCAGCCTGTTCAACAGCCGCGCTGTATTCTCCAAGTCCATTTGCCATGAAGTATTCAGTAGCTTCTGCGTACTGATCTTCTTCAAGGCTTAATGCATAATTCATATAGAGCTTTGCTATAGTGTCATAAGCCTCTGCATCATAACCGCCATATTTTTCGTCCTTCTTGCCACCGCAAGCGACAAGGCTAAGAGCAAGGATTAAGGTAGTGAATACTACTAAAATTCTTTTTTTCATAAAGTCACCTTCCTGCTCTAAAAGAACATTTCAAATCCTGCAATAATATATTTTCTAGCATCTGCATATGAAACAATTCGATCGATGTGACCGTGTGCAGCTGCTGTAAGCGCACTATCCTGAAGCTTAGCATAATCTCTTTCAATAGCTACAGCATCAGTACCATTTTCACTCAAAATTCTAGCAGCTTTAGCAGCTTCCATAGCACCTACAGATGCATTTTCGAAAGAATATACTAAATCAGCACCAAGCGACTTCGAATTCATAAGTACATAAGCAGAACCATATGCTTGCTTAGTAATAAGATTAAGCTTAGGAATGCTTGCATCAACGAATCTTTGTGTCATCTGAGAAAGTGCTCTTGGTAATCTTCTTTCCTGGCAAGTACATGACTTAAATGCAGCCACATTTGTGATTGAAAGAACAGGTATTTCATACATATCACATAAATCAACAAAATCAGCAGCCTTCTCACAGCCTGCAGCTGAAAGAAATGCTTCGCCGTCAATTTCTCTGTTTCCAACAACACCAATTGTCACACCGTCAAGTTTCATGAGGCCTGTTACCATTTCCTTGGCAAAACCAGACTTAAGCTCAACAAATTCTCTATTGTCTGCAATCTCAGTTGCTACGGCTGCAGCATCATCAATTTTTCCCTCAAGTCCTTCCGAAGCTCTGTTAAGATCATCAGTTCCTTCAACAATGTCATTAGGAATCATTGAAATCACTTGTCTCATAGATGTAACTACTTCATCAAGTGAGCCATACATATCAACTGTACCAGCTTCTTCAAACTGGAATTTAGCTGAAGATGTATCACATTCATCAGAACGATTTCCTGTAATAGTGTCTGGTGAATTTATAAAAAGAGATGCACCGTCTACCATAAATGTGAAATCTGCAAGTGATGGAAGAACTGAAAGTCCGCCACCACAGTGACCAGCTACGCACATAAGCTGAGGAATAACCCCTTTTACATCAGCAGCACGTTCAATTACTGAACCAAGAGCCTCAAGTGCATCGAAGGACTCCTGAAGTCTAACACCGCCACAATCAATAAAACCAATAACAGGGGCACCAACTTTAAGTGCCATGTCATAAAGCGACAGAATCTTCTTAGCATGCATCTCACCTATTGTTCCGCCTAAAACATCGGCGTTCTGGCTGAAAACGAACACTAAAGTGCCATTTACAAGACCATGACCAATAATAACTCCATCTGATGGTTCTTTCTTCGCATCAAGGTTAAAATCTGTGTTGCGTGACATTACTAATGATTGAAGCTCAACAAAGCTGTTCTCATCAAGTAATGCATTAATTCTAGCCTGAGCTTGACTTAAATCATTACCCATCTCATACCTCCATTTATATAAATTATTTCAAATTTCTCGCAATCCTAATAATAGAGTATTTTCATGCCCTTTTCAATGAAATCACGGCAAAAAATTCTAATAAAAAACCACCCAAAATTTTGGGTGGTTTTATTGTTGATTTTTTATAAAAATTATATGGTGACTTCAACGTTATTTGCTTCATTTTCAGCTTCAATTTTAAACTCTTCTATTTGAGTCTGAGACAGCTCTGGGAGCTCTTCAATTGAGCTAACACCAAAGGAACGAAGAAACTCTTCTGTTGTTCCAAAAAGCATTGGTCTACCCGGAGCATCAAGTCTTCCAAGTTCTGTACAGAGACCAAACTCAACAAGTTTAGATACTGCAAAATCACTGGAAACTCCACGAATTTTTTCGATTTCTGATTTAGTAATTGGTTGCTTATAAGCAATAATTGAAAGCGTCTCTAAAAGTACATCTGTAAGAACATATTTCTTTGGCTGTTTTGCAATTCTGATAAGGTATTCATAAATGTCTGGGCTTGTACACATCTGATAAGCTCCATCAATTTCTGTAATGGTAATACCTCTATTGTTCTTTTCATATGATTCTTTTAGAGTATTAATAGTTTCAACAACCTGCTTTTCTTCTATTTCAAGGGCTTTTGCAATCTTTGAAGGTTCAACCGTACCTCCCATTGCAAATAATATACCCTCAACTATATTTTCAATTTCTTTTTTTGTCATATACTAAACCTCCACAAAGAACAAGTGCCCTTTAACACAATGGCATTGGGCACTTAAAATAACATTGATTAAGCAGCTATTTTGCTTTCAATGACAATATCCTTGAAGGTATCCTCCTGTGTAATATTAATCTGTCCAGCCTTCATCATCTCTAAGATACACAAGAAAGTAACTATAACTTCTGTCTTTGAATGAGCAGCTTCGAGTAAAGCCCTAAAACTGAAAGTATTGTGCATCTTTGCAAATGCAATTGTCCACTCCATTTTTTGTTCAAGAGAAACTTCTTCTTTTTTAATCTTTCCAAATGTTGAACGAATAGGATCTCGACGATTGTCCTGTCGTTTAAGCACCTGTTGAAAGATGTCGTTCAGCTTATTTAAGGTAAGATCTGACATGAGTTCTTCTAAATCAACTGGCTGTTCGTATTTAAGAACTTCCTCTGGAATAGTAGGCTCCTTGTAGAAAACAAGGCTCGCATCCATCTGTCTATCTCTAAGCTGATAAGAAATAGTCTTGTACATTTTGTATTCCAAAAGTTGCTGAACAAGCTCTGCACGCGGATCCTCTGTCTCTTCATCCTCCTCTTCCTTTTCTTCTCTAGGAAGAAGCATACGACTTTTGATATCCAAAAGTGTGGTAGCCATAAGAATGAATTCAGACATAACATCTAAGTTGCTCTGATCCATGGCACGGACATATTCCATATACTGATCTGTAATCTCAACTATAGGAATATCGTATATATCTACTTTGTTTTTATCTATCAGGTGAAGAAGTAAATCCAATGGTCCTTCAAAAACCTGAAGCTTAACATTCATTTCCAATTATGTTCTCCCTTAAATACGCACAAAAATAGTCTCACACGACTATGTATGAGACTATTATAAAAGACTATATTGTGTAAGTCAATAACATTAACCACTATATATAGTTGTCAGATAATTTTATAGTGATTCTAATGTTTTACGAATTTCAATGATAAAATCACGTGAGTTAAGTACTGTTGGATTCTCTATTGAAGTGATAAGAGCTAAATCCTTAGTCATTTTTCCATCTTCAATAGTTTTAATGCAAGCCTGCTCAAGTTTATCTGCAAAATCAGAAAGCTCAGGAATATTATCAAGTTCTCCGCGCTTTCTAAGAGCTCCCGTCCAAGCAAAAATAGTCGCAACAGAGTTTGTAGATGTCTCCTCACCCTTTAAATGCTTGTAATAATGACGCTGAACGGTACCATGAGCAGCTTCATATTCATAATATCCAGCAGGACTTACAAGTACAGATGTCATCATAGCAAGTGAACCAAATGCAGATGAAATCATATCAGACATTACATCACCATCGTAGTTTTTACATGCCCAAATAAATCCACCTTCTGACTTCATTACGCGGGCAACTGCATCATCGATAAGTGTATAGAAGTATTCGATACCTGCTTTGTCAAAAGCATCTTTGTATTCCTTATCAAAGATTTCCTGAAATACATCCTTGAATGTATGGTCATATTTCTTTGATATGGTATCTTTAGTAGCAAACCATAAATCCTGTTTTGTATCAAGAGCATATTTAAAGCAGCTGTGAGCAAAGCTTTCAATAGAATTATTAAGGTTGTGCTGACCTTGAACTACACCAGGACCATTAAATGTATGAACAAGAGCGCGCTCTTCTGTTCCATCCTCTGCTGTATAAACAAGCTCTACCTTACCCGCCTTTGGAATAACCATTTCTGTGTTCTTATATACATCACCATATGCATGACGAGCAATTGTTATTGGTTTCTTCCATGACTTTACGTTAGGCTCAATTCCCTTTACAACAATAGGTGCTCTAAATACAGTACCGTCAAGAATAGCACGAATTGTACCGTTAGGGCTCTTCCACATTTCTTTAAGGTTGTATTCTGTCATACGAGCAGCATTTGGAGTGATTGTAGCGCATTTAACAGCAACTCCGTATTTCTTTGTTGCTTCTGCAGAATCTACAGTAACCTGGTCATCTGTTTCATTTCTGTGTTCAAGACCAAGGTCATAGTACTCAGTCTTTAAATCAATGAATGGAAGAAGTAATTCATCCTTTATCATCTGCCAAAGGATACGAGTCATCTCGTCTCCATCCATTTCAACAAGTGGGGTTGTCATTTGAATCTTGCTCATTTTATTCTCCTTTAAAAATATTGTTAACAGTTCTATTCCATAGGTTCTCTATAAATGTAATCATAACTAGATTCTTCAGTACCTAAGTATTCACCTTCGACATTGTAAAAATCAAGAGTCCCCTCTTCATTTTGCACCCAAAAAACACGCTTATCGAAATACTCAATATTTTCTCTATCTCTGCATATATCTGTACCGAAAAGTCTTTCGCTATTAAAGTCTATTAACTCATCACCATAATAACAATATGGCAATGATAATACCTTATTACCAGAGATATCATACCAATGAATGTAAGGTTTTCCATTTTCGTTTAGATCTGCCGCATATGTAAAAACCACTTCTTCATCTTTATCATCGTAGTAATGATAATCTTTCACTTCACCTCTATACAGATACCAATCATACAAAAGCTCGCCATTTAAATCAACCCAATTGAATACAGTGTAACTTTTTTTGTCAAATTTAAGAACTTTAATAACCTTTAAATTATCATTATCAAAGTTGTCACGATCCACATAATATTCATAATCTGTATATTTTATATTACCATCTAAATCCGCAATAACAGTCTTGCCAATGTGATCAGCATCTACACTTTTTAAGAAAAACTTACCATCTTTTGCTTTGCAATAATCAGAAAAACAACCTGGAATAATTTGATTACCTTCCATATCCGTCACATAGAAATTTTCTGCCTTATTTATACAAAGCATATAATATCTGTCATCATGACAACATATTTCTATTTTTATATACTCATCAGATTCATATATTTCTTTTTCATCTTTAAAGACAACTACACTTTCCTTATCACCTAAATGTTTTGTCAAAGAAAAATAAGAATCCTGATAATCTCTATAATCTGTAGACCAATAATCAGCTTCAGATTTACCATTAATATCGATGTCTTTAACCCAACGATTCTGATCACCTAAGGTCTCATCTTTATAATTATAAAAAATCTTTTTTTGATTATATAAAACCGTATCTATAGATACATCTTCCAGCTTTTCATCAATTATATAATTCAAATCAGCATCAAGAACATTATATTCACCATATTTTATATGTACTGGAATCATATCATAATGTGCTTGTAAACCAATTTTGTCATATATAGGCTTTTTTAATATTTTTCCTTTGTCTGAAATAATTCCATAGGCACCCTTTAATTCAGAATAGAAAAAAGCCATACCGTTGTCAAAATAGTGTTTTGGTTGATCATATTCATAATCAGGCTGAAAATACCTATCATAATATCCTGAATTTAAAACACAAATTCCACTTTTATTAACAGAAAACATGTAGTTCCAACCATTCCAGTTACAATCTACTGTAGAAGAATATGTTTTCTTAAAAAAAGGTATACGAGATTCTTTGAATATATTAAAAAAATCTTCTGCTACTAATTGTCTTTTGGACTTCTTCATCCTCAAACGTAATGGAATATCAAATATTTTTTTGCCCTTTAAATTAACAAAATGTCCACGATAATCCGGAGAGATTCCATCATTATCAAATTGAGGTTCAGCATTAAAGATTACCCCTGAATTGAATCCTGTTTTAACATTAACTATCCCATATTTTTCATCGTGAAAAATAGACTTATATGGCATTAAGTTTTCAACAGAATATGAATATACATCAAGAGATTGTCTAACAAAAGAACTTGTTGAAGTCTGTTCAGTCAATACACTGCCGTTATCATCAGAAAGCTTTCGTTTTCCCTCTACATATATGTTGCTCAACACTACAACAGCAACACCATAGGTTAAAATAATACTCACAAAAAAATATTTAACATATTTTAATTTGTTAAATTTTGACACATTATTATTTTTAATACTTTCTTTATGTGGCATTTTCGTTTTCATAATCAGATACGTATCATAAATATAATATATCGCAAATAAGTATCTGATATAGATAAAAATAAAAACAGCTCTTGTATGATCATCCCCCATGATACACATAATGATAAGAATAAGAATCAAGAAGTTTATAAAAATCCACGCACATAACAAATAACGATTATCTTTTACATCATATATTCTCAATACATTTAATCTAATTTTTGATAAAAGAAAAATCACAATAAATACTTTTATAACATATATAAAAAATATAATTTTAGGAGACCTGCTTTTTGAAAAAATGATTATAAATAACTCCCATAAATCACAAGCAATAAGATAATTTATAAATCTATCAAAACGAACTATATCATAATCTAATTTTTTATAACTATAACTAATATATGCTAAAAGTAAAAATTCTATTGCCAAAATAATGTAGTCTACAGTAACAGTAATAAAGGGGGTATAATCACTTATTAAATGTAAGAAAAAATTAACAAACTCCCAACCTATTAATGCATATAGAATTTTATCTAATTCAAGTATTTTTTTATCAAGCTTTAAATTCATAGCAATATCTTTATAAAATAAGCCTGCCAACTAGGCAGGCTTATAAACCTTTTTATTATTTTACAACTAAGTTAACAATCTTATTAGGAACATAGATTTCCTTAACAAGATTTTTGCCATCAAGAGCCTTCACAACAGCTTCATCAGCTTTTGCAATAGAAAGAGCCTCATCCTTTTCGCAACCATTAGGAATCTTGATTGTAGCCTTAAGCTTTCCATTTACCTGAACAGCAATTTCGATTGTTGATTCAACAATTTTGGCTGGATCAAATTCTGGCCAAGCTGAAAGTGATACATATCCTTCTCCACCAAGCTCTGCATACATTTCTTCACAAAGATGTGGAGCAAATGGGCTAAGAATCTTTACGAGAAGCATAAGGTTATCTTTTGTGATATGACCTTCAGCAATGATATCGTTAAGAAGTCCCATCATAGCAGCAATTGCTGTGTTGTACTTCATGGCTTCAATATCTTCTGAAACCTTTTTGATTGTCTTATGGATTCCTGTCTCGATGGACTCGCTGTTTGCTTCATCTGTAATAATATCTGTAAGACCAGCAAATCTTTCAAGGAATCTCTTGCAACCACGAACAGATGCATCTGACCAAGGAGCAGCTGCACCATAGTCACCCATGAATAATACGTATGTACGAAGTGTATCAGCACCGTATGCGTCTACAATATCAAGTGGATCAATTACATTGCCACGAGACTTAGACATCTTCTGTCCGTCCTCACCAAGGATCATACCCTGAGCACTTCTCTTCTTATATGGCTCTGGAGTATTTACAACACCAAGGTCATAAAGGAAGTGATGCCAGAAACGTGAGTAAATCAAGTGACGAGTAACGTGCTCCATACCACCGTTGTACCAATCTACTGGCATCCAGTAGTTAAGCTTTTCTCTAGCAGCAAATTCGTTGTCATTATGTGGGTCGATGTAACGAAGGAAATACCAAGAAGAACCAGCCCACTGAGGCATAGTATCTGTCTCACGCTTTGCAGCGCCGCCACACTTAGGACATTTGCAATTTACAAAGCTTTCTACTCTAGCAAGTGGAGACTCTCCATCTGTACCAGGCTCAAACTTCTCCATTACAGGAAGCTTAAGTGGAAGCTCCTCAAATGGAACTGCAACATCGCCACATGTAGGACAATGTACGATTGGAATAGGCTCGCCCCAGTAACGCTGTCTATTAAATGCCCAATCCTTCATCTTGAACTGAACACCAGCCTTACCTAGGCCGAGTTTTTCAAGCTCCTGAATCATTCTATCGATTGAGTCCTTTTTGTTGTTAAGACCATTAAGGAACTCTGAGTTAATCATGTTTCCTTCGCCTGTGTAAGCTTCTTTTGTAACATCTCCACCCTCAATAACAGGGATGATATCGATACCAAACTTAGTAGCGAAGTCCCAGTCTCGCTGATCATGAGCAGGAACGGCCATAATTGCACCAGTACCGTAGCCCATCATAACGTAATCTGAAATGAATACAGGAATCTTCTTTCCTGTGATTGGGTTGATTGCATCAAATCCCTCAACACGTACACCTGTCTTATCCTTTGAAACAAGCTGTGTACGCTCAAACTCAGATTTCTTCTGGCACTCTGCTCTGTAAGCTAAGATTGCGTCCATGTTAGAAATCTTGTCTGCATATTTATCAATATATGGATGCTCAGGAGCAATAACCATAAATGTAACACCGCAAAGTGTATCTGGGCGTGTTGTGTAAATCTCAAGCTTGTCTTCGATTCCTTCAAGTGTGAAATTTACGAAAGCACCCTTTGATTTTCCAATCCAGTTTACCTGCTGCTGCTTGATATTCTCTGGGAAATCAAGACCATCAAGTCCCTGAAGAAGCTTATCAGCGTACTCTGTGATACGAAGATACCAAACGTCCTTTTCCTTCTGGATAACGTCTGTATCGCAGATATCACATTTACCGCCCTGTGAATCCTCGTTCGAAAGAACTACCTTACAATGTGGGCAGTAGTTAACAAGAGTCTTATCTCTAAAAACAAGTCCCTTCTCGAACATCTTAAGGAAAATCCACTGAGTCCACTTGTAGTAGTCCTCCTGTGTAGTGTCTATTGTACGACTATAATCAAAAGAGAATCCTACACTCTTAAGCTGAGTAGTAAATTTCTTGATATTGTCATCTGTAATCTTTCTTGGATGAGTGTTTGTCTTTACAGCGTAATTCTCTGTAGGAAGACCAAATGCATCAAAACCGATAGGGAATAATACATTGTATCCCTGCATTCTTCGCTTTCTAGATACTACCTCAACTGAAGAATAAGCCTTGATATGTCCAACGTGCATACCAGCACCAGATGGATATGGGAACTCTACAAGGCCATAGAATTTTGGCTTATCAGAACCGTCAACAGCTTTGAAAATCTCGTCCTTTTCCCAAGCTGCTTGCCATTTTTTCTCAATAGCTTTAAAGTTATGTTTCATTTTCTCACCTCGTAATAATGTAACATCATGATTATATACTATAATCCTGATACATCGCTCGGGATATTTTAAAAAATTTGCTTTGCAAATTTATCCCTCACTCACAACTACCCGAAATTATAATAAAAGCTGTAGAGTTTTGCAATGAAAACATCTACAGCTTTTTAATATTATAGCTCTTGTCCTGTGGTAACACGACCTTCCTTGATAGTGTCATATCTGTATCAAAAAGCCCTGTTTTAAGCCATTAGACAATGGTTGTCTAATTTATTTTAATTCAAGTGAATGTGATATGTATGGGATATAACCCATTTTGCTAGCATAGTTATACGCCTCTTCTTCTACCTCAGAATCATTTGTATATTCCAGTACATATGCATCTTTATTATCATCCAAGACCATATTTAAGTAATCACTAAAATACTCTCTGTCTTCATCGGTATTAACACCAAAGGAATCGTTGTCCCAATCTATACAGGTGTATACACTCTCCTGATTAACTCCATCAAGAATGGCATCCAAAGAATAATAGCGATTATAATACTCGGTTACATAGTAATCCCCGCCGTTAATAAGAACATATCCGCCTTTATCTTTTAAATCCTCCAGTATGTTTGATACTCCAGAAAAGATTTCTTCTGTAGGATACTGATAATAAACGTCACAATTATCTACGAAGAATCCGTCTACTCCCTTATCCATAAGCTCATCAGCTTTAGCAGAAATAAATTCCTGCCATTTTACCTGGGATACATCAACCCATTGTTCATCCTCCCAGTTTTCATATGTTCCTAGAGTAATATCTTCATAATCGCTGTAATAATCTCTAAAATTCTCTATAGAACCTATATTAAGATACGTATAAACGATATGACCATCAACTTGTAAGCTTGAAATCTCTTCAGAAGAATAATACTGAGCATCGATAACAATTGTAGATGGTAAATCTCTGTCTTTTAAATCCTCAGGGTCAGCCCCTATGTATACACCATATTCATGAGAGGGCTCAATGCTGCCACAGCCAAGACAACATAATAATGTTGATAGGCAAACAAAAATACCCAAACCTATATCGATACCAGACTCATGTACTTTATAATCATATTCTGTCATTGAATTATATCCTCCAGCGTATTAGGTGTAATCTCTTACTATGTCTGCAGCATTATCTACAGCATCTACGTAGTACTTTTTGAAATTATCAGGATCCACATAAATATCAATAGAATCTCCAATCTTATAAGAATCCCATGGATTAAAATCTAAAATAAACAAAATATATTTTCGTATAACACTTAAAAGAATTCAAGTATTGTCATATTGGCAAGGTAGAACCAGAAGATTACTGATTAACTGCTAAAAAAGAGGCTACCATTCGGTAGCCCCTTAGTTTACTTTTTATCTGTTATTTACTCCTCATCGACATCCTTAATCTTGTTAGCACGACGCTCAACTTCTTTGGCTTGAACATCTGATGGAACCTGCTCGTAACGAGCTAATTCATAAGAGAATGTTCCATATCCACCAGTCATAGAGCGAAGTGTTGTGTCATAGCCATAAAGCTCGGCCATAGGAACTTCAGCCATAACCTCGGTCTTACCACCTGTCTCAGTTGGGTTCATACCAAGCACACGACCACGTCTCTTATTCAAGTCTCCCATAACATCACCAGTATAGGAATCAGGAACTACAACCTTAAGAGTTTCGATTGGCTCAAGAAGAATTGGATTGGCCTTCATAATACCATCCTTGAAAGCGCCCTTCGCTGCAACTTTAAATGCCATTTCTGATGAATCTACTGGGTGATAGCTTCCATCATACAGATTAGCATGAATACCAACAACAGGGTAAGCAGCAAGAGGACCAGCAAGAACAGCTTCCTGTAATCCTTTTTCTACTGCTGGGAAGTAGTTCTTTGGAACAGCACCACCTACTACAGATTCGGTAAAGTTATAATGTTCTTCCATGTTTCCTGATGGTTCAAAAGTCATCTTTACATGTCCATACTGTCCATGACCACCAGTCTGTTTCTTATACTTGTACTCAACATCAGCTTTTCCTCTAATGGTTTCCTTGAAAGCAATCTTTGGCTGACTAAGCTCAATATCAACCTTATACTTTTCATTAAGTTTTTGTACAAGCATATCGATATGTCTGTCCCCAATACCATAAATTAGCGACTGACTATTCTCGCCATCATTTACAGCCTTAATAGTTAAATCTTCAGCACAAAGCTTTGCGATAGCCTGTGCAATTTTATCTTCATCTCCCTTATTTTTAGCTTTATATCTCTTGTATGTATATGGCACTGAAAGTGGTGTTCTGATGTAAAGAATTGGATTTGCTTTTGTAGAAAGCGAATCTGTAGTGGCAACTTTCTGAAGCTTAGACAATGCACAAATATCACCAGCATGCACTTCAGGCACTTCTTCAGGTTTGCTTCCAGTTAGAATATAAAGCTTTCCTATCTTCTCCTCCGTCTCTTTATGCTTGTTATAAAGTAAATCATCAGTTTTAAGTACACCTGAATTAACTTTTACAAGTGAATACTTTCCTACAAATGGATCAACAATAGTCTTGAATACATATGCTGATTTTGGCTTTGAAAAGTCATAATTTGCTTCATATACTTCATTTGTATTTGCGTTAATTCCTGTGATTTTGCAATCGGCAGGTGAAGGTAAGTACTTAACTACATCAGTAAGCATTGTGTACTGGCCTCTGTTTGTAAGATTTGATCCCATCATAACAGGGACAATATCACCTGAAGCCACATTTACACGAAGAGCCTGTCTAATTTCATCCTCAGAAAATTCTTCTCCACCAAAATATCTGTCCATGAACTCCTCTGAAGTTTCTGCAACAGATTCCATCAGTGCTTCACGATATTTCTCTAAATATTCCTGATTGTAATCTGGAACATCTGAATGCTCAACAGTACCGTCTGCCTTCCAGCGCTTTCCCATTTGCTGAATTACATTTACGTAGCCAACAAACTCTCCATTCTCTCTGATTGGAAGATGGAAAGGAGCAATCTTCTTTCCGTATAAACTTTGAAGCTCCTCAACGATTTCTCTATAGCTGGCATCATCTATATCCATGTCAGTTACAAATACCATTCTTGGAAGATTAAACTTATCGCACATCTCCCATGCTCTCTTTGTACCAACCTCGATTCCACTTTTACCTGATATAACAATAATAGCTGCATCAGCTGCAGAAACAGCTTCCTCAGCTTCTCCTATAAAGTCAAAATATCCTGGTGTGTCTAGGAAATTAATCTTAGTATCGCCCCATATGATTGGAACTAAAGAAGTGTAAATAGAAAATTTGTTTTTTACTTCAAGCTTGTCATAATCACTAATGGTATTACCAGCCTCGATAGTGCCTGGCTTGCTGATTTGACCAGCCAGAAAAGCCATTGATTCGATGAGACTGGTTTTGCCCGCCCCGCTATGACCGAGCAACACAACATTTCTAATTTTGTCCGTAGTAAAAACCTTCATGTGTTTTACCTCCCAATGAATTATTTGACGCCTAATCCCCGCCGCGCCATGATGTTATAAAACTTAACTATATTTTATCTAATATTCAGACTATTTACAATGAAAATATGTGTTATTATAGAAATATATTTTTGCTTTAAAGTATTAAAGTGAACGGGAGAAAAGCTATGGCATTAAGAACTAAAACTATCGGATTTGTTGGACTTGGACTTATTGGTGGAAGTATTGCAAAAGCCATATTAAAGGTATATCCAAACACCAGAATTTTGGCTACTGCATCACGTGAATCAACTATTGAAACGGCATTTGAAGAAAGACTTATAGATAATAATGGCCTATTAAAAATTCATCAATTTGGACAATGTGATATCATTTTTCTTTGCAGCCCTGTAAAAATAAATTGCGAATATTTAAAACAGCTAAAAGATGTTGTGAAGCCTGATTGTATAATTACTGATGTGGGTTCTGTCAAAGGAGATATAACAGCTGTTGCCAGAAGTCTCGGAATGACCAACCAATTTATTGGCGGACATCCAATGACCGGTTCTGAGCTTACAGGCTTAGAATATTCATCTTCACAGCTTTTAGAAAATGCTTACTATATTCTTACTTCTGATTCAGAATTGGACCAACAAACTTATGAAGATTTTTCTCAATATATTAGAAGCCTCGGTGCTATTCCAATTAAGCTGAGTCCAGAAGAACACGATGAAGCTACTGCAGCAGTCTCTCACCTGCCTCATGTTATTGCAGCTTCACTTGTAAATCTTGTTCAGGACACTGATGATGAACGCACAGTTTGTAAAACAATTGCAGCAGGCGGATTTAAGGATATTACAAGAATTGCATCTGGTTCACCAAAAATGTGGCAACATATTTTCTTGAGTAATAGAGATGCCATTTTGAAACTTATAGATGCATACAAAGAGCAACTGGAATGTTTCAGAAATGCAATCGATAATGCCAATGGTGATGAAATACTCTCTCTTTGGACAAAAGCCAAAGACTATAGAGATTCTATAACAATTCCTGATAATGCTTTAATTCGTTTTTACGAATTATATGTTGATATAGATGATAAACCGGGTACGCTTGTTGGGGTTCTTCAGCTTTTAGCAGATGCTAGCATAAGTGTTAAAAATATCGATATTATTCATAATCGAGAATTCGAACCAGGTGTACTTCGAATAGAATTCTATAATGATGAAGCAATGCAAAATGCAAAAAAAATTCTTACTCACAATAATTATTACACTAGATTACGAACGAACTAAAGAGGATTAAACATGTCAATTAATAAGGTTAAAAGTTTAAAAGGCGAAATAACAGTTCCTGGAGATAAATCAATCAGTCATCGAGGTGTTATGTTTGGTTCCATTTCTGAGGGAACAACAGAGCTGACAGGATTTTTAGACGGTGCAGATTGTCGCTCAACTATCTCCTGCTTCAAAGCAATGGGAATAGATATCGTCCAGGACAATGATCATGTTGTTATACATGGCAAAGGACTTAATGGGCTTTCGGCTCCTTCTAAAATGCTTGATGTAGGAAATAGTGGTACAACAACCAGACTAATTTCAGGAATATTAGCCGGTCAATCATTTACAAGCTCTTTAAATGGAGATGAATCAATTCAAAAAAGACCAATGGGAAGAATTATTACTCCCCTCACCCAAATGGGCGCCAATATTCGTTCAATAAAAAATAATGGCTGTGCTCCACTTGAAATTGGTGGTTCTCCGCTTACCCCAATACATTATGATTCACCGGTAGCATCTGCTCAGGTCAAGTCTTGTGTATTACTAGCAGGATTGTATGCAGATGGAATAACATCCGTTACTGAACCAGTGCTATCTAGAAATCACACAGAACTTATGCTTTCAGGTTTTGGAGCAAATATTAAATCGCAAGGACATACAGCCTCTATTGAGGGTCATCCTGTATTAACTGGTCAGAAAATTGAAGTGCCTGGAGATATTTCCTCTGCCGCATATTTTATTGCCGCTGGTCTTATATGCCCTAATGCAGATTTACTTATTAAAAACGTAAATACGAATCCAAGTCGAGCTGGAATAATAAAAGTTGCCCAGGAAATGGGTGGAAATATAAAGCTTTTAAATGAACGTATTGTAAGTGGCGAACCAGTTGCTGACATTCATGTTTCATCAAGCAAACTTAGAGGTTGTGAAATTTCAGGAGAAATAATTCCTGCTCTTATTGATGAAATTCCTATTATAGCTGTTATGGCTGCTTTTGCAGAAGGAACTACAGTTATAAAAGATGCTTCCGAACTTAAAGTAAAGGAAAGCGATAGAATTGCGACAGTAACTGAAAACCTTAAAAATATGGGTGGAAATATTACTCCTACTGATGATGGAATGATAATTACCGGTGGTGCATCCTTAAAAGGTACTAGAATTAATACTTACTTAGATCATAGAATTGCAATGTCATTTGCTATTGCAGGACTAGCCGCTGATGGGGAAACTACATTTGATAATGAAGCTTGTTGTCAAATTTCTTATCCAGATTTCTTCAAAACAATTGGAGCTATCGTAAACCGATAGCTCCATTTTTTGTCTTTAATTCAGCAAAACTGAATTTACCTAAAAAGGTTAGACAATATTATTGTAAATCATATTTTACAACATTTATAATAGCGTCCTCATTTGTATTAAAGAAGATTCCGTCGCATGAAACATCTGTTGGAAGTGATGCTGTCATTACATATTTGCCATCCTCAAAAAATACTTCCATGCTGTAACGATCCAAAATAATGCGGAGTTTTATTGTCTCGCTATTCCATGGAATATGAGCACGACGCTGATGCACTATAGCACGTCTACTTCCTGAGAACTTGCGATCAATCTTTGCAATATTCTCCTTTGGACGAATTATAATATCAGTGTGATACTTTTCGTCTGCAGCAATTGAAATGACAAACTTGTCAAACATTGCCTCGACATCTTTTGGTTTTACTTCAAGCTCAAGATCTAAACAGCGTCCTTTAATTCCATCTAAAGAGATTGACCCTTCAATAGATTCACTGTCACTGTCCTTTAAATCCTTTGTTGCTGGAAGAAGATAATCTTTATGTTCAACCTTATTGGTTCTCATTGATTCAAGCTCTTTAATTGGCCATTGACATAATCTTCCATCTTTAATGGAAATTTCGCGTGGTAATGCCATCTGTCCAAACCAAGGCTCATTACTGTCATGGGCACCTGAAGTATCCCAATTCTGCATCCAACCAATCATTACACGTCTGCCATCTAATGTTTCAATTGTCTGCATGGCATAATAATCAATACCGTAATCTACAGCCTGAACATTTTCTTCTGTAAAAGTTTCAGTTGCTGCATCATAATCACCAATAATACAAAGATTTCCGTTACCATTATGGAACTCAAAACCTTCTGGAAGCATATCCTGAGGGCTTGTAAGTAGAACACCCTTACCATCCAAAACAAAGAAATCTGGACATTCCCACATCATTCCATAGCGGCCCTTATTAGCTGCAAAAACTTTAACAAACTCCCACTCAATACAGTCCTTGCTCTTAAATAAAAGAAGCTGGCCTGTACCATCTGCAGATCTATTTGCTACAAGACAACGATATGTTCCATCTTCGTTCTTCCAGATTTTAGGATCTCTGAAATCCGTCTTGCTTGAGCCTTCTGGAATCTGATCAGCTTTAATTACAGGGTTATTTTCGTATTTTTCATAATCGATTCCATCACCAACAGCGATACACTGTGTTTGGAATTCTTTCATCTGACCATTTTCCACTGTTCTTTTCATAACACCAGTGTACATAAGAAGATGTCTTCCATCCTCTAAAGTGATAGCGCTTCCAGAGAAAACACCATCCTTGTCATAGTATTCATCTGGTGCTAATGCTGCAGGAAGAAATTCCCAATGAAGTAAATCAGTACTTACAGCATGTCCCCAATGCATTGGTCCCCAGTGAGCATCATATGGATGATACTGATAAAATAAATGATATTTATTCTGGTAGATGCAAAGACCATTAGGATCATTCATCCAACCTACTCTTGGAGACAGGTGAAATTTTGGTCGCTTATCTTTAGCAATTAATTTTTCTAGTGCCTCTTCATATTTTCTTGCCTCACGGAGAGTCTGACTATTCATGTTAATAATTCCTTCCTACATATAAAAATTACATATTAGAATAAGCAAAAGTATAGTGGGCCACTTTATTAAATGGCCCACAAGCCTACCTAGTTTTTGAAATATTATTTCAAGTCATTAATAAGACTTATTTTGCATAGTAATCATCTAAATACTTCTGATAAATATCAAGATACTCTGCTACGCCATAATCGTCAACATTCTTAAGATAATCTTTCCAAGATGCATCTGTAATACCATCTCTAATGAACTCAGCCTTGCTTGAGTTTAAGTAAGAAACTAAGTCTGTCTGGATATTTGCAAGCTTTTCTGTATCTTCTGCTGTCATGAATACACGTGGATATACATATTTTCCGTGCATATCATCTGTATAGTAATCCTTGATCCAATCTAAACGATACTGAGCATCATCTGGACATGTTACATAAACACCATAGTACTCATCCAAGATTGCAAGAGGACCACCAACACACTCAGCCTCACGTACTTCTACTGGAGAAGCATCACCAAGTGGAGCATGCTTAAGCATCTTGTCACCGTTTTCGTTCTCACCAAGCTCGAAGATATCGAAATCATCATCTTCGCCATATGTTCCCCAGTTGTTCTGTGGTGACTGGAATGGATCATACATTTTATCAAGCCATGCACAAACAAGAGCTGGATTCTTGCAAACACTTGTTACAACACAACGACCTCTATCAAAACCTGATGTAAATGAACCATTCTGTGGTGTAACGTTAACTGTATCAGCCTTTAAAGCCTTAAGTGGTACATAGTCATTGATGTTATCGATGTTAGCAACATCCCATGAGAAGCAAACACCATATCTATGAGACTTACCCTTTGCTACATATGTAGCCCAATCCTGAGTAAAGCACTCTGGATCAATAAGTCCTTCACTATAGAGCTTATGAAGCCATTCTGTACCTTTTCTGAATCCGTCAGTTGTTGCTGTACAAACAACCTTCTTGTCATCTGTAACTGCAATATGCTGTCCCATATCAACATCACCGATACCATCGCCAAAACCATTAGTAAGAAGGTTTGGATCCTGATCGTTGATGATGCATGACATAGGAATAATATCACCATCAATCTTGAATTCCTTCTGAAGCTCTGCTGAGTGCTCCTGGAAAGCTAAAAGAACCTGCTCAAACTCATCAACAGTTGTAGGTGTCTCAAGTCCAAGGAAATCAAGCCACTTCTGATTGATAAATGTCATGTTGTTACCAACTGTCTGGATAGCTGTCTTTTCGCTACCAAGCTGTTCAATCCATGGAAGAGCCCAGATGTGTCCTTCCTCATCCTCGCACATTGTACGATATTCTGGATACTTATCAAATACACCCTTAAGGTTTGGCATATAATTATCGATGTACTCTTCTACAGGAACAATAACGCCCTGATCTGCATATCTGATTAAATCTGTATCACCAAAACCTGCATTGAACACGAAATCTGTCAATGTGTTTACATTAGACATATTAAGGGAAATCTTATCTCCCCACTGATCAGATGAAATTGCTGTCCATTCAACATGTACATTTGTCTCATCTTCCAATCTCTTAAAGATTGTACGCTTGTTTGGATCCTCTTCAGTACCAACTGGATAGCTGATTGTACCTGTAATAGTTACCTGGTCCTCAAGTGGAAATGATAGATTGTCAACATCTACCTTATCTGCATTACTTGCAGAATTTCCTCCCTTGCCACAGCCTACGAACATGGATGACGCCATGGTCATAGCAAGTGCCGCAGCTACAACACGTTTTGCATTTCTCTTTTTCATTTTTGTTTCTCCTCCTAATATATATAACAGTCTTAAACTGTTATTTGCAATTAACCCTTTACTGAACCAACCATAATTCCCGCATCAAAGTATTTCTGGAAGAATGGATACATTACAAGCAATGGTAAACTTGAAATGATAATAGTAGCGTACTTAAGAAGCTCTGCCAATTGTGCCCTCTGTGCAGTTGACTGCATATCAGCAATCATTCCAGGATCAGGCTGATTTTGAATCAATATAGATCTAAGAACAAGCTGTAATGGTTGCTTTGAAGCTGAATTAAGATAAATCATGGCATCGAAGTAGCTGTTCCACATACCAACAAACTGCCATAAGCAAAGAACCGCAATAACTGGAGCACAAACTGGCAATAGGATTTTGAAGAAGAAGGTTAATTCATTCGCACCATCCACCTCTGCTGCCTCTCTTAATTCTGCTGGGATGCCTTTGTAATATGTTCTAGCAATAATCATATTCCATACTGAAAAAGTACCAGGGAGGATAACAGCCCACATGCTGTCAAGCATTCCCATATTACTAATCAGCAAATATGTTGGAATTAAACCGCCGCCAAAAAACATTGTAATCATAAATATAGTATTGAAGAACTTTCTACCCTTGAACTCCTCCAATGACATTGGATATGCGCAAAGCATAGTTACAAGAACTGAAATAAACGTAAACAATACTGAATAAATTATTGAATTTTTAAAACCAACCCAAATCTGGCCATTTGAAATAACTCGCTCATAAGCAGTTAATGTCCATTTATCCAAATCGAATGTAATACCTTTATTCTGTAATGTTATTGGATCCATAAATGAAGCAATAACGATATAAACCATAGGAACGATAATCGCAAGAACAAATAGCCCTAAAAGAACGTAACCTACTAATAAGAATGTTTTATCACCAGCCGAATACTTGGCGAATTTACTTTTTTTCTTTTTATTTTCCATTGTATCCTCCAATTAAAGTCCCTGACCGTCATTCATTTTTTCTACAACTTTATTTACCACAATCAGAAGAATTAAATTGATTACAGTGTTAAACAAACCAACAGCTGTAGAATAACTGTAATTACCGTCCAACAAACCTTTTTTGTAAACATAAGTAGCAATAATTTCTGAAGCGCCTAAGTTCAAATCTGTCTGTAACGCATATGCTTTTTCAAAACCAAGGCTCATGATATTTCCGGCCTGAAGTATAAACTGAATGACAACCATATCTTTAATTGCTGGCCACTCAACTGCCTTAATCTGCTGGAAAATATTGGCACCATCAATCTGTGCAGCTTCCTTAAGTTCCTGGCTTGCATTAGCAAGTGCTGCTGTATACATGATTGATGCCCAACCAGCGCCCTGCCATATACCACTTATGATATAAATAGGTCTGAATGCTTCTGGCAATGTAAGGAAGTTAATAGTTGTATTGAACAACATATTAAATGGACCTGTAACCGAAAGAAGAATTCGTACCATACCACAAAGTACGATTACAGAGATAAAGTTTGGCATATATAAAACCAACTGAACCTTCTGTTTAATTCTTGAACTTTCAATTCTATTAAGAAGTAAAGCTAAAATAATTGGAACTGGGAATCCCCACAGCAATCCAAATACACTAAGCTTTAATGTATTTACCAAATATGAAATAAAATCTGGTGATGAGAGGAATTGTTTGAAATACTCAAGTCCTACCCATTCACTTCCAAAGAACCCTTTAAATGGGCTATACTTTTCGAAGGCAATCATGATACCACCCATAGGGAAGTACTTGAATATTATTGTCAAAATCAAAGCTGGCCCCAAAAAGAATACATACAATCTCCAATGATGCATCACATATAACCATGTGTTATGCAAATTATTTTTCGCTTTCATTTATCCTCCTTGTTAGTGAAAAAATATATTGTGCATTTGCACAATCACTTAACACTGTTAATATATCACGTTTTTACATATGTCGCAATTATTTTTTGATATTTGTAAAATTCAAACAACAAATGCAAGTCCAATTTGTATAATATGTAACATACTCTTCTTTTGCTGGGTATATTTTGAATTTTCTAAATTTTTACATTTGACAAAATGTAACTTTCCTCTTATTATTATAGAAAAGAAATTAAGAATAAAGATTTTGGGAGATTTTTATGGCTAATAAGGTCACTATTCAAGATATAGCAGATGCACTTGGTGTATCAAGAAATACTGTATCAAAAGCAATAAATAATACAGGCATTCTTGCAGATGCTACCAGAGAAAAAGTTTTAGCAAAAGCAATAGAAATGGGATACAAACAATTCTCATATGCTAACTCTATTGGGGATATTCAAAAACCTCCAATAGCAAGTGGCGATATTGCTTTCTTCAGCGGAAGCTTTTTAGATAATTCTCATTTTGCTTCAACCATGCTAGATAAATTTCAACATGAGATTACGCAAATTGGTTATGGACTTACAATGCAACGTGTCACTCCAGAATGCATAAATGAGCTCAAACTTCCTGCAAGCTTTAATAAAGATAGAACTCGCGGCATCATATGTGTTGAAATGTTCAACCAAAAGTATTGTGAAATGCTTTGTGAACTTGGTATTCCGATTTTATTTGTGGATGCCCCAGTTGACAGCTTTGCTAATCAACTTGCTGGTGATGTTTTATTAATGGATAATACTACCGGCATTTTCAACTTGATCACAGAAATGAAAAAACGCGGAGTTAAAGAAATTGGATTCATCGGAGAACAGCATCATTGTCGCTCTTTCTTCGAAAGATATATGGCTTTTAGAAATGCCATGTTCTTAAATGGAATGGAAATTAATGAAAAATATTGCTTAACAGATATTCATCCTCATGGCCCTGAATATTTCACAAGTCTTTTCGAAAAACTAGATGAATTAGACAAGTTACCTGAATTATTCATTTGTGCAAACGATTTTATTGCAGTAGATTTAATCAATTGTCTCAAGATAAAAAAGCTCTCCTATCCTGAGAATGTAAAAATATGTGGATTCGATGATTCAGCTGAATCAAAAGTTATGACTCCTGCCCTCACAACCTGTCATATTCATTCTCAAATAATGGGATTTACAGCTGCCAATCTTCTAATTTCCAGAATAGAACAACCTGATTTAAATTTCCGTACCGTATATACGGAAGCAAATCTCATTCTTAGAGAATCTACACAATAAGAAAGAGATATTCAAGATATTGTCTTAAGACAATAAAACTTGAATATCTCTTTTTAATTATATTACATCTGTATTAAATTCAAGATTTCTAAAATCAGCTATACCTCCAAGATTTTTAGTGCCATATGAAAAAATGCCAATTCGATACCCAACAAAAACATCCAGGGTAAATTCCATAGATAAATGTTTTCCAAATTCAATAAAATCATTACCATTTACCGAATAATAGAAATATGCTTTATCGTCATTATCAAAGTCAAATACAATCCTGAGCCATAGCTGATTGCATTTAAATCCAATTATATTTGATACATTTTCTTCTATGATTTCGCCATCTTTTAATTCCTGTTTAATATAGTATTCTCCATTGTACTTAGAAACACCAATTGTTCCGTATTTTCCCATAAATGCCGCAAGGCCTGCATAATCTCCGCCCTTAAGCCCAGAAAAATCTCCTTCTATCGTAAATACGGATTTTGGAGTGATTGAGCGCTCCGTCAGTGTATTTCTCGCATCCATCAAGTTATTTGCCAACTGAGAATTTTTTAACCTTAAATACCCCGGTCTATCTGTAAAAGACCACGCCCCATCAATAGGATTATGATTCCATTGAAACTGTAGTGGCAATTCATTATCTTCATAATTAAAAGAAGAACTAACAACTAGTGGCTCTGTTGTAGTCTCATTTACATCCATTTCAAACTCATTAGGTGTTGTACCATTGACACCAATTACTGGCCAGTCATTATCCCAAGTCATAGGAATAAGATAAGGAATTCGGCCTACAGCACCATGATCCTGAAAAAGTATGGAATACCATTTTGTATCTGGTCCTTGTATAAAGACTCCCTGAGCTATACCGCAATTGCGATATGCCATATCATCATCAAAAATGATTTTTCTTTCAAAAGTATCATCTAGATTCTTTCCTCTATAACAAACCTGACGTCTTCGAAAATTCCCATTTCCTTCTGATGGCCATTCAATAAAAGATAAATAAATATAATCATTTATCACGTAAGCTCTACAGCCCTCACATCGAAGCATAATTCCTTCATCTTTTCCAGGTGTAGAAAATAGAAGCTTGTTAACTCCATCTTCCTTCAAACTAGTCAAATTATCATTTAGTTCTGAAATATAAATATCTCCATTTCCATATACAAGATATGAATGTCCCTCAAAAAACAAAAAACTCATATCATGGTATATACCATCTAAATCATGACGATTCCAATTGGATTTTTCAATATTATCAGAATCAAAAATATAAGTTTTTTTCAGGTCATTACATACGAAACAAGCAAAAAAATGACCGTCTTTTTGTACTAAAGATGTAGCCCATTGACAGGCTCCATATGCATTCTTACCATTCTTGAGATTGTATGCATCATTGTCAGAAATCTTATCAAATATATATGCCACTATTTCCCAATTCTTTAAATCTCTTGAACGTAAAATTGGAGCCCCCGGAATAAAAAACATGGTAGTACTAACCATATAATAAAGATCCCCAACCTTAATTACATCCATATCTGGCATATCCATATTTATAACAGGATTTGAAATTCTCATAATACTCTCCTTTTATATTATTTTTAACCTAATATAAGTATAAAAAAAACGCACCTATAACAAGGTACGTTTTTTGACATCTTAATGATTATTTCTTTCCGCAGCAGAACTTATACTTTTTGCCAGAACCGCAAGGACATGGATCATTACGTCCAACCTTCTTCTCTGAACGGATGATTGTGTGCATATTCTTTGCTTCCTTAGTGAGGGCTTTTCTCTTATCCTCATCGAAAATGTTTTCCCACTGTGGAAGACCATAAAGCCAATCAGCCTTAGCATCAATCATATTTTTGAAAAGCTTTTCCTTATCAAATTTAAGAGAAACTACTGTATCCTCTTCCATTGTATCGATAGGATTAGCCTCAACAAGGGAATCGTTAATTCCATCAAGGAATCCAACCATTGGCATAACTTCGATTTTATATTTTTCAGCAAGCTCTTTAACTGTACCCTTTACCTCTGTATCAGGATCTTCAAGAAGCTGCTCGTAAATCCCCTTCTCTAAAAGAAAATAATTCTGCCAGAATCGCTGTAAATCAGCCTGAGATTGATTCTGATTGTAGGCAATCTTCTGCCATTGCTCTAATAAACTCATTTTATAATCCTCTCCAATATATAAACAATTTTGTGATAAACCACCTTTGTATTTTACCACAAATAGCTAGTATAAGGTAGTCCCATTTCTGGCTCTATATTATAAAGTAAATGAATCCTTTACTTTATCACCAATTAATTCTTTTGTCTTTTCCTGTGATAAGGTTATATTTTTTATTGTTATATGAGAATCTATTACTTTATGACGATACAAAGCTTCCCCATAACGATTAGCAAAAGCTTCAGACATCGGCCAATTTCCCTCAACCCCAAAATCTGGTAAAACTAAATCAATTTCTGTTTTGTTATTTTTTTCCGTATCTTTAAATTGTTTTATAATGTCATCGGTGACAGCCTTAGATTCCTTATAAGATAAATTGTTAAAATTATAATTTTCAAGAATATTTGTTGATGAATTAATTGTAAGTAACCATAAAGTTCCACAAAGAATATATACAAACTTTTTATAGTTTATATTTTCTGTTATTAATTGATTAAAACAGTACACCCCTGCAATTAATATCCAAATCATTATTGCAATAACAACATCAGCTCTAGCCATATATGCGTATTGAACCTTTGCTGATAATAAAATCAAATATATTGTTGTAATTAAAATTGATATTAACACGGAATAGTATTTACTATTATCAAATTTAAACGTTCCTGCTTTGTATTTCTTTATCCAAATGAAAAAGATAAATCCAAGAAATATTAGCACAAATATATTTGTTCTAATAACAGCATACACAAAAAATCCGATTGATACAGGCAACCCCAAAAAGAAATTGCCACCCAAGCTATGAGCTCTACCTCCAACAAATTCAAACACATGAGAGCAAAGCCAGACGCAGATGATTCCAACTTCAAAATAATGTTCTTTTATAAATACAAGAATTGATTTTTCTTTTTTATTCAGAATTTGTTCTTTAAAACACAAAAGTAAATTAGCACATACATATGCGCTTAATACGATACTAGAATATAGATTAGAATTAATGGCAAAATAAATAACACCCACAATAAAAAGCTTATGAATTAAGTTTGCTTTCTTTGTGAATTCTACAATTCCGTCATAGCACATAAAATGCATTACTATAATAAAATTTAATACTGTAGGAAGCACATAAAAATACATACATGTGACATTATTCGAATGCAATAAAAACTTGTTATCCTGGCCACACTTAATATAAAAAATAAAATGTAATACTAAAAACAATACCCCCAGCAATACGCTTGTTTTTTTTGATGCATATTGTTTTTTGAACATCATTATACAAAACGAAATAATATATGTTGTAATTATTAAGCTACAAAAAATACCATGAGCTAATGTAAGTGAAAAATAATAAGAAATATTGAAAAGTGGTCTTAGTACTAATGCACCACCGTAAGATACAAGAGGCATAAAGAATTCTGGAAATACTCTTGTTGGATTCCATTCATGAATCGAAGGAACAGGAATACGATTATCATAGATATAAAGCCAATCATCCGAATCAAAAATACACAGCGGATTAATCAAAGTAAAAAATAAAAGTAAAAATGCAAATACGGAAATCGTAAATACGATATATAATCCATTATTATTCATTTGTTTTTTCATATAAATCTCCATTCCGCGGAAAAGCCGCGGCACAAATAGTGATGAA
>CAMJBT010000035.1 GCA_946403965.1 uncultured Pseudobutyrivibrio sp. | reverse complement strand
AAGTGAAAAGGGCAGTATAAAAATCAAAAAAGGAAAATGTACTGCCCGAAACAAGTGAAAAGGGCAGTACAAAAATCAAAAAGTGAAAATGTACTGCCCGAAACAGTGAGCAAGGGCAGTACAAAAATCAAAAAGTGAAAAGTACTGCCCGAAACAAGGAAAAAGGGCAGTACAAAAATCAAAAAGTGAAAATGTACTGCCCGAAACAAGTGAAAAGGGCAGTATAAAAATCAAAAAAGGAAAATGTACTGCCCGAAACAAGGAAAAAGGGCAGTACAAAAATCAAAAAAGGAAAATGTACTGCCCGAAATAGTGAGCAAGGGCAGTACAAAAATCAAAAAGTGAAAATGTACTGCCCCAAACAAAGAAAAAGGGCAGTGCAAAAGCCGAAAAACAGAAATGTACTGCCGGATTCAAAACCTAAAGGCCGTGCGAATACAGAGATAAAAATGGTGCACTGCCTATGTGGAAGAAATTTTGCCTGGGTAGTAAAGGAATCTGATAAATAGTAAAATATAACTAAATATATTATGTGAGGGGATGATTTCATGTGGGGGACAAAAGGGAAAGCCTGCAAGAATTTTGCTTTCCAGGACACAAGATTAGATTGATAGCTAAATTAAACTGATAATGTATGAAATGGGAGAAAAATTATGGAAGTAAGGGGTTTTACCAATCGGGGTAAAAGGATATCAGGTAAGTGCACTAATTTCGTTGTGCAAAGCACAGGGCTACACAAAAGAAAAGGTGCAATTCAATTATACGGACTGTTAATTTCTATATTTATAGTCACAATAATATCTGCAACAGGGCCAAGTTTTAGCTTAAAGGTAATAGCAAGCCAAAACTTAACAACAGCCAGTCCGGTCACATCAGCATCAAGCCAAAACTTAACAACAGCAAGTCCAGTTACATCAGCATCGAGCCAGGGCGCAACAACAGCAAAACAAAGTGAAATACAAAGCAAAAACACAGTCACAACTGCCTCCTATACTGTTACCGATGAATCAGGGGTGCTTTTAGCATGCGATGGTACGGAGGTTTTTGCTGATGCGGATGCACGTACATTTGTTACCACACTTCCAGTAAATACACCAGTGCAGGTGACAGGACGTACCAGCAATGGATTTTGGCGGATTGATATAAATGGTACACCTTTTTATGTATCGCAAATGGCACTTGCTACTCAAGCTAATACCACTGCGTATAGGCTAACATCATTCGACGCGAAGGCTGCGCTTCTTGTAAATATGCAAAATGGATTGCCAATATATGCACAAGGGGCAACAGATAAACTGGAGCCAGCAAGTACAACTAAAATTATGACAGCTCTTCTCACAGTTGAAGCAATCGAAGCTGGTAAGATTTCACTAGATACTCCCGTGATAGTATCACAGTCTGCTATTGGTGGTATGCCTTCAGACGCTAGTCATGTGGAACCGAGAATTCAGGTTGGAGAAGTGTTCAATATTGATCAGCTTTTGACAGCCATGATGGTTAGTTCGGATTGCCATTCAAGCAATGTTTTAGCGGAGGCTGTTGCCGGTTCAGTGCCAAACTTTGTAGCTTTGATGAATGCTCGTGCGGCTCAGTTAGGCTGCACAAATACTAATTTCACAAATCCTTCAGGTTATCCTGATAAAAACATGTACACCAACGCTCAGAGTCTGTATATCATCACCGCTAATGCGGTATCGCACCCATTGTTTAACAAATATTTCAATGTACAAACCGGTATGCTGCCTGCTACAAATCTTTGTCCAATACCAAGAACAGTTACTAATACAGATGCTCTTATTACACCGGGCAGCGCTTACTACAATCCATATGTAATTGGAGGAAAGACAGGCACAGCCAATAGAGCAGGTCAATGTCTTGTAAGTGTAGCAAGCAAGGATGGAAAAAATGTAATGTCTGTAATTCTTGGAGCTAAAAATCGCAGGATGTTTGATGGCAACACAGTAAGCATGAGATACTATGAGACTAATCGTCTTCTAGGTATGGGATTAGCAAATTAAATATCAGGTTTTTGATTTTCTGAGGAAAATCAAGAACCGGACACAGAACAATATTTTCTGAAGGAAAATATTGCCTGGCAAAGCCAGGTTCTTGCAGGTCTTTTCCTTAAGTGGCCGCAAGAAGTCATGACTTCTTGCTGACCAAACAATGAAATTGTCAGCAAGAATCCTGCTTTACAGGACATGATAATAGACATCAAGGAGAGTCCCAACAAAAAAAAATATTGACATGCACAATTTAATTGTGTACAATACAACTAATAAATGAATTGCGCACAATCTATTTAATCAAAACAAAATATTAAGGACTAACAATTAACACAATAGTATTTATTTCAAAGGAGGATTTTAAAATGGGATTCTATGATTTAACAGTTGAAAAGACAAATGGTGAGCAGCTTTCAATGAAGGATTTTGAAGGCAAGGTAGTTATGGTTGTGAATACAGCAACAGGTTGTGGATTCACACCACATTATGAGGATATCGAGAGAATCTATGAGATATATCATGATAAAGGTTTTGAAGTTGTAGATGTACCTTGCAATCAGTTTGCAGGACAGACTCCAGGAAATGATGATGAGATTCATGAGTTCTGCCAGCTTCATTACAACACTCAGTTTCCACAGATGAAGAAGGCTGATGTTAATGGAGAAACAGCTATCGAGCTTTTCAAGTATCTCAAGTCTCAGAAGGGCTTTGAAGGTTTTGGAAAAGGACCTAAGGCACTTGCTATGAGCGCTATGCTCAAGACAATTGACAAGGATTACAAGAATAACCCAGAAATTAAATGGAACTTTACTAAGTTTGTTGTTGATAGACAGGGTAATGTTGTTGCACGTTTTGAGCCTACAACTGATATGAAGGAAGTAGAGAAGTGCATTGCATCCCTTATGTAAAATGAGTAAAATATTCTTCAGGATATAGGAAGTAGTTTCCAGATTTTTTGCGGGCTACTTAAGGAAAAAGCCCACAAGAACTTGGCTTTGCCAGGCAATATTTTCTTTCAGAAATATTGGTCTATGTCCGGTTCTTGATTTTCTGATGAAAATCAAAAACCTAAAGATTTTGAAAAAAGCAAAATCCTATATGATTGGAGAATGATGATGAATTTTGAATTTGTTTTTGACAAGTTAAATAATTATAAAGCCAACCTTTCCAAGGAGTGGCTTTTAACAAATGGCCTTGGAGGTTATGCAGGAAGTACTATTATTGGTGCACATATGCGAACTCACCAAGGCTATTTGATTGCAAGCCTGAAGCCGCCAGTGGACAGGTTTCTTGTGTTTTCAAAGACTAATGAGCGTCTTGTATGTGGCAGCAGAATCTATGATTTGACTACATCACAACACAAAGGACCATATACCAGCGAGTTCAACCAGGGCAATATGCATCTTAAATATTTCAAATACGACGGAACAATCACATATGCCTACGAGGCAGGTGGTATGCGTCTTACCAAAACCATCTCATTAGTATATGGTAAGAATCAGTGCGTGGTTGCGTACACATTGGAAAATAACGGCCCGGCAGCAGGTGTTGTTATCACACCGCTCATGAACTTTAGAGATCACGGGCAGCATATGACAGTTGATGATTTGCGCTGGGAACTTCCAGAGGAAGTGTTCCATGAAATAAGAGACGAAAAGACAGGAAATGTTGGATTCTATTACAAGCCAGTAGGACATTCTGATGTTAGAATTTCTCTGATTTCTGCTGGATGCGAAATGGTTAAACGCAACAATATATATGATGAAAACATGGAGCTTCAATTTGAGCTTGATAATGAAGCTGATGGTTTAGATTGTCATCTTAAGCCTTATGATTTTGTTATGGAAGTAGAAGCTGGTGGAGTTTCAAAAGCATCCTTTGTATGTACAGTTGATGTCAGAGAAAATGAAGGACGCAAGAAAGGCGTGTTCCCAGCATTTCCAATAGTAGAAAAGGATACTGCTTTTATTCAGATTGAAAAGGCAAAGGCTCGCATAGCAGATCTTCTTGAAAAAGCAGAAGTGAAGGAAGATGACGAGCTGTCTACAATTCTGACAGTTGCAGCAGACCAGTTTATAGTTGATAGAAAATCAACTGGTGAAAAGACAATTATGGCAGGGTATCCTTGGTTTACAGACTGGGGACGAGATACTATGATTGCCTTCACTGGCCTTTGCCTTGAGACCGGAAGGTTTGATGATGCAAAGTCCATATTGCTTTCGTTTTCTAAATATATTAAAAATGGCCTTGTTCCAAATATGTTTCCGGATGATGGAAAAGAGCCTTTATACAACACAGCTGATGCATCACTTTGGTATTTCTACGCAGTTTACAACTATCTGAAATATGTTGATACAGATGATGCTTGGAAGTTTGTAGAAAATGAAATATTCCCTAGCCTGCAGGAAATCATGGGGGCATACAGAAAGGGCACTCTTTTTTCTATCGGAATGGATGATGACGCACTTATGCGTGCCGGCTCTGGTCTTGACCAGATCACATGGATGGATGTGAGAATCGGAGATGAGGTTGTTACACCACGCCATGGTAAGCCAGTTGAAATAAACGCACTTTGGTACAACGCACTTATGACTATGGAAGAAATCTCCCGTGGTATAGCCAGACGTACTCACAACAAGCCAGAGAATTATCTGGCCTATGCTGGCGGTTGTTCTCAGCTTGCAATGTGGGTAAAAGAGGCCTTCAACGAAGAATTTTGGTATGAAGAAGGTGGCTATCTTTACGATGTTGTAGGTGAAGATGAAAAGGATGCTACCCTTAGACCAAATCAGATTTTTGCAATCAGTTTACCATTCACAATGCTTGATCCTGAAAAGGAAAAATCAGTACTTAGAGTGGTAAAAGACAGGCTTTATGTTGGAGTGGGACTTCGTTCTTTAGATGCGGATGATCCTCAATACAAGGGAGTATATCAGGGAGCACTTGAAAAGCGTGACCATGCATATCATCAGGGTACAGCTTGGGGCTTTTTGCTTGGACCATTTATCGAAAGCTATCTGAAGGTAGGCGGAAACAGTCCTCAGACAATAGAGGAAGCAAAAGCCTTCTTTGAGCCAGTAGAGAAACATCTTGTGGAAAACTGTATTGGACAGATATGTGAGATATTTGATGGAGATGCACCTCATAATGGTAGAGGATGCTATGCACAGGCCTGGTCTGTAGGAGAAGTTCTTAGAGCATATGCTTTGCTTAAGGCAGAATTAGACTAGTTAGATAAAACTTACTCGCTATTTTGTAATTAATATGATAAAGTATTGATATTCGGACGAGTTTTTTGCTCGTCCAGTTTTAACAAAACGGAGGATAAATAATATGTTACCAGAGCAGTCAATTGAATTTAGATATGATACACAGCTTCTTATCGAGGGCGAGGATCTTGATGAGGATGCAATCAATGACTACATCACAGAGAACTTCAAGGGCGATTGCCTTCTTGCAGTTGGTGATGAGGAGCTTATTAAAATTCACTATCACACAAATGAGCCATGGAAGGTTTTAGAGTATTGCCGCAGCCTTGGCGAAATCTACGACATTGTAGTAGAAGATATGGATAGACAGGCAAGAGGTCTACAGGGATAGAAGATATTGCTGCCTTTCAATAAGGCAGCTTATTTTTTTCTTTTTATTATCCAAGGAGTAATATATATGATTAATGATAGCAGTTTCGTACTTCGAGGAGGCATAGCTTTCTCAGAGAGTATGCACGGAATAACTACATATTACAGAGGGTATTTGGTTTGCGTGGATGGTATATGTCAGGGGGCTTTTACAGAGCTTCCGGAAAAATACCAGGGTCTCAAGCTTTATGATTATGGTGAGCGTCTTATCATTCCGGGAATGACTGATTTGCATGTTCATGCACCCCAGTATACTTTCCGCGGAATAGGTATGGATTTAGAACTTTTGGAGTGGCTTTCTACATATACATTTCCAGAGGAAGCAAAGTATAGTGATATTGAATATGCCAAAAAGGCATACAGCTATTTTTCTCATGATCTTCGCCGATGCTTCACAACTCGTGCAGTGGTTTTTGCTACACTTCACAACGAAGCAACAATCGAGCTGATGAATCAGCTTGAGGAGACAGGTGTTATCACTTATGTTGGCAAGGTGAATATGGATAGAAATGGTGGTGAGAATCTGGAGGAAAAAGATGCAGCTACATCTATTCAGGCTACAAGAGAATGGCTTGAGCAAATCCAAGGTAAATACGTAAATACGAAGCCAATTCTTACACCAAGATTTATACCAACATGTTCAGATGAGCTGATGAAAGAACTTGGAAAGCTTTCAGCTGAAAAGGAGCTCAGAATACAGTCCCACCTTTCGGAAAATCATTCTGAAATTGAGTGGGTGAAAGAGTTGGTGCCAGCTTCAACTTGCTATGCAAATGCATATGAGATGTTTGATACTATGGGTAGTAAGGAACTTCCTACAATCATGGCTCACTGTGTACATTCAGATGAACATGAAATGGAAATCATCAAAAATCACGGAGCGTATATCGCACACTGTCCTACATCAAATATGAACCTTACCTCTGGGGTTGCCTCAGTTAGAAAATTCCTTGATGCAGGGCTTAATGTTGGAATCGGAACAGATGTAGCAGGTGGCTCATCTATGAACATGCTAGACACCATGCTTGCAACTCTTCAGGTCTCAAAGATGTATTATCGACTTGTGGATCAAAGCGTAAAGCCTCTTACATTTGAAGAAGTATTCTATATGGCTACAGCAGGTGGCGGTAAGTATTTCGGCAAAGTTGGTACTTTCAAGCCTGGCTATGATTTTGATGCAGTTGTCATTGACGACAGCAAGATGTATTCAATGAGAGATATGTCTATTCGTGAGCGTATTGAACGTATGTGTTACAATGACGCAGATGCAATTATAAAGGATAAATTTGTAAAGGGAAAAAGAGTCTATACAGCAGTGGATTAGAGACCTCAAATTACCTATTTATCTAATTAAAATGTATGTATAATCCAGTGTTAAAAAGGATTGAATTTTTTGTTAAATAAAAGTGTCCAGCATTGACTGGACACTTTTTTGGGTATATGGTGAAACCATACGAGTATGCGCTATTTCACTGTATACACATTGCTCAATTTGTATATTACATTTTTATGCAAAAAGTCTAAAATAAGGGTTATGTTTAGGTGAGATAATCTCGCCTAATATAGTGATTTAGTTAAGGAGGTGTTTTCTTGAATTTAGCAGAAGAGCTTATTGAAGAGCTAAATTGTGAGGTCGTCTTTACCCTCCACGTAGGCAGCATAGAAATCCCAGTTATGGAATCAGTTGTTGTTACTTGGATTGTAATGGGAATACTGATTTTATTATCTGTTTTTCTGACCACGGGATTGAGGACGCAGAATATTAGCAAAAAGCAAGCTTGCGCCGAGTTTATTTACGAAAAGCTTACAAGTATGGTAGGTGGAATGTTAGGCGAGGAAGCAAAGCAGTATTCAGGCTATCTAATCACAGTTCTTTTGTACATTGGATTGTCTAATATCATTGGACTAATCGGCTTCAAGTCTCCCACAAAAGACTTAAACGTAACAATTGCACTTGCTGTTATGAGTATTATTCTTGTGGAAGGTGCTGGCATCTATCAGCACGGAGTACGTAAATGGCTTAAGAATTTTACAAAGCCGGTTGCAATAGTTACTCCATTTAATATTCTTGACGTATTCACAAGACCTTTGTCTTTGTGTATGCGACTTTTTGGTAACGTTCTTGGTGCATTCGTTATCATGGAGTTACTTAAGATTGTATGCCCACCAGTTATTCCAGCAATCTTCAGTGTATATTTTGACTTGTTTGATGGATTATTACAGGCATATGTATTCGTATTCTTAACTTCTTTGTATATAAAGGAAGCAGTAGAGTAGGAATTATCGTAATAGTTAATGAAGAAAATTTATTATATTTTAACAAATAATTGAGTTGAGTTACTGGCAAAGATTTAAATAGTCAGTAGCTATCAAGCTCTTTATATACTTGAGTGAGACGTGCTGTCGAACGGAGTATATGAAGGCTTGAGAGCGTAACTGACATAGGAGATTGGGAGAGTAACTCAACGGACTAGGAGGAAAAATTTATGAACACACTTATAGCTATTGGAGCAGGTATCGCAGTTGTTACTGGTATTGGAGCAGGTATCGGTATCGGTATTGCAACAGGTAAGGCATGTGAGGGTATTGCACGTCAGCCAGAAGCAGAAGGAAAGATTCAGAAGAACCTTATCTTAGGTTGTGCTCTTGCAGAGGCAACAGCTATCTATGGTTTCGTAATCGCATTGATGATTATCGTTATGTTACAGTAAGATAGAACTAGGCAATCTAGCAAAATCTAATGCTTACATTTAACATTAATATAGAAAGAGGATTAAAAAATGATTAACGTTTCATTTTGGAATATACTCTGGATTGTTGTTAACCTTTTGGTTCTTTGCGTTGCTTTCAAGATTTTATTCTTCAAGCCAATTGCAAATATCATCGAAAAGAGACAGGAAGAAGCAAAAGAAATATACGACAAGGCCGAAGAAAAGAACAGACAGGCTGATGAGTATGTTAAGAAATATGAGGATAAGCTTGCATCAGTTGAGACTGAAAAGAAGCAGATCATCCTTGAGGCCAGAAAGACAGCTGATGGTCAGTATCAGAAGATTATCGCTGAGGCACAGGAAGATGCCAAGACTATCCACGAGAATGCAGTTGCAGAAGCTACTATCGAAAAGAACAAGATTATCTCTAGTGCTAAGAGAGAAATTGCAGATATGGTTGTTGAAGCAACAGCAAAGGTTATTGGAAGTAGGACAGGGGCTGATATTGATAGCCAGTTGTTTGATGATTTTATTGATAAAGCAGGTGAATAACATTGACAGATAAATCTTTTAATTACATTAGTGATTTACATAGTATCAAAAATGCCGGAGCTCACTTGCAGAATGCTGCGTCTATCATTGAAGTAGTGCCAGCAATTGGCGAAGAGCTTGCGGACCCTACTGTGCCTGATTCTAAGAAGCATATGGTAGTGGATAAAATCTTTCCACGTGAAATTCGCGATTTTATGAAGCTACTTTGCGACAATGGTGATTTTGATGCATTTAACGAGATCGTTGCAGATTACAAGGCTTTCCTTGCAAACCAGGGAGAGAATATTGAGTGTGCAACTCTTAAGTATGTTACAGCACCTACAGATGAACAGCTCAAGGGAATCAGAAAGTTCCTTGCAAAGGAATATGGCAACGAAGATATTCTTATTGAAAAGATTGAAGATCCTTCACTTAAAAGTGGATTCGTTCTTACAGTTGGTTCGAGAGAATATGACTGGAGCGAGCAGAATCGTATCGATCAGCTTTCACAGAGAATAAGCGAGGCTGTTCAGAAGAGTACAGTAGATGAAAACATCCTTTCAATCCTCAGATCAAGCATTGATGATTTTGAGGTACAGGACAAGGAAGTTGGTTTTGTAAAATGGGTTGGTGACGGTATCGTAAACGTAGACGGTATTGACCACGCATTTTATGGTGAAATTGTTATCTTTGATTGTGGCGTTAAGGGTATGGTTCAGGATATCCGTCGTGATGAAATCGGTATTATTCTTTTCGACCGCGATGTTGATATAAAGGAAGGTTCAAGAGTAGTACGTACCGGCAAGATGGCTGGTATTCCAGTAGGAGAGGGATTCCTTGGAAGAATCGTTGATGCTCTTGGTACTCCTATTGATGGTTTGGGTGAAATTGATGCAGAAGGCTTCAGACCAGTTGAGTGTCCAGCTCCTAGTATCGTAGACAGAAAGTCTGTTAGCGAACCAATGGAGACAGGTCTTCTTTCAATCGATTCAATGTTCCCAATTGGCCGTGGTCAGCGTGAGCTTATCATCGGTGATAGACAGACAGGTAAGACATCAATTGCCACAGACACAATTATCAATCAGAAGGGTAAGGGCGTAGTCTGTGTTTATGTTGCTATCGGACAGAAAGCATCTACAATTGCAAAGCTTGTTAATACACTGAAAGAGAATGGTGCTATGGACTACACAATCATTGTTAGTGCAACAGCAGCAGATCCAGCTCCACTTCAGTATATTGCACCATATTCAGGTACTGCTCTTGCAGAGTACTTTATGTATTCAGGCAAAGATGTCCTTATCGTTTATGATGATTTATCAAAGCACGCAGTTGCATATCGTGCTATTTCTCTTTTGCTTGAGCGTTCTCCAGGACGTGAGGCATACCCAGGTGATGTATTCTATCTTCACTCAAGACTTCTTGAGCGTTCAGCTAGAATTATTCCTGAGGCAGGAGGTGGTTCTATTACAGCACTTCCTATTATTGAGACACAGGCAGGCGATTTGTCAGCATATATCCCTACCAATGTAATCTCAATTACTGACGGTCAGATTTTCCTTGAGTCACAGCTCTTTAATGCAGGTCAGAGACCAGCCGTTAACGTAGGTCTTTCTGTTTCCCGTGTTGGTGGTGCAGCTCAGACTAAGGCTATGAAAAAGGCCGCAGGTTCAATTCGTATTGATTTGGCTCAGTATCGTGAGATGGAAGTCTTCACACAGTTCTCATCAGATCTTGATGATGCTACAAAGAAGCAACTTGCTCATGGACGTGCTCTTATGGAGCTTTTAAAGCAGCCTCTTAACAGACCTTTCTCAATGGCAGAACAGGTTATTATTCTTGTGTCTGCAAATGCTCATATTTTCAGTGATTTACATGTTGATGATATTAAGAGATTCAGATTAGAAATGCTGAACTTCTTCCGTGAGAACCACAGTGACATTATCAATCAGCTTAATTCAACTAAGAATATGACAGATGAATTAAAGGAAAGCATTATTGAGGCAGCTACTGAGTTTAAAAACAATCGGGAGTAAGCTATGGCAAGTACAAAAGAAATCCAGAATAGAATAAATAGTATTCAGGATACGATGAAGATTACAAATGCCATGTATATGATGTCCTCTATGAAGCTTAGAAAGGCAAAGCAGAAGCTTGCCGATACTGAACCGTTTTTCGAAGCAGTTCAGCGTGAGCTTGCTGAGAACCTTGTTCATTTCCCTGATTTAAGACATATCTATTTCGATAATCGTATCGAGGATGAGCAAGAGACAGTAAAGCATCGTGGCTTCATTGTTTTCACAGGTGATAAGGGAATGGCTGGTGCTTACAATCATAATGCCATTAAACTTGCACTTGATAGAATTTCCGATTTAAAAAGTGATGAGTACACATTGTTTGTTGTAGGAGAGGTTGGACGTAACTTCTTCATTAATGCAGGGTACAACGTGGATGAGAACTTCAGGTTTTCATCTAACAACCCTTCAATGCATAGAGCTCGTGTTATTTCTGAGTATATGCTGGAGAAGTACAATGCAGGCGAACTTGACAGAATTGATGTCATCTTCACAAAAATGATTAATTCTGTTACAGAAGAAACATGCGTTGAACGTTTACTTCCACTTAGAACTCACAAGTTCATTACTGAAAAGGTAAAGGAAATTAACGAGGATATTGAGGGAACAGGAAAAGCCGCTTCAGAAATGAAAGCTGGTGTAAAGCATGTTCACTCAATCAACAGTTACGAGTACGAGGCTGTAACAAAAGGTGGCGATAAATGGATGCCATTTTATCCATCATTAAAGGCGGTACTAGAACAGCTGGTTCATAACAACTTTACAGGTTTCATTTATGGTGCTCTGGTAGAGTGTTCAGCTAGTGAGGAAAATGCCAGAATGATGGCGATGCAGTCCGCAACAGATAATGCAGAGGCAATTCTTCGCGAATTATCTATTGAATACAACAGAGTGCGTCAGGCTGCTATTACTCAGGAAATTACCGAGGTAATCAGTGGTGCTAAGGCACTTAAAAAGAAGAAAGCAAAAAAGTAGGTAGTTCTACATTAGGAAAGGAACGAACATGAAATTAAAAGGAAAAATCGTACAGGTTTCAGGACCTGTCGTAGATGTAGAATTTTCAGAGAAAGACCTACCAGCCATTAGAGATGCCCTTTACGTTATGGTAGGGGAAGAAAAAAGAGTAATGGAGGTTTCTCAGCACATCGGTCTTGGTGTAGTAAGATGTATCTTACTTGCACCATCTGAGGGACTTGCTCGTGATATGGAGGTTATTGCCACAGGAGAGAGTATTACTGTTCCTGTTGGTGAGTGTACTCTTGGTCGTCTTTTCAACGTATTAGGTGATACACTTGATAACGGTGAAAAGCTTGATAATGAGGAACACTGGAGCATCCATCGTGAGCCACCTACATTTGAGGACCAGAGCCCTGTTGTTGAGATGCTTGAAACAGGAATCAAGGTTATTGACCTTCTTGCTCCTTATGCTAAGGGTGGAAAGGTCGGATTGTTCGGTGGTGCCGGTGTTGGTAAAACCGTTCTTATTCAGGAACTTATCCACAACATCGCTACAGAGAGTGGTGGTTATTCAATCTTTACAGGTGTTGGTGAGCGTTCTCGTGAAGGTAATGACCTTTGGACAGAAATGGCTGAGTCCGGAGTATTGGACAAGACAGCCCTAGTCTTTGGTCAGATGAACGAGCCACCTGGAGCACGTATGCGTGTTGCTGAGACAGGACTTACAATGGCAGAGTATTTCCGTGATGTTAAGAATCAGGATGTGCTTTTGTTCATTGATAATATTTTCCGTTTTGTACAGGCAGGTTCAGAGGTTTCAGCTCTTCTTGGTCGTATGCCATCAGCCGTTGGTTACCAGCCAACACTTGCAAACGACTTAGGTGAGCTTCAGGAAAGAATCGCATCTACAAAGAACGGTTCTATCACATCAGTTCAGGCTGTATACGTACCTGCTGATGACTTAACTGACCCAGCACCAGCTACAACATTCTCTCATTTGGATGCTACAACAGTTCTTTCTCGTAAGATTGTTGAGCAGGGTATTTACCCAGCTGTTGATCCACTTGAGTCAACATCACGTATCCTTGAGCCGGATGTTGTTGGTGAGGAGCATTATGCAGTTGCCCGTGGAGTTCAGGAAATCCTTCAGAAGTACAAAGAACTTCAAGATATTATTGCAATCCTTGGTATGGAAGAACTTTCAGACGAGGATAAGCTTACAGTATATCGTGCCAGAAAGGTTCAGCGTTTCCTTTCACAGCCATTCTCAGTTGCTGAGAATTTCACAGGCGTAAAGGGACAGTTTGTTACTGTAAAAGAAACAGTTAGAGGATTTAAGGCTATCCTTGATGGTGAGATGGATCAGTATCCAGAAGCTGCATTCTTTAATGTTGGTACAATCGAGGATGTTAAGAAGAAAGCTGAAGAGCTTGCAAAGGAGTAATCTATGGCATCATTGTTTAATTTAAAAATAATTGCCTGTGATGGAGTCTTCTATGATGGAGATTGCGAGATTTTCGTCTTTCCAGGAGCAGATGGTGAGATGGCTATCCTTAATCATCATGAGATTTTTACTGGTATAGTTGAAATTGGAACTATTCGTTTCAAAACTGGTGATGGCGAGATGAGAAAAGCTATTATTTCTGATGGGCTTATTACAGTTGAACAGGATGGTTCGGTACAAGTTGTTGCGTATTCCTGCGAACGTCCGGAGGATATTGATACCTTCCGTGCTCAGGAAGCATTGGAGCGTGCTCAGGAACAGCTTCAGCAGAAGCAAAGCCGCATCGATTACCAGATTTCTACAAACAATATGGCTCGTGCTATGGCTCGACTTAAAGGCGCAGGCGCGAAGAACTTATATAAAGTATAAAAGTCATTCCTTCCCCCTTTGGGGGAAGGTTTTTTGCTGTATTAGCATATTCATTTTTATTGAATAAAACACTGAAATATTCTAAAATTATTATTGATTTCCTATGGTCATTTTTATTAAGTGACACAGAAGAAATCAAATTTATGGGAGATAATAATGAGTGGAGGATAAGTTATGATAATCCAGCAGGAATACACATTTAATTCAAAGGATGGGCATTCCATAATACATTGCCGCAAATGGGTTCCGGAACAGGAGCCTGTCGCAGTTATTCAGCTAGTTCATGGCATGGTTGAATATATAGAAAGATACGATGAGTTTGCCAATTTCCTTGCGTCGAAAGGCTATGTTGTTGTTGGCCACGATCATATTGGTCACGGGCATTCAGTTGCCAGCAATGAAGAGCTTGGAGTCATGACAGGGACACATCCTTCTGACGATATGGTAGAGGATATATACACACACTATTCTCTTACTAGAAAGGCCTATCCTTCATTGAAATATTTTATTTTAGGACACTCTATGGGTTCATATATGCTTAGAAAGTTTCTTTCGGTTAAATCGGCATATATAGAGGCTTTGAGTGGAGCAATCATAATGGGCACAGGCTTTGAAAAAGCTTCTTCATGTAATATGGGGCTTGCTGTTATAAAAGTACTTTCTTTAATCAAAGGCAAAAATTATCGTAGCACCTTTGTACGGGATATGACCTATAGCGCTCCTTATAAGCATTTTGATTGTTACGGAAAGGATTATGGTCATTCCTGGCTTTCAAAGAATATGGAGAACGTAGAGAAATATTATCATGACCCACTATGTACCTACACATTCACGTTGAATGCATATAAAGGGCTTACGGAGGCGGTTAAGTATGCCTGCTCTTTGGAGTGTGTGACAAAAATGCGCACAGGTATGCCTATTCTTATTGTATCAGGGGATTCTGATCCAGTTGGTAATATGGGCCAAGGCACAACTGAAGCTGCCAATCTTATAAAAAAAGCCGGAATAAAGGATGTCACTTTGAAGCTTTATCACGGTGACAGACACGAGATTTTAAATGAGCTTGATAGAGAAACAGTCTACGAAGATATTTTCAATTGGCTCGAAGCACATAGATAAATAATAAACAGGGGTAGTTATGGATTCACTGGAGCATCTGATTACAAGATCGATAAAGACATACTACAAAAATAGGCTTTATGCTCCTATCATATTTTTGATTATTTTATTGGGGATATCTATATTTTTCCCAGTTTCACATATGCTTTTTCCGAAGCTTTACACAGAGGAAAATACTAGTTTGTACGACTTGTACAATAGTAAAGAAGTATATGCCAGATTCAAGCTAAAGGACTTATATTTTACCGGTTATACAAGCAAATGGCTTGATAGCACACGTGGTTATTACTACTACACAATGATTAATTCGGAGTGTGTGATAGTATTACTTGATCCTGACACCTGTGAGCAAGGTTCACCTACCATCGACAAGCTTACCATAAATGGTCAGGTTCTTTATGAATCTCAGGCAGCAAGAACACTTCTTTCGAATCTGGCTAGAGATTTAAACTGGAGTGAGGAAGGAATTTTTTCGTCTGTATCCTCATACACCATCTCAGAGCCTGATGCCACTGGTTTCATTTCTAGGTCCTTTGAAGTGCTATTTGTTTTGTTTGCATTTTACTGTATTTTTAGTATTATAATATTCTCTGTTTTTATAGCTTTCCCGGTTTTGTCTATTCCAGTTCAAAAAACCAGAGCTTATGGAAAGCCATCAGAAATCCTTGCGGAGGCTGAGGAAGAGCTTGCAACCCTTCCACAGTTGGCGACAGAGGATATGTTTATTACAGAGCACTATTTTATTGAGACTAGTAGCTACGGAGTGGCTATTGTACCAATTGATGCCATAATCTGGATATACAAATATTCAACAATGCACAAGTTTCTTTGGCATCATTTCTCAATCACCTACACGCTTTACATTACAGCAGGTAAACGCCATTACATCAAATGTCCAAAGAACATAAAAAGTGATATTGATGGTATTATGGACTACCTGGCAGAGGCCAACCACGATATATTGGTAGGCTTCTCAGAAGAAAACCGTTTGAAGGTGGAAGAGATTCAAAACGATTTCGATATTATTAGAAAAATTACTTGCTTTTTATCTAAGAGGGTATAGTTGATGGAAGCTTATACTAGTTTTGCGTCTGTCTATGACAGATATATGGACAATGTACCATATGACTCATGGGCTGCAAATATAAAAACACTATTTGAAAAATATACAGTTCCAATGGAGATTGTTTGTGATTTGGGCTGCGGCACAGGCCAGATAACCAGACGTCTCAAAGATATGGGCTATGATATGATTGGCATTGATGTCTCTTATGATATGCTTATGGAGGCACAGACCCACGAGGATTCCGATGGAATCCTTTATCTTTGTCAGGATATGAGAGAATTTGAGCTATATGGCACTGTTGGAGCAGTAGTCAGTCTTTGTGACAGCATGAATTATCTTCAGAATACAGATGAACTTTTTACAGTATGTAAGCTGGCAAACAACTACCTGGATCCTAAAGGGCTTTTCATCTTTGATGTTAAAACAGAGCATTTTTATGAGCAGTTGGGCACAAGAACCATTGCAGAAAACCGAGAGGAAGGCAGCTTTATTTGGGAAAATGATTACGATCCAGACACAAGAGACAATGCATACTATCTTACAATATATGAAGAAAATGATGAGGGCACCTTTGACAGGTATGAGGAAGAGCATTTACAGCATGCATTTCTGATTCAGGAAATTGAAAACGCCATCAAGGAAAGTGGTCTTAAGTTGTTGGAGGTTCTTGATGTAGCCACCATGCAGCCACCTACTGATGATAGTGATAGATTGTATTTTATAGCAAGAGAGGTAACAAAATGAAGGATTATATAGTTAGAGCAACAGCAGCAAATGAATCAATCAGAGCTTTTGCCATTACCAGCCATGATATGGTTGAAGAGGCAAGAGAGCGTCATAATACATCACCTATAGTTACAGCTGCCCTTGGACGTATGCTTTCAGCCGGCTCTATGATGGGAGTTATGCTTAAAGGAGACGATGATCTTGTGACTCTTCAAATTCAAGGCTCCGGTCCAATGAAGGGAATCACAGTTACATCCAATAGTAAAGGCGAGGTAAAGGGTTTCCCAAATGTTTCAATAGTTGATTTGCCACCTAAAAATGGAAAGCTTGATGTTGGTGGTGCAATTGGTCTTGGTATTATGCGAGTTATCAAGGATATGGGCTTGAAGGAACCATATGTTGGAACTGTAGAGCTTCAGACAGGTGAAATCGCAGAGGATCTTACATATTACTATGCTGTATCAGAGCAGATTCCATCATCTGTTGGATTAGGTGTGTTGATGAATAAAGATAACACAGTAAATTGCGCTGGCGGTTTTATCATTCAACTTATGCCTTTTACTCCAGAAGAAGTTATTACTCAGCTTGAAGAGAACCTTAAAACATTACCTTCAGTTACAGATATGTTGTCTGCCGGAAAGACACCAGAGCAGATGCTTGAGACAGTTCTTGCAGGTCTTGAAATAGACTTTAAAGAGACATATCCTGTATGCTACAAATGTGATTGCTCAAGGGACCGAGTGATAAAGAGTCTTGCATCCCTTGGCAAAGAAGATATGGATGATATTATAAGCGATGGCAAGCCAGTTGAGGTAAAATGCCAGTTTTGTAATGAGGCATATGAGTTTTCTATCGAGGAACTAAAAAGCTTTAGGAAAAATTAATGATTTGGGAAGTTCTGGGGTAAAAACTTTAGTGGTTTTTACGCCCTGGTTTCCTGTAAACTATCACTCGGAACGAGTATAGATTCGAGAAGTCAAACATTTATTAATGTTGAGGGATTAAAATGAGTAAGGTGAAGAAAAAGACTCATAGAAAGAATAAGTTTAAAAAGTACTATATAGATCAGGAAACAATGCTTAAGCTTGGAATTACAGCGGGCATTGTTTTATTTGTGTATTTAATAGGCTGTGTATTTTTCTCAAAGCACTTCTATATCCGTAGTACTGTTAATGGTGTTGGTGCATCTTTTAGAAATGCTCAGAGCACCTATGAAAAGATATTAGAAAATGCAGACGACTACACGATTTCATTCGAGGATGCTAATGGCAAAGTTGTAAACGAAGTTAGTGCGGCAGATCTTGGCGTTGATGTTAATTATGATGCTTCAGAGGTTCAGGATGTTCTTGACAATCAGTCAGGTTTGAATTGGATTGGACGTCTTATCATACCTGCAGAGTACTACACAGCTACTGGAAATTCTTACGATCCAGCAAAGGTGAAGGCTGTTGCTTCAAGTTTGGATTTTTCAAATCAAAAGTCTACACACGAGTCAGAGGATGCATATATCAAATTTGATGGTTCTTCATTTGTCATCATCGGAGAGTTTTATGGAGACAGAATCGACGAAGAGGGCGTTGAAGAGGCTATTATCTATGCTGTTGAAAATCTTGATACAACCATCAATCTTGCAGATGGTACTTGCTACAACAAACCAAATGTAAAGGCAGATGATAAAAACATAAAGGCAGCAGCTAAAAAGCTTAACAAATACATGGATGTTGACATTCACTATGATCTTGGTGATGGAATCACAGAGGATATTCCATTGGAAACAAGAGCAAGCTTCCTTACATGGGATGAAAATTTCAAAGTAAGCTTCAATAGGGATGCTATAGGCGAGTATGTTAATTCAATGGGTGATAAATACAACACCTATGGAAAAAAGAAAGAGTTTACCACAACTGAAGGGGAGCAGGTTACAGTTCCTGCTGGTTCATTCGGATGGAGAATTGCTTATGAGGGCGAAATCGATGCTATTATTGCAGATTTAAAAGCAGGTGAGGATGTCACTCGTGATTTTACATATCTATATAAAGGAACAAGCCATGGTTCTACAGACTATGGTGACTCATATGTAGAGGTAAATCTTACAACACAGCATGTATATGTTTACAAAAATGGAGAAATGGTTCTTGATTCTCCTTGTGTTTCAGGAAATATTTCAAAGGGCCATGGTACTCATACAGGTGTTTATCCAATTGCCTACAAACAAAAGGATGCTACACTTAGAGGCGACAACTACGAATCTCATGTTAATTTCTGGATGCCGTTCAACTTAGGAGAAGGCTTACACGATGCTACATGGCGTTCAAAGTTTGGCGGTGCACTTTACAAAACAAGCGGAAGCCATGGATGTGTAAATCTTCCTTTGGCAAAGGCAGAAAAGATATATGATATAGTAGAGGCAGGTTGGCCAGTTATTGTTTTCTATACTGGTGATACAGAAGAACAGAATTTCAAACTTCAGAATCCATATATCGATTGCATGAATCTTATTGCCGATATTGAGACAGTCACACTTGAAGCTGAGCCAAAAATTGTGGCTGCCAGACAGAAATATGATTCACTTTCAGAGGAGCAGAAAGCTCTTGTTACAAACTATCAGGATTTAGTTAACGCTGAACAGACACTTCAGACCTTAAAGGAGCAAGCTGCCGCAGCCGCTGCAGCCGCAACTGAGGCACAGCCAGAAGAGGGAGCAGTACCAGCTCCAGAGGCTCCAGCACCAGTTGCACCTTAATATAATAAAACACATAGTTGACGAATAATATTTGTCAGCTATGTAACTTCTTGTGGGCCTTTTTTGCCCACAATTATTGTAACCGTTTTTATAGTGGCATAAATAAGAGGGAGAAGCATGGCAAGTTGGACAGAGAATGTTCGCAGAGTAGTTCCTTACACTCCAGGCGAACAACCAAAGCAGGCAAAGATAATCAAGCTTAACACTAATGAAAATCCTTACCCACCTAGTGAAGGGGTTAGAAAGGTCATTTCGCAGTTCGATACAAATGAACTTAGGAAATACCCAGATCCAGCATGTAGTATTTTAGTGGATGCTATTGCTAATTATCATGGTTTGGATTCTTCACAGGTTTTTGTTGGCGTAGGTTCAGATGATGTTTTAGCAATGAGCTTTTTGACATTCTTCAATTCTGACAAGCCAGTTCTTTTTCCAGACATAACATATTCTTTTTATGATGTATGGGCTGAACTTTTCAGAATCCCATATAAGCAGCAGCCTTTAGACGAAGATTTCAAAATCGTTATGGAAGACTATCAACAGCCTTGTGGTGGAATAGTTATTCCAAATCCAAATGCACCAACTGGTATTTCTGAGCCAGTAGATTTCTTTGAAAGTATAGTAAAGGCTCATCCTGAGTGCGTGATTATAATCGATGAGGCATATGTAGATTTTGGTTCTAAATCATGTATAGATTTGATTCGTAAATACGATAATGTTCTTGTTGTCAGAACCTTCTCTAAATCTAGAGCTATGGCTGGAAATCGTATAGGATATGCTATGGGTAATTCACAGCTCATAAAGTATCTTTCTGATTGCAAATATTCATTTAATTCATACACAATGGATGCAGTCACATTAAAGGCAGGCGTAGCTTCTATAGAGGATGATTCATATTTTAAAGCAAGAGTAAATGACGTCATAGTCACTCGTGAGTGGACAAAGACAAGACTCAAGGAATTAGGATTTTCATTCCCAGATTCTATGAGCAATTTTATATTCGCAAAACATGAATCTGTAAATGCAGTTCAGATATTTGATGAATTGAAAAAGCAGGGCATTTTTGTTCGTCATTTCAGTAAGCCAGCTCGTATAGCAGATTATCTGCGTATCAGCATAGGTACAGACCAGGAGATGGAGACACTTATAAATGCGCTTAAAGATATAGTTAAAAAGTAAGTCAGGAGAATATTAATGAAGAATTATTTGTATGTTTTTTTTATTTCGATGGTACCACTTGTAGAGCTTAGAGGCGCTATTCCAGCAGCATATTATATCAAAAGTGCTGTAGATCCATCATTTAATTTACTAACAGCCTATATTATTATTGCTATTGGAAATATGATTCCAATGCCAATTATATATTTCTTTGCCCGTAAGGTTTTGGAATGGGGTAAGGATAAGCCAGTTATCGGAGGGTTCTTTACTTTCTGTCTTGAAAAAGGAGAGAAGGGTGGCCAGAAACTTCAGGCAAAAGCAGGTCGTGGACTCTTCGCTGCACTTATGCTTTTTGTAGGTATACCACTTCCAGGTACAGGTGGTTGGACAGGAACTCTTGCTGCATCTATTCTTGATATGGATTTTAAATCAGCAATTTTTGCAGTTGTATGTGGTATCGCACTAGCTGGAACAATAATTGGTCTTGCTTGCACCCTTGGCTTTGGAGCAATTTTCGGAATCACGGTATAATTTATGAACACAGTAAATATGTTAATTAATGTGGCTGCAATTATAGCGGGTCTTGCAATTTATATTTTGATTTCAAACACCAAGTGGGGAAAGGCACGTCAGGATTATCAATATGCTATTATGTTGATGGCTATGATGGTGGCAGTACTCATAGGTGGATTAATTCGCTGGCTAGTAGTTTAGATTGTAGTTTGTACTTGTTGGAGGTCTAATCTATGGCAAAGAAAAAGAACAGCCAAACGGCTTGTGAATATTGTAATAATTTTGTATGGGATGAAGAGGATGAGCAGTACTACTGCGAGATGGACATGGATGAGGATGATTATGTTCGTCTAGTCTCTGGGCACTACAGAGAATGTCCTTATTTCGTCAATGGAGATGAATATAAAGTTGTTCGACATCAAATGTAAGAAAAAGCTCTCAGCAATGAGAGCTTTTTCTTACATGCTTCTTCCACCAGCCAGTCTAATCGAAGCGTCAGGTAAAATAAATCTATACACTGCCACAATTCGACATATATTCATTTTTATCAACTAAAGGATATTCTTCAGAGCAAGTATGGTAATGTCGACTTTTAGTTCACTATAGGGTGATAATCTAAAATTTAAAAACTGTTCCTGGCCTTGCCAAAATAGTAATCGGTTTGTGTTTTTTTTCTAAATTTTAGTAAAATTTAGGTAAAAACAGATGGTGAATATGATAGAATTAACACAGAAGTTTTCTAGGAGGTAATGAGGTGAAAAAATTATTTAGAATTAAGAACTTTGCGAAGTCATTCACTGCTTTAGCATTGGCAGTTGCAATGACTTTTTCTGTGTCACTGACAGCTAATGCTGCTGGTAATCAGGGAATTGATGTTTCCAAATATCAGGGCAACATTAACTGGGCGGCAGTTGCACAGTCAGGGGTTGGCTACACCTTTGTAAAGGTTGGTAGCACAAAGAGCGGAATTGACCCATACTTTGCAACAAACGTTACAGGCGCTCAGGCAGCTGGCGTTCGTACTGGTGTATATATTTATTCATATGCCACTACAGTAGAGCAGGCAGCACAGGAGGCAGCACTTGTGCTTCAGTGGATTGAGCCATATCACATTAATTTCCCAATCGCTTATGATATGGAGGACAAGCTCCAGAAGGGCCTTGATGCCAACACATGTACAGCAATGGCTAATACATTCTGTAGCATCATTGCACAGGCTGGATACACTCCAATCCTTTATACATATACAAATTTCTATAAGTCACACTTTACATCAGGTCTTATGTATGACAAGTGGATTGCTCAGTATTCAGATCACAATGATATCGCAGGTTGGGCAATCTGGCAGTATTCATCTGGCGGGGCAGTGCCAGGTATCGCAGGAAGAGTTGATATGAATATTGCTGCAAAGGATTATACAGCATTTATCCCACAGGTTGGCTTACTTGATTTAGGAAATGGCAATACATTCTTCTACAATGATTACCGTAGACAGTTTGGATGGGTTGATATTGCAGGCGTGAAATATCACACTGATCCTACAACAGGTGTTGTTACATTCGGATGGTTTGCTGACGAGACAGGTGCATACTACTTTATGCCTGGCACAGGTAATGCAGTCACAGGTCTTAACACAATCGACAAAGGTATTTATTACTTCAACGAGGCTGCACAGCTTCAGACAGGTTGGTTAGAGCTTGGTGGCAACACATTCCTCTTTAATCCAGCTGAGAACGGAAAGCTTTATACTGGATGGTGGTCAGATCCAGCAATTGGTGTTCGTTACCTTGACCCAACAGACGGTCACATGGTTATTGGTCTTACTACAATCGATAAAGACACATACTATTTCAATGAGCAAGGCTTCAGACAGGTTGGCTGGGTTGAGCTCAATAAGCTTACATACATGTTCAATCCAAATGACAATGGCAAGCTCTTTAAGGGTTGGTGGAAAGATGCTACAGGCACTTACTACTTAGATCCAAAAGATGCTCATCGTGTTACTGGTCTCGTTCCTATTGAAAAGAGCGTATATTACTTCAACGAAGCAGGACAGATGCAGGTTGGCATGGTCAACGTCAACGGAGCAAACTATTTCTTCGGTGCAGATGGAAAGATGCAGACAGGCTTCCAGACAATTGGAAATGCAACCTACTACTTTGGAGCTAACGGTGTGATGGCTACAGGAGTTATCCAGGAGAAGGACGGCGTTTACTACGCTGGCGCAGATGGTAAAATCGTAGCAAATCAGGTTGTAAAGATTGGCAATGACCAGTTCGTATTCGGCCCAGATGGCAAGCTTGTTGTTAACCAGGTAGTTCAAATTGGCGACAACCTCTACCAGACAAACGAAACAGGTGTTGTAATTGCAACAGCTCCAGCACCAAAAGCCACAACTAAAAAATAAATACAGAAATCACCATCACAGTGATCAGTATATCCTTGGAGAGTCTAATCAAATTTGATTGGCTCTCCATTTTATATATGGGCCTGTCCCCTGCCATGCCTCTGCACTCGGCCCAACCCACTTCAACCTTGGCATGATTGACCAAGAATTTTGCATTTTCTTAATGCTGCTTCTGAGCTTTCGTAGGTGTACTTTCATAGCTTTTACAATTCTCGAAGGAGTGTGTGAACTGCACAGACACAGAATGTAGTCTATGCAAATGCCTCCACATTCAGACTCAGGGTTAATTGGGCTCATATTCCATTTGCCAAGAAAAATTAAATAAGCAGATTTTGTATATTTAGTCACCGGGACACATTCGACATCGTGTCTCAAGTGCTCCCTGCTGCCGCCGTCCTAGCGGCAGCTGCCTAAATATTCAAAATCTGCTTATTATTTTTCTAGGCGCATTCCAAAATCGCCCAATTAACCCTGAGTCTGGATGTGGAGACATTTATATATGTTTTCAGCTGTGTCTGTGCAGGGCATACAAAACTGAGAGAATTGTAAAACTTTGAAAGAACACCTACCAATAAAAAAGCGAAGAAGTAGTATTTAGAAAATGCAAATTTTGGGGCTTTGCTAAGGTTGAAGTGGGTTGAGCCGAGTGCCGAGGTATGGCAGGGGGGTGGGTACAGGCCCATATATAGAGTGAAATGGCTGGCAGGATTGGTTAGACAATTAGTGTAGGGATATTCGTGTGGATAGTGACGGAATTAAGATTTTGGAGAAATTTATAAAGAAAATTGGTGGTGGGTTTGGTATAATGGTTTCAATTTTAGTTTAGGCGAAGAAAGGATTAGGCTTTATGAAAGAGAACATCGTTTTGATTGGTATGCCGGGGGTTGGTAAAAGTACTTTAGGAGTTGTGCTTGCGAAGGAGTTGGGGTACGAATTCGTAGATGCGGATTTACTGATACAGAAGCGAGAGAAGAGACTTTTGAAGGAAATCATAGCCGAGGATGGTGTGGATGGCTTCCTTAAAATCGAAAATGATGTGAATGCTAGTATTGAGACAACAAAAACAGTTATTGCTACAGGTGGTAGTGTAATCTACGGACAAGGGGCTATGGAGCACTTGAAGGAAATTGGGACAGTGGTTTATTTGAAGCTTGATTACGAAACTCTTGATAGTCGTCTTGGTAGCTTGAAGGGACGTGGAGTGGTTTTGAAGGATGGTCAGAATCTTAAGTCTTTGTATGAAGAGCGTGTTCCTTTATACGAAAAATATGCTGATGTTATTGTAGATGAATATGGATTGGATTTGGAAGCAACATTAGCGTCAGTATTAGAAAAAATTTCATAATAAATGAAAAGGCTAGAATTAATCATCTTAATTGATGAGTAATTCTGGCCTTTTTTGAGCTAGCGTTCTGACATTTTTTTGTAGCCGGTTTTTGCAAGCCACTTCTGGTCGATGACTTTGATTTCGTCACCAAATGCTATGTGAAGTCTCACAGAAGATGGTTGTTTTTCTATATCTTTTACAATTCCATTTCCAAACTTTGGATGAGTAACTTCATCTCCTATTTCATATTTAATCTTGGAATTTTCCATATTCTTGTACATGCGCTGAGTACGGTAGGTATCAAGCATCTGAACCTGCTTGTGGTCAACACTAGGGCGTGTAAGTACTGAATCGTAGTCTACTTTTTTCAGGCTCTGACCCTCGATATAATAATCAGATGGGATAGCTCCGATAAGAGAGCAGCAATACTTCCAAGCGCTTCCGTGAACACCTGGCTGCCAGTTGTATTGTTCTGGAATACTGATATGTCTTGTCATGTAATGAGCATATTCATGCTTGTAGAGGTTTACTCTGTCTGTTTTTGAAAGCTGCTCATTTAGGCAAAATCCAATAAAGAATAGTGAGAACTGGAATTGTTCTTCATCGTCGTAAGATGGTGGCATATATGAGCCCAAAGCCTTTTCATCCATTCCAAAGGTGATTGGCACATCTGCACCGTGAAGTCCAAGCTTGTGATCAAGGACTGAATAAAGAGCGGTAATTTCTGCACGTAAAATTGGTTCTTCGTCGTGCAACATTTTTAGCATATCTTTTTTAGTCATGTAAAACTCCTTAAAAATGAAAAACTTTTTATAGTATATCAAGTGCAATTCAATTTTACAATTGCCAAAGACAATAATCTGGATAGTATTTTTTTATCTGTTAAATGTGTGTGGAGCAATAGAAAAAATTAAGAAAAGAAATTTGTAAATTATTAACTATAAATTCAAAAGCAAATCAGCCGATATGAGAAATGAAACTGTATGTATTTAGAAATATATCAAATTAACATCAATGACAATGGGGAGAAAATGGTTCGTTGAAAAGAAAAATAGGAGCATTTTGAGATGAAAAAACATATGAATATTTTAAAACGATTATTTGCGTGCAGCATGGCTATTTTGTCAGGCCTGATTTTGTTGTGTAATCCACTTCCTGTTGAAGCAAAGTCAAGCAAGAATAAAGATGCAGTATATGCAGTGGGAGATGATATTACAATTGGAAAACTGGATGGCTTTCTCTTAAATTGGACTATCGTAAAATATGATGATAAAACAAAAACTGCCTTTGTAGTTGCCCGAAAGTCTATTTCAACAATTTCAATTACAAATTATAGAAAGGCTATAAGCAACCTTTATACAACATCTGGAACTACGGCTGGCTATGTACGTTGGTCGGATAATTTCTGGAGAGGCTGGTGTAATGAAATCTTTTACAACCAAAGCTTCACGGCTGACGAAAAGGCTATGATTGTAAAGACCACACTTAGTGAAAAAGAAGGACAGAATAGTCTTTTGAATTATTATCATGATAAAAAACTGGATGCATCCTTCTTGGAGGGAAAAGCAAAGAATCCTTTAAGCACATATATTTACAATACTCAGACCACTACAAGCGATAATATCTTTTTCCTGTCAGCTGATGAATTCAGAGAGTTTAGGGATAATATCAAAACAGTGGATTCATTTGGTTTCTGGCCCCTTAGAACAAACTCTCATGATGATCCTGTTCAAGGGTTATTTGTAAAGGATTCGGATAAGCTTATTTATAGAAATTATTATTATGGTGGAGATTCAATTCGTCCAGCAATGTATGTAAAACTGGGACAGACAGAAGAGGAAACCAAACCTACTGAAGAAATTAAATCAAGCACTAGCTCTGATACTACAAGCAAGGATACTGCAACAACAAAAAATACTGAAAATACCCAGGCTACAGCTACACAGACTAAAGCTACCACAGAGACAACTGCAAAAAAAACAACAGCAAAGAAAAGTTATGCTAATAATGGCACCAACGTAGGAAATATAATGCTGCCAGATGATTCTTCTATATCACTGAGTACAGGTGGAACTGCTCAGACTGCTATTAATATGGAGTATTTAAACAGTACCGACAAGGAATATACTGTTACCTACAAATCTTCCAATGCAGGTGTTTTCACTGTAGATTCAAAAGGAATAATAACTGCCACAGGAAAGGGAACTGCAACACTATCTGTTAAAATGAAAAAATCAAACGGAAAAGTTTATAATATGTCATGTAGGATTGATGTTTCGTAAATGTGATTTTATAAAACTTTAATATTTTTTTATTAGTAATCCAATCATAATAGATTTATACTTATACTAGTTTAAGTTTAATGAAGTATAGGAGGTAGGCCATGTATTACGGATATGGTTATGGCTATGATTGGACAATAATTTTTGTAATTATAGGAGCTATTATAAGCGGTATAGCTTCTCTCAATGTTAGGGGAACATTCAATAAGTATAACAAGATGATGAACTATAGAGGATTCACATCAAATCAAGTGGCAGAGCATATTTTGCATGCTGCAGGTATATATGATGTGAGAATTGAAAGAGTCAGAGGAAATCTTACAGATCATTATTCTCCTAATGAAAAGGTACTTAGACTTTCAGATTCTGTTTATGGACGCACAAGTGTGGCAGCCCTTGGTGTTGCGGCACATGAGTGTGGACATGCAATTCAGCACCAGGAAGGATATGCTCCATTGAAGCTTCGTGCTGCATCTGTACCACTTGCAAATATTGGTTCATGGATTTCATGGCCAGTTATTTTGGTTGGTCTTTTTATTGGATCTACACCAATAGCACAAGTAGGAATTTTTCTTTTTACATTTGTGGTTGTTTTCCAGCTCATAACACTTCCTGTTGAATTTGATGCAAGTGCACGAGCACTTAGAATTCTTGAGCAGGATAACATACTCGAGGGTGATGAGCATCGAGGAGCTACAAAGGTTTTGAAAGCTGCGGCAATGACATATGTGGCTGCATTATTTACAACAATTCTTCAGCTTCTCAGATTAGTGATGATTGTAAATGGAAGAAGAAGGGACTAGTGTGAACTATCTTAAGAATGTTGTTAAAGTTCATAATATAAAAGAATTACAGCCTGACTATGAGGAGGGGACATTGGTTCTCTCTGATAGTCAGGCTGTTATTGATGAGTGCAAAAGAAAAGGGCAGCCAGTAGCGGCTCTTGAAAATGGATGTGCTTCACAACTTAAGTGTGATTATGTTCTTATTGATGAGGATGAAGTAGATGATTATGTCTTAGAAAGAATATATCGTCGATGTATGGATATTCCTTGGGATATAGCTGAAACCAGGCGCACTCTAATAAGGGAGTTTGCTATAGCTGACCTTGATGATTTGTTTGCACTATACGCAAAGCCAAAGATGACTGAATATATGGAGCCACTATTCTCATACGAAAAAGAAAAAGAGTATGAAGTTAATTACATTCAATATATTTATAAACTTTATGATTTTGGAATGTGGTTGATTTATGATAAAATAACGGGAGAATTAATCGGCAGAGCTGGCATAGAAGTTCGAGAAACATGTCAGGATGCAGGCCAGGCGGAATTGGGATTTTGTATTGCTTCAGACAGATGGGGGCAGGGGCTTGCTTATGAAGTATGTTCAGAAATTGTAGGGTTGGCAAAACATGAGTATGGATTAAATAGTCTTATTGCTCGTTGTGACCCAGATAATGTTGCAAGCAGAGGCCTTTTAGAAAAATTGGGATTCACCCTTCTTTACATGCAGGAGGATGGAGACTGTAGATATGTTATGAAAATATAAGCTTTTCCAATAGGAGGAGCTGTCAGCTAAAGCTGACTGATGAGGTGTAGTAAATGGATTTAAAAGATTATCAACACGAAGTCGTTGTCACTGATGCGGGGCTTCCTTTCAAGTTATTTGAATTTGAGGGAGCAAATGGCAACTATATTCGTGAAAAGCATTGGCATCGTTCAATCGAGATTTTTGCAGTGTGGAATGGAAAGCTGGAGTTCACTCTTCACGACAAGAAATTCCCGCTTACCAACGGTGAATTTGTAATTGTTAACAGTAACGAGGTTCACAGTATCGTGGCACCAAACCCAAACAAGACAGTGGTGCTTCAGATACCTCAGGATACTTTTGCAGAATATTTTACAGATGATCAGTTCATTTGGTTTTCCCACGGTGATAGGGAATCCGATCATCGAGTATTTATTCTCTTGACCGAGATGCATCTTATTTATACAAATGGTGGAGAAGGAAACAAGCTTCAGGTTCTCAGCCTTTACTACGAGCTTTTATATCTTCTCGTTACTAAATATCGTAAGTTCAATGTTAATGAAGAAATCGTTAAGAGTAATAAGCAGTTGAAGAAGCTTTCAAGCATTACCAGATATATGAAGGATCATTATTCCGAGCCACTTTCGTTGGAGATGATGGCTGACCAGTTTAACTATTCGCCTTCATATCTTTCTCGTATGTTCCAAAAGCATGCGGGAATCAACTTCAAGGATTATCTCCTTGGCATCCGCCTTGAACACGCGGTTCGCGAGCTTGAGGAAACAGGCGGACAGATTGTGGATATCGCTCTCGGCAATGGATTTCCAAACTCAAAGGCCTTTTCTAATGCCTTTAGAGATAAATATGGAATGCTTCCAAGTGAATATAGAAAAAACAATTAAAATGAGATGACTACACTTGGCTGTGTAGTCATTTTTTTTGTAGGCAATTATATGGAATTGTAGTTGACGTAATGGATTCTATTTGTTAGAATTCGTTGACAATATTTTCAGCAATTCTTTTATAGGTAGTATTCATATAGATATATTTCACTTAAATTTCTAGCACTAATCTTACACCGTATCAGGGAATATATAAAGTTATTAATGAAAACGTTAGAATAGATGGAGATAAAATGGATAAAAGTGATATAAAGTGGATATTGGAAACAAGTATTATATGGCTGCCCATACTATTATTGGGGATAAGACTTAGGTATGTTTCGTATATTCGAAATGACAAAAAAAGATGGTCAGTAACCACAGCCCGTTTAACCGGAAAAAAAGAAAGGTACGATGAGCCTGTTGGTAAAGAAGGATATAATCGAATGGTGGAATTAAGACGTGTAAAACGACATACTGATTATCAGATAGAATATGTAGTAGACGGAAAAAAGTATGTTAGATACATTGCGGATTATGAGGCTGGTGGACGTAACCATGGTAAAGTCAAAATTAGATATCTAAAGAAGCGACCATCAACATTTAGAGTTGTTAGAGAAAAGGATAGTTGGAAGTAAAATGGAATTGAAAAGTGTTGCTAGTGCCGCTACTGAAGAAGCGGACAAGATAAAAGATAAAACGGATTATTTATGGCATGACCCACTTACTGAGCTTGATGATACATCTACTATTTCAGCTTGTGAAAACATCTTGAAGATGTATGAAGAAGAGCAGGCAGTTACCCAGTTGATTATCAATGATATAATGCAGGAACAAAAAAATATAAAGAGTATTGCCAAGGAATTTTCAAGTGTTGATAAATTTATCAGTGGATTTTTGAAGAAGTTGTAGGAGTGGAGCGTATGAAAACAAAATTACCAATTATTGAAATTCTTATTGTTATTCAGGGATTGCTGTTTGGGTTGTTTGGTACATTTGGAGACATGGCAATGCAGACCGTTAATAGTATAGCGGTCGTTGATGTAGTATTGTGGATTATCCTTTTTGCTGTAATAGATTATTTATACAATCAGGACTTAAAGCATGCAGCAAAAATGTCAGTAGTATTTACAGGATTCTGGAGTATTGTTGAAGGTGGCTTGTACTTTCTATTAACATTCTTGGTAAGAAGAGAAATGGATGTAGCTACTTATACAGTTTATTTTTTACAGATAGTGCTATGTCTAGTTAGCGTTATGTTTTTTATTGCCTTATTTGGCAATGAATTGAATAAGGGCGGTGTTGTTCTTATTGTAGCTATGGTGTTAGTGTTTATTCTTTTCTTGATAGTCACATCATATGTAGTGAAGACTGTACCAGAATTTGATTCTCAGTCTTTATTTGAGATGACGTATAATCCTATTTATTATCGATATGAAATCATGAGAAAAATAATACTTCTATTTTATGTGGTTGAAGGTATCCTGTGCAGCATTTATTGTCGCGTTAAGACTCGATTTTATTGAACTTTTCTGTTTCCAGCCAGCACTTCATGATAGTCTTCGAGATTTTTTCTAAGAAGGGTTGGAATCTTCAACTCGTATGGACAGTGAGTCATGCATTTTCCACAATCCACACAGTTGTTAATTTTTTCCATTTCCTGCTGCCAGTATTCATTAAGCCAGCTTTGGCTAGGCGCACGCCTGAGCATCAATGACATACGGTTACATTGATTGATTTGAATGCCAACTGTACATGGCATGCAGTAACCGCAGCCGCGACAGAATTCACCCATAAGTTCTTTGCGCTCCTTTTGGATGAAAGCTTCTATTTCAGAATCCATAGATGGAGTATTATCCATAAAAGCAAGCCATTCATCTAGCTCAGATTCTCGTTGAATACCCCAAATAGGGACAGCACCATTAAACTGAGAAATGAAGGCCATGGCAGCTGTGGAATTTGTGATAAGTCCGCCAGCCAGACCTTTCATAGCAATGAAGCCCATATAATGTTGGTTGCAGAGGTTGATAAGCTCTATTTCTTTGTCAGTTGCCAAATAACTCATTGGATATTGCAAAGTATCATATAGTCCTGATTCAATGATATCCCTGGCTACACCAAGCTTGTGGGCCGTACCTGCAATATGTCGAATCTTTCCTTGGCGTTTTGCTTCTTCCATACATTCGTAAAGATCAGTACCGTCACCGGGTTTGAAACATTCAGGCATCATATGAAACTGATAAATATCAATGTAATCCGTTTTTAAATTGGTAAGTGATGTATTAAGGTCATTCCAAAAATCTTCAGGAGTTTTAGCAGCAGTCTTTGTTGCAATAACAATATCTTCTCGTTTTACATATCCAGTGCCAAATGCTTCCCCTAGTTTTATTTCACTGTCACTGTATGCTCGTGCAGTATCAAAAAAGCGCATTCCCCCATCATATGCTTTTCTGAGAATTTTAACAGCTTCATCAATAGACACTCTCTGTATTGGGAGTGCTCCAAAACCGTTTTGTGGAACTTTTATGCCAGTTCGTCCTAAAATGATTTCCTTCATTTGAAAATCCTCCTTTGATAATAAGTATACATTTATTGAGAAAAAATAGCGAATAATTCGTTGGCTTTAAGATACTGTTAGTATATATAGTCTGGATGAAAGAAGATGATAGGTGCAAAGTTTTTATGTACCTGGTTTATTTTAGAATAGTTTTGCTCTGGGATTATATATCTCAGAGCTTTTTTGATTTAGAGATAAATTATGATAGATTATGATGAAATATGCAAATTATGATGTAATATGATAGATTATGATGAAATATGCAAATTATGATGAAATATGATGGGTTATGATAAAATGTGCAAATTATGATGAATTATGATAAAATATGTGTTGTATGATAATAATCCATATAGTGAGGTATAGATTATGAAGAAAGACAATCCATTTACATTAACATTTGGCAAGCAGCCAGGAGAATATATATCTAGATATGAAAACACAGATACTATAGTTAGCACCTTTGAAGCCAATAATCCTATTAGTCAGGCATATCTTATTGAAGGTGTCAGGGGTAGTGGAAAAACTGTACTGATGACAGCCATTGCAAATTATTTTTCAGAAAGAGATGAATGGGTTGTTGTTGATTTGAACTCGACACAGGATTTAATTGCAGATTTTGCGCAGAGATTATATGGTGAGTGTAATAAAATCCCTAATTTATTAAAGTCTGGATTCAGTGTATCAGTAGCAGGTGTTGGAGTTGGAATAAATGGAACAGGACAGACTCAGGATAATGTTGGAATTATAGATAATATATTATCTTCCTTAAAAAAGAAAAATAAAAAAGTTTTTATTACAATAGATGAAGCAATGCCAAGTGAGAACATGAGATTTTTTGCTAGCCAGTTTCAGATATTCATAAGAAAGGATTATCCTATATATTTGTTGATGACTGGATTATATGAGAATATTTATGCTATTCAAAATGATCCAGCTCTTACATTTCTGCTTAGAACTCCAAAGATAAATATGGAGCCTCTCAGCATTCTTCAGATTACAAAACAGTACAAAGCTATCTTCAAGTTAGAAACAGAAGAAGCACATAAAATGGCATTGATTACAAAAGGGTATGCTTTTGCATTTCAAGCATTAGGTATGCTTTACTATGAATATAATGATACTATGCAATGGGATGAAATGTTATCAAAGTTAGATGATTTGTTAGATGACTTTGTATACAAGAAGATTTGGGAAGGTTTGTCTGTGAAGGATAGAGATCTAGTAAGAGTTATTGGATCTGGAGCTACTAGTGTATCTGAAATATGTGATAAGCTTCAAATATCCAACACAAGCTTTCCTAGATATAAGGAACGTCTTCTGAAAAAGGGAATCATCTCTGTTGCAGGACGTGGTTTAGTGGAGTTGTCACTTCCAAGATTTGCTGAGGTTATTGAACTTTATCCATAGAAAATTTTTGAAAGATAATAATAATTACTTTTGCCTTGGAGGAATCCAAGGCTTTTTTAGGGCTTTTTAAGGGTTACTATTCACAGATTAAATGAGGATACATAATGAAGCTCACATTGGTGGGCTTTATTTT
>CAMJBT010000034.1 GCA_946403965.1 uncultured Pseudobutyrivibrio sp. | reverse complement strand
TCATGGAACGCGAGGACTTTGACAAGGTGCGCGAATCGGTTAGATCGCAGTGCGGTAGTAGAGTTGTTATTCAGTTAGACAAAGGACGTAACAAGGTAGACATTCAGCAAGGTGTTATTCAAGAGGCTTACCCGAGTGTATTTACTATATTAGTTGACGACACCGAGACATGTCCGTCGCAGTTATTATCTTTTAGCTATACAGACATAATTACTAAAGAAATTCGCATGAAACTTTGCTAGTTAAAATTTCATAATGATCTCTTGACCTCAGCCATTGGCTGAGGTCATTTTTTTACTTAGGCTTATATCCTGCACAGACACAGTCGCAGGGCAAACAGAACTGCGTATAACTTTGAAAAAACAATGATATTCCTTGAAATGACATGTTTAAATTAGTATCATAATATTGAATTATAGTAGGATATATTTACTAGATATAGGGTTTATCTGGTATTTGGAGATAGTGTTTATGAAATATTCTAAGATTTTTAAGGCATCATTGTGTGTGGTGCTATCTATTTCTTTGTTGGCATCGGATTCTACCATTTCTAAGGCTGTCCGTTCCATTTCAGAGATAGAGGCAGAGCAGGATTCTCTTCAGGAAGAGATAGATTCCTTGGATGCTGATTTATATAGCCTGGTTAGTCAGATTACAGAGATTAACACAGCTATTAAAGATACAGAGGCTGAAATTGCTGACACTGAGGTGGCTTTGGCAGATGCGAAAGAAGCCAGAAATCAACAGTATGACTCTATGAAGCTTCGAATCAAGTATATGTACGAAAAGGAAGATGAGAGTCTTTTTGAAATGCTTGTATCATCAAAATCAATCACACAGTTTTTGAACAAGATTGAGTATGCAAGCCAGGTATACGATTATGACCAGGAAAAACTGGAACAGTTTATAGCAACACAAAATGAAATTGAAGAGCTTGGAGAAGCGTTAGCTGAGGAGAAGAAATCTCTTGAAAGCTCTAAATCAGAGTTGAAAACTCAGGAAGCCGCTCTTGAGACTATGGTTGCCGAGAAGCGTGGCGAGATGGATGATTTGGACGCTGAGTTGAAGGAAGCTAAGGAGATTGCAGCTAGAGAGGCTGCACTTAGAGCAGCCAGAGAGGCAGCAGCCAGAGCTGCAGCTGGTGGTACATCTGGGCAGGTTAGAACTTCAGGTGGATACAATGTTAATGGAGATTTAAACCCTGGCAAGACCACAGGTGTTAGTGGCTCAAGTGTAGTATCCTATGCAAATCAGTTTGTAGGAAACCGCTATGTCTGGGGTGGAAATTCCCTTACAGATGGTTGTGATTGTTCTGGTTTTGTACAGGGTGTACTTTCAAACTTTGGAATTAATTATGGATCGCGTATGACTTCAGGTTCCTTTAGAAGTGTTGGAAATGAAGTTAGTTATAATTATATGCAGCCGGGTGATATTGTTTGTTATCCAGGCCATGTTGCAATTTATGCAGGCGGAGGCCTGATAGTTGAGGCTCAAAGTACTGCTACAGGTATTACAAATTATCGTCCTGTTACCTGTCATTCAATTATTACAATCCGAAGGGTACTATGATAATCAAAAAATACTTCAAACATATATTGCTAGTAATGTGCGTTGCCGTCTTTGGCTACGCACTTATTTCTGTGTGTGATGGAAGGGGCCCTATAAGCTACAATGAGCATTTGCAGGATACAGCCGTTTCAATAGACGGAGAGCCTGTTACTTTCCAGGATCTGGCCTTTTATATTCTCTACGAAGAGGAAAAGGTAGAAGAACAAGCCAGAATCTACAATCCGGACTACACCAAGGATTACTGGAACCTGCACACCAACGACACCTTTATTCAGGAGGAAGCAAAGGATGTGGTGCTAGGAATGGCAATTCATGATCATTTGCTTTATAAGCTTGCAGTAGAGGATAGCATGGATAGCCTTACTGCATCAGAGGAAGAGGATTTGGAGTATCGTCAAACGGATTTCTGGGAGGACCTTTTAGATGTCCAGTGGGAAAAGCTCCCTTGTGACCGCGAGATTATAAATGAGCAGATTCGTATGGCAGCCATAGCTGAAAAATATCAGAATAAGCTGGCTAAAGAAAATGGTCCTAGTCAGGCTGCTTATAAATATGACGGATATTATTACAGTCTTATTAGAGATGAGCATGATATAAAAATAAACAAAAAACTTTGGGATAAATTTGTTCTTGGAGATGTTACATTAAAGCATTCAAAAATTAATTATATAAATGGACTGACAGATGAGGACAAGAAAAAGAGCAAAGAAGAGAAAGGTAATTGAAATGGTAAAAATTAATAGAAATGACCCTTGCTGGTGCGGAAGTGGACGTAAGTACAAGCAGTGTCATGAGGCATTTGACAGAAAGATTGACAGCTTTGCAATTAAAGGACATAAGGTTCCTAGTCACAAGCTTATCAAAACACCTGAACAGATTGAGAAAATTAAGCAGTCTGCCGTAATCAATATGGCATGTCTTGATGCTGTAGCAGAGGCAATTCATGAGGGAATGTCTACAGCTGAAATCGATGAGATTGTATATGACACAACCACAAAAATGGGAGGAATTCCTGCACCATTAAACTACGAGGGATTTCCATTTAGTGTATGTACATCTGTAAATGAGCAGGTATGTCATGGATATCCATCAAAGGATGTAATTCTTAGAAGCGGAGATATTGTAAACGTAGATTGTTCTACAATCCTAGATGGCTACTATTCTGATTCATCTAGAATGTTTATGATTGGAGATGTTGCTCCTGAGACAAGAAAACTGGTTGAAGTTACTAAGGAGTGCTGCGACCTTGGTCTTGAGCAGGTTAAGCCATGGGGATTCCTTGGAGATGTGGGATTTGCTATTGCAGAGCATGCTCACAAGAACGGATACCAGGTGGTACGTGAAATTGGTGGTCACGGCGTTGGTCTTGAGTTCCATGAGGAGCCATGGGTGGGTTACAACACACTTCCTGGCACAGAAATGCTTATGGTACCAGGCTTTATGTTTACAATCGAGCCAATGGTCAATATGGGCACACAGAAAATAAAAACAGATCCTAATAACGGTTGGGAAGTTTCTACATTGGATGGTAAGCCATCAGCACAATGGGAATATCAGGTTTTGGTTACTGAGACAGGATACGAAGTAATTTCATACTAAACAAAGGAAATTGAATAAATGCGATTAGACAAGCTTTTGGTAGAATTAAATATCGGAACAAGGTCTGAAGTTAAGGCTCTTCTTAAGAAGGGCCTTATTTTTGTAGACGGGGAAAAGGCATCAAAGCCAGAACAGAAGGTGGATGAAAACACCGTTGAAATTACATATCAGGGTAAGAAGTACACATATAAGAAATTTTCATACTATGTTATCAACAAACCTAAGGGGGTTATCACCGCAACAGAGGATGCCCATGAAAGAACAATAATGGATTTGTTTTATAGTATATGTCCGGATGCCCCCAAGGGATTGTCTCCTGTTGGACGTTTGGATAAGGATACTACCGGCCTTTTACTTATCACAAATGATGGTCAGCTTGCTCACAATATGCTTTCACCTAAAAAGCACGTGGATAAAACATACTATGTAGAATTAGATGGAGAGCTTTCCAAAGAAGATATAGCTGCTCTTGAATCAGGGGTTCATATTGGCGAGGGAGACCTGACAGCACCAGCAACTGTGAAGTATGAAGGAGGAAAATCCTGCTATATTACAATTCATGAAGGAAAATTTCATCAAGTAAAAAGAATGTTTTTTGCAGTGGGCCGACAGGTGCTGGAACTAAAGAGAACAGCCTTTGGGCCACTAGTGCTTGATGAGGATGAAATACCAGAAGGACACTTTATCACATTAAATTCCGAAAGTTTTTCTTGCAAATAATTTAAACAAGATTTATTATATCTAAAACAAATGATTTTAGAATTTAAAGCGCTAAAGCGTGAAAGAGGAATCGGAGGTATTGGATATGAAGAAGAAAGCATTAAGTTTAGTGCTTTCCGCAGCAATGATGACATCATTATTCGTTGGCTGTGGAAATGGTTCAGCAGGTTCATCAGAATCAGTTGATACATCAGGAGAGCTCACTTGGAGAATCGGTGGTATTGGACCTATTACAGGTGGTGCTGCTCAGTATGGTCAGGGTGTTATGAATGCAATTCAGCTTGCTGTGGACGAGGTTAATGAAGCAGGCGGAATTAATGGATATCAGATTTCATTTAATTTCCAGGATGATGAGGCTGATCAGCAGAAATCAGTTAATGCATACAATACTCTTAAGGATTGGGGAATGCAGATTCTTGAGGGAACAGTTACATCAGGTGCCGGACAGGCAGTAGCTGCAGAGACATACGCAGATAGAATGTTTATGCTCACTCCTTCAGCATCTTCACCAGATGTAATCAATGGTCATGACAATGTATATCAGGTTTGCTTCTCAGATCCAAACCAGGGTGCAGTTTCTGCAGACTACATTGCAGACAACAAGCTTGCTACTAAAGTAGGTGTTATCTATGATAGCTCAGATCCATATTCATCAGGTGTTTATCAGACATTTGCTACTGAAGCAAAGGCAAAGGGACTTGACATTGTAGCTAGTGAAGCTTTCACAGCAGATTCAAAGACAGATTTTACAACACAGCTTCAGAAATGTAAGGATGCAGGTGCTGACCTTCTCTTCCTTCCATTCTACTATACAGAAGGCTCTATCGTACTTACACAGGCTAACCAGATGGGATATAAGCCTACAATGTTCGGTGTAGATGGTTTCGATGGACTTCTTACTGTTGAAAACTTTGATGCAAAACTTGCAGAAGGTGTATATCTTCTTACTCCATTCGCAGCAGATTCTCAGGATGAAGCTACAAAGAAATTTGTTTCAGCATACGAAGAGAAATTTGGTGGTACACCAAACCAGTTTGCAGCTGATGCATATGATGGAATCTACATCCTCAAGGAGGCTCTTGAGGCAGCAAACCTTACACCAGAGGCATCTAACGAAGAAATCTGTGATGCACTTATCGCAGGTCTTCAGAAGGTAAATTACAATGGTCTTACTGGTGAGGGTATGACATGGAATGAAAAGGGTGAGGTTTCGAAGGCACCAAAGGCTGTAGTTATCAAAGATGGAGCATATGCTTCTGTAGATTAAAGTAATCCGCTAGTTACAGTAACAAGCCTAATGATTTCTACGCTCAGCTGAAGAAAGCTTCGCTTAAGAAATATTAGAGCTTGTTACTTACTAGCTCATCTTAACTTAATATATTTAAGAGCACAATGCGGTGCATATTCATCTCCTATACAGGACGATGGAATGCATCGTGTTTATATTTATGAAAGAGAGTTAACGTTTATGGGATTTTTAACCTATTTAATCAATGGATTAAGTTTAGGAAGTGTATATGCCCTTATAGCACTTGGTTATACCATGGTTTATGGTATTGCTAAAATGCTTAACTTCGCTCATGGTGATGTTATTATGATAGGCGCATATTTAGTTTTTATGTGCATGTCAAATTCAGGCATGCCTGCTGTAGTTTCTATTGTTATTTCAATAGTATGTTGTACAGCACTTGGAATGATTATAGAAAAAATAGCATACAAACCACTTAGAAAAGCTACAAATCTGGCTGTTCTTATTACAGCTATCGGTGTCAGCTATTTTCTTCAGAATATGGCATTAATGATTTTTGGTTCTAATCCTGTAAGCTTTACATCTGTAATCAAGTGGGAAGGAATCAGCCTAGCAGGCGGAAATCTTAAAATCACAGGAAATGCAATTGTTACCATCGTGACATGTATCGTAATCATGGTTGTATTAATGTGGTTTGTTAAAAATACAAAACCAGGTCAGGCAATGCGTGCAGTTTCTGAGGATAAGGATGCGGCTATCCTTATGGGTATTAACGTAAATGCAACAATCTCCCTTACCTTTGCAATCGGTTCAGGGCTTGCGGCTGTTGCTGGTGCACTTCTTTGCTCATCATACCCTAGCCTTACACCATATACTGGTTCAATGCCTGGTATCAAGGCATTCACTGCAGCAGTATTTGGTGGAATCGGATCTATCCCAGGAGCATTAATTGGTGGATTATTGCTTGGTGTTATCGAAATTTTTGCCAAGGCCTATATTTCTAGCCAGTTGGCAGATGCTATCGTATTTACGGTTCTTATTATTGTACTTTTGGTTAAGCCTACAGGAATTTTAGGCAAGCAGATTAAAGAGAAAGTGTAGGTGGAAAAATGAAAATACTTGAGAAATTAAAAAAATCTACACAGAAGATTATTGGTCCTGTAGCTGATACAGTAAGTAAATATGCCAAGAAGGTTATAACACCTGTAGTAAATTTATACAAGAAATTAAATAAACCAACAAAAAAGCTTATTAGAACTGAGACAGTGATTTTAGCACTGTTTGCTGTTGTTTCTGTTATGGAAAGCTCAGGAAATCTTACATCACTTATGAAAGGGTTGTTGGTTCCTGTTTGTGCATATTCTCTCGTAGCAGTTGGATTAAATCTTTGCGTAGGATATCTTGGAGAGCTTTCCTTGGGACATGCAGGATTTATGTGTGTAGGTGCTTTCACATCAGCGTTGTTTTCTCGTACATTTCAGGATGTAATTCCTGATGTGCCTCGCTTTATAATAGCGCTTGTGCTTGGTACTGCTGTGGCAGCCTTGTTTGGTTTCCTTATTGCTATTCCTGTACTTCGACTTTCAGGAGATTATTTGGCAATTGTTACCCTTGCATTTGGCGAGATTATCAAAAATGTTATTAATGTACTTTATGTAGGAAAAGACTCTAAAGGACTTCATTTTTCTATGAAGGATCAGATGTCTTTAAATATGGATTTAGATGGCATGATGCTTATCAATGGTCCTCAGGGAATTACTGGAACTCCTAGACAGTCTACATTTTTAATTGCAGTACTACTTTTGATGTTGGCTCTTATTGTGACACACAACTTTGTTCATTCACGCACAGGTCGTGCAGTTATGGCTATCAGAGACAATCAGATTGCAGCAGAGACAGTTGGTCTTCCTGTGACTAAGTACAAGCTGGTGGCATTTACTTTATCAGCAGCGATTGCTGGAGTTGGTGGTGTATTATACGCCCACAATATTAACTCACTTACCGCCACAACAAACAATTTTGGTTACAACATGTCTATCATGATTTTGGTATATGTAGTATTAGGTGGAATCGGAAACTTCTCTGGTTCAGTTATTGCAGCGGTTGTGCTTACAATGCTTCCAGAGCTTTTGAGAGGTCTTTCTACATACAGAATGCTTATTTACTCAATCGTCCTTATTGGACTGATGCTTTTCAACTGGGCTCCAGGAATTCTTAAATGGAGAGAGGCTCATGGTTTGAACGCAACAGCCATTATAGGAAGATTTAAAAAGAAGGAGGTGCAGTAATGGCATTGCTAGAAGTAAACAACCTGGGCATTTCCTTTGGTGGTCTTAGAGCTGTTGATGAGTTTAATCTTAAAATAGAGCAGGGAGAGCTTTACGGATTGATCGGCCCAAATGGAGCGGGAAAGACTACAGTTTTCAATATGCTTACAGGAATTTATAAGCCAACAGACGGCACTATTTTTCTGGATGGAAAGGATGTAACAGGAAAGAAGACAGCAGAAATCAACAAGGCGGGAGTGGCTCGTACATTCCAGAATATACGTCTGTTTGGAGATCAGTCTGTTCTTGATAACGTTAAAATTGGCTTGCATAATTCATTTGAATATGGCACAGCGACAGGAATATTCAGACTTCCAAAGTTTTTCTCAACAGAGAAAAAAATGGACAAGAAAGCCCTGGAACTTTTGTCAGTATTTGGACTTGATACAATGGCAAATGTATTGGCATCAAATCTTCCATATGGAAAGCAGCGTGAGCTTGAAATAGCAAGAGCACTTGCAACAAATCCAAAGCTTCTTCTTTTGGATGAGCCGGCTGCAGGAATGAATCCAAATGAAACACGTGACCTGATGAATACAATTGCACTTATTCGTAAGGAATTTGGCGTAACAATTCTTCTTATTGAACATGATATGAAGCTTGTCTCAGGAATCTGCGAGAAGCTTACAGTACTTAACTTTGGACGTGTTTTGGCACAAGGTGAAACATCTGCAGTGTTAAATGATCCAGAGGTAATAAAAGCTTATTTGGGTGAATAAGGATTTTAATTCTGTTAGCCTTACAAAGCGGAAATAAATAGAGGTGCAATATGTTAGAGGTTAAAGATTTAGTAGTTAATTACGGAGTGATACAGGCTTTAAAGGGTATCAGCTTTGAGGTTAATGAAGGCGAGGTTATTGCTTTAATTGGTGCTAATGGTGCCGGCAAGACAACCACCCTTCAGACAATATCTGGAATGCTTACTCCAACAAGTGGCCAGGTGCTTCTTGATGGAACAGATATTACAAAAGTGCCAGGTCATAAAATCGTTTCTATGGGTATGGCTCACGTGCCCGAAGGTAGAAGAGTTTTTCCTGGATTAACAGTGCTTGAAAACTTGAAAATGGGAGCATATACTAGAAGTAACAAGAAGGAAATTTCCGATACCTTTGAGAAAATATATGAAAGCTTTCCACGCTTGAAAGAACGTCAAAATCAATTGGCAGGAACTCTTTCCGGCGGCGAGCAGCAGATGCTGGCTATGGGGCGTGCTCTTATGAGTCAGCCACGTATCGTGCTTATGGATGAGCCTTCAATGGGTCTTTCTCCTATTTACGTTGAGGAAATTTTCAATATTATCGAATCTATATCAAAGGCAGGAACCACAGTTCTTTTGGTAGAGCAGAACGCCAAGAAAGCATTGGCCATTGCAGACCGTGCCTATGTTCTGGAGACTGGCAATATCGTCTTAGATGGGCCAGCAGCAGAGCTTATGAATGATGATTCGATTAAGAAGGCATATTTGGGCGAATAATTAATCAACGGGGAGGGTTTTACACCATGGAAGAAAAAAAGCTAGTTATTTCGATTGCAAGAAGTTATGGTTCAGGTGGTCTTACCTTAGCTAAGAAACTTGGAAAGGAGTTGGGGCTTCCTGTATATGACAGAGAAATTCTTCGTATGGCATCAGACCAGAGTGGTATCAATGAAGAAATGTTTGGTGAAGTAGATGAGCATATCAGAAAGATATTCATCACTGCCAAAGGTAAATATAAGGGAATGCCGCTCAGTCCTGAGTACTCAGCATTTACATCAGACGACAATCTTTTTGAGCTACAGGCAGATGTAATAAAACGTATTGCAAATACCCAGAGTTGTATAATCGTTGGACGATGTGCAGATTATATTTTGAAGGATAGAGCATATGTACTGTCACTATTCTTCTATGCTTCTGAGGAGGATTGCTTAAAGCGTCTACGTAGACAGGTTAGTGGTACAGATGCAGAGCTTATCAAGCGAATGCATGATATTGACAAGCATCGTGCTGATTATTACAAATATTACACAGGAAGAGACTGGAACGACGCAAGAAATTATGACTTCTGTCTCGATACTGGTGTAATGGATTATGACAGACTTGTAGAAGTTGTAAAATCATACATCGAAATAAAAAATAGAGAGTTTAATTAGATAACAAAATAGGCATTATATTAAGGCTCCTCGCTTTAGTTGCGAGGGGCTTTTTCTGTGGCTTTTCATATTTTTTTCACACAACTTGCACGGATTGGTAAGAAAATTCTGATAAATTTGTTTATGATGATAGTGCACTGTGCCCGAGTGTGGCCAAAATGGGAAAAATGATGGATTTTTTTAGGCGTTACGCAAAAAAGAATAGCGAAGAATTGGATTTAATTCGCCAATATTTCAATGACTGCCTTGAGACTATAAACGATAACAATCTGTACATGCTTCGTAAGTCATGTATGTATATCGCTATAGTCTACTGTCTTATGCTTGTTGTGGCAAAATTTCTTTTGAAGAATTTCGCTATGTCATTTCCGTATCTCTTGATGATACCGCTTTTACTTGTATATTTTCAGGTTAATTTATACACCATTAAACATCGTGGCGATATTAGCACCGGAAGGACAGCAGCAATTTGTTGTACCTTCTACTTCTTCTTGGGAGTAATACTAGGAATTATCGATGTGGTTGAGGCTCCTGCTGGTCAGGCTTTATGGTTACCTATTGCAGTAATTGCATTGCCGATGATATTTATCGACAGGATGTACAAATACGGATTTGAAGAACTGGTTGTACTTGCGATAATGCTGTCGCTTTCTTATAAATTTAAGCCTACAGAACAATTTATAAGAGATGTATATATTTCTATTTCAGCGTATGTGATATCAATGCTTTCAGCCAGAATTATATTGGAGATGAGAGCAAGAGAAACTCTTGCTATGGCGGAAGTCACCAGACTCAGTGCTTTAGACAAGCTGACCCAGGTATTGAATAAAGGGGCTTTGCTACAGAGAATAGAAAATTATTTCGAAACAAAACCACCAGAAGAATGTTGCGCGATGTGTGTAATCGACCTGGATGATTTCAAGCATGTAAATGATAATCTGGGACATAACACAGGAGATGTGCTTCTGGAACAGATTGGAAAACTTCTTTCGGTAAATTTCAGAGCATACGATATTGTAGGAAGGTATGGTGGAGATGAATTCATTGTTGTAATGCCAAAGATGTCGGATCCGGAAATTTTGAAATCCAGATGTAAGGCATTACAGATGTTTATAAGCGAAATAGAACTTCCACATGAACATAGAGTAACTGCAAGTATAGGCGCGATTCTATGCAGTGATGTAAGCGATGTAGACAAGATATTCCGTATGGCTGACGATGCCTTATATAAATCAAAAATTGAGGGCAAAAATTGCTGTACCATATGGACATATCAGAATCGAGTAATAGAAAAACCTACCCTTTTGGTAATGTGTGAAAAAGAACATCAAGGTTTGATTGACTTGAAAAATGATGAAGGACATAGGTTTGATATTGTAGTTGCAAAAGATGATGACGAGATTTTAAGAGATATTAGTGAATATCAGAAATACCTAAAGATAATAATCATAGAGTTGGATTTGGAAATGGGCATGGGGGTATTTGCTCTAAAATATCTGAAGACCAGAGAAGGTTTTTCAGAGATTCCGATTCTTGCAGTGGTCAATAATGAAAAAGACTACATGCTTGCAAAGGAACTTAATGTGGATGATGTGTTAGATCAAAAAACGCCAAATCCTGTATTCAAGAAAACTATAGATAAGCTAATAGGAGGTTAGCGCTACAGCAACGACTCTTGCAGAGGGTGCTGAACAGGTTGCTGATTTTTCATCAAAAGCTCTTGATAAGTAAAAAAATTAGGTTCTTGCTTTCCAAAGGAGGGCAAGAACCTAAGATTTCTAAAAGGTAAAAGAATCTATCTGACGTTGGCAGGATCATTTGATGTTTAGAGATTTAATTAAATTTACAAAAATCTATAAACGAGAGAATAAACAAATTCTTGAGTATTTTCACACTTGCATGGACGATATCAATGAGTCTAATCTGTTCATGCTTAGAAAAGTGTGCATGTATATATCTGTCACTTATGTCAGTATGATTGTTATTGCCACTATCATATTAGATGGCTTTAAGTTAAATATTGCTCATATTATGGTATTTCCGTTGCTGGGAATATTTTTCTTTTTTAACTTATATACGAAACATGGAACAAAAAAACTGAGCACTACTATGGTTGGGGTTACTTGTTGTGCTTTTTACTTTTCCCTTGCTGTGATTTTTGTTTTCATCGATATTTTTGCAGCAGAACGAGCTCAGGTCTTCTGGTTTTCAATGCTTGTTATTGTGTTCCCTACAGTTTACATAGACAGAATGTACAATTACGGAATTGATGAGCTGATTGCTATTATTATCTTTGGATTAGTAGATTATAATCTGGAATCTAAAGAAGTATTTTTGAGGAATATCTATCTTCTTATCGCATCATATGTTGTTTCAATGTTGGTGGTTCATATGGTACTGGAAATGAGAAGCAGGGAATGTTTGTACTCAAGAGAAATAATGAAATTCAGTTCCTTGGATAAGCTTACCCACGTACTGAATAAAGGGGTTTGGGTTGAGCGAATGGAGGAATATTTCATAGGCAAAGGTCCAGAGGAGCCATGTGCTATCTGTATTATTGATTTAGATAATTTTAAAGATGTTAATGATAATCTAGGACATGGCGCAGGTGATATGGTTCTAGAACGCGTAGGCCAGTTGCTAATAGACAATTTCAGAGCCTACGATGTGATAGGAAGATATGGTGGAGATGAGTTTGTGGTTCTAATGCCTAGGATGGGGGACTCTGCAATACTTAAGATGAGATGTAGAACTATGCAAATGTTCCTTACAGATTTCAATTTAGGAGCATCAAGTAATTTTTCAGTAAGTATAGGAGCAGTCATTGATCATGGTGGTAATGACTACCAAAGAGTATTTGAAATGGCAGATGACGCTCTATATAAATCTAAGCTTGAAGGAAAAAATAGATGTACAGCATGGACTATTGAAAATGAGCCTTTTGAAAATCCGATTTTACTGTCTGTTAGAGAAAAGGATACAGAAGAAGTTAGAAGATTGTATGCTGCTGAGGGAAATCGATTTGATATTGTAGCAGCATTTAACAATGACGATGCACTTAGAATGATAAGTCAATATCATCGCCAGATAAAAATAATAATCTTGGAGATTAATGTAGAACATAATCTTGGAGAAATTGTGCTTAAGTATATTAAGACGAGACAGGGCTTTGCGAAGCTTCCGGTTCTTGCAGTGGCCATGGACCAGGAGGCAAGTTTCCTGGCACACGACCTTGGAGCTGATGAGGTGATTATGAAGGATTCTTCTGATGAAGAATATAAACGAATTATTAATCAATTAATAAGAGTGTAGAAAATAAGCTTCGGCGGCCAGGATGACTGTGTCGCCGATTTTTATTTTTAAATCTGAAACAGGTACTATAGCTTCTCCGTTTCTGATTACCAGACAAGGGAAAAAATGATCTGGTGTGCCAATTTCCGAAATATTAAGGTTGTTCCAACAATGTCCATCACAAATATGGATTGTGAGAAGATCTATATGTTCATCCTTCGTAAAACTATTAAGAAGTTTCATTTTGGAATAATGCTCTACGAATCCAGCGCTGATGATACCAGTTGGAATAGCTACAACGCCAACACCGAAGAACGCAGTAAGAATAGCCATGATACGTCCAACGGTAGTGATAGGATAAATATCGCCATAGCCTACGGTAAGCAGTGTGGATACAGACCACCATACTCCGGAGAAAGCATTTTTGAAAACATATGGCTGCATATCGTGTTCTGCATAATAGATGCCGATGGAGCTTGCAAGCATCAGAATTAGAACGATTACCATTGAAGATAAAATTTGATTACGCTTTTCTTTAAGTACAGAAAAAATGATATTGAAGGAATCGTACTGCCCATTGATTCTGAATAAATGGAAAATACGTATTACTCTAAGTATTCGAAATGCAACAAATCCTGATAGGAAGAAAAATGGAAGTATGGTCAGGAGGTCTACAATTCCGTCATAGGAAATGAGGAATTTAAATATGGCTTTTTTATTGCTGTCCTCTGGAAAAAGATAGTTCGCAGTCCAAATGCGAAGGACATATTCGATGCAAAATATAATTATGGTAATCAGTGAAATTGCATCGAATATAGGAAAAAATGATTCTAACTGATCATAAGTTTGAAGTATCATCACAGATATATTTAGAAGTATGGTAATAGTGATGAGTATGTCAAAAGCTCGACTAACTCTATCTTCCTTGTGTCCAATCTGTATGATGTTAAAAATCTTTTGTTTGATAGACATTGTCAAAATTATTCCCCCCTACGCCATATATAATTATTTTTTTAGTTTTAATCCGTAGTATTTTGCAATACCTGTTGCATCAGCGATACCAAGCTGCTGATATTGCTCAGGAGTGCTCAGGTGATTTATTCTATCGCTTTCGTTTGTACAGAAACCATGTTCCACAATCACACTTGTAAAGCCAAGTGATTTGGATTTGTTTATTAATGCGTAGTAATCTTTGGCAGATCCATCTGGATACTTGCCGTTGTCAGAATCTCTGGTTACGATGCCAGTGCCATTTGGACACAGCTTCCAATCGTTTACCTTAAGTCCTGTGGAGGTTAATTCTGTAAGGATTGATTGGCCAAGAGCCATTCCCTTCTGGCAGCATGCTGGTTTGAAGTTTGGATTAGGAATGATGACCTTTGCACCGTTTTGTGACAAGTCTAAATCTGGGTCATAATCATTGTGAAGACTTACAAGCACATCAGCGTTTACTGATTTTGCAAAATTTACTCTGCCAGTGAGGCAATCTGCGGAAGAGTCAGGATTTGCCCCGTATGCACAGCCGAAATCGTAACGAGTCATATAAACTGTTACACCGGAATATTTTTCCAGCTCATTTTTGCAGTAGTAAGCTATATAAAGATTTGCAATTCCTTCCTCGAAGTTTTGGTAGTGACATCCAAGATGGGTGGTGTCGTGACCTGGATCAAGAACTACTACAATATTATTTGAAGTCTTTTTTGATGATTTGGCAGAAGCGTTAATTGAGCTGTTGGCAAAAAATGAAACAGAACAAGCTAATGCAAGAGCCAGTGAAATTATCTTTTTTGTACGAATTTTCATATCATTACCCCTTGATTTTTCATTATTTTTACAATAATTCTAACATCCTGATAAATGAATAGCAATTTATTGTTGACAACAGTCTTTGTTGGATGTAGTATTAGTTCAACTTAATAACAGATAGAGGTTGCGAGAAACATTAGTAATCTCATTGATGGGACAGGCCCAAGTGATATGAGATAAAAGGGAATTTCGCCGAAAGAGGATACTCTCCTGTGGGTATCAATCTTGGGCATACGGTAAACAGCCGTATGACTGTCACCGATAATAGGTGGGGAGCTATCGTATACGTTTAAATATTGGATAATCGTAAGCTGACCATTTATTATAGTGGTCAGCTTTTTTGATGTTATTCAAAGATAAAAGAAGAACATTATTAGGAGGATATGGAAATGAGTATTTTTACAGGTGCAGCAGTAGCAATTGTAACACCATTTAATAACGATGGGTCTGTGAACTATGAAAAGTTGGATAATCTGATCGAATTTCAGATTAAAAACAATACCGATGCTATCGTAATCTGTGGAACAACTGGCGAGGCATCAACTCTTTCACACGAGGAGCATATTGATGTAATCAAGCATTGTGTACAGACAGTAGCAGGTAGAGTTCCGGTTGTTGCAGGTACAGGCTCAAACTCAACAGAGACAGCCATCTATCTTTCTCAGGAGGCAGAGAAGGCTGGCGCAGATGCAGTTCTTCTTGTTACTCCATATTACAACAAAGCAACTCAGCGTGGTCTTTATGAGCACTTTAAGGACACAGCAGATGCTATCAAGCTCCCATGTATTCTTTATAATGTTCCATCTCGTACAGGCTGTAACATTCAACCAGAGACAGCTGTAAAACTTGCAAAGGATGTGGAAAACATCGTGGCAATCAAGGAAGCATGTGGAAACATCAGCCAGATTGCAAAACTTATACAGCTTGCTGATGGATGTATTGATGTATATTCAGGAAACGATGATCAGATTGTACCAATTATGTCACTTGGCGGACTTGGCGTTATCTCAGTTCTCTCAAATGTTGCACCACAGCAGACTCATGATTTGTGCCAGGCATGCCTTGACGGAGATTCCAAAAAGGCAGCATCAATGCAGCTTAAAGCTTTACCACTTATTGACTCACTCTTCTGTGAGGTAAATCCAATTCCTGTTAAGAAAGCTCTTAACATTATGGGATTTGAGGCAGGTCCTCTTAGAAAGCCACTTACAGAAATGGAAGATGGCCATGCAGAAATACTAAAGGAGAACATGAAGAATTATGGACTTTACTAATACAATATGGTCGCTTTTGCCACCACTTATCGCCATACTTTTGGCTCTAATCACAAAAGAAGTTTACTCATCACTATTTATTGGAATTTGCGCAGGTGGACTTCTTTATGCTGGCTTCAATGTTACAGCAGCAATGGAGCATATCTTTGTTGATGGAATGATTGGTCAGCTTTCAGATTCTTGGAACGTAGGAATTCTTATCTTCCTTGTAGTTCTTGGTAGCATGGTAATGCTTATGAATCGTGCCGGAGGATCCGCTGCATTTGGAAAGTGGGCAGTATCCCATGTAAAGACAAAGGCTGGTGCTCAGGTAGCAACAATCATCCTTGGAATGCTTATCTTCATCGATGACTATTTCAACTGTCTTACTGTTGGTTCAGTAATGCGTCCAGTGACTGACAAGCATGGAATTTCACGTGAGAAGCTTGCATATTTAATTGATGCAACAGCTGCTCCAGTTTGTATCATTGCCCCTATTTCGTCATGGGCAGCAGCAGTTACAGGATTTGTTGACGGAGCAAATGGCTTATCTCTTTTCATCAGAGCTATTCCATACAATTTCTACGCACTACTTACACTTGTAATGATGTTTGCTATTACATATATGAAGTTTGATTTTGGTCCAATGAAGCTTGCTGAGCTGAATCAGGTTGCTCAGAATCTTCAGGAAAGAAAGGCTGATCATCCTTCACTTACAGGTGCTGAGGACCAGCCACATCCACCAATCTCAGAAAGAGGTAAGGTTGGACACCTGGTATTTCCAATCGTATCACTCATTGTCTGTTGCGTAATTGGAATGATATACACAGGTGGCTTCTTCGAAGGAGCAAGTTTTATCGAAGCATTTTCAAATTCAGATGCATCAGTAGGTCTTGTTTATGGCTCAGTTGTTGCATTGATTTTCACAATTGTTAATTACCTAATCACAAGAGTTCTAAGCTTTAACGAGTGTATGAATGCCATCCCAGAAGGTTTCAAGAGCATGGTTCCTGCCATTCTCGTTCTTACTTTTGCATGGACATTAAAATCTATGACAGATTCACTTGGTGCAGCTGAATACGTTGGAGGCATCGTTGCTAATATCGCAGACAATCATGCTCTTATGAGCTTGCTTCCAGCACTTGTATTCCTTGTAGGTATCTTCCTTGCATTTGCAACAGGTACATCATGGGGAACTTTTGGTATCCTTATTCCAATCGTTGTAAACGTATTTGGTGGGGATGTAAACAATGAGCTTATGATTATTGCCATTTCAGCATGTATGGCTGGTGCCGTTTGCGGCGATCATTGCTCACCTATTTCAGATACTACAATCATGGCTTCAGCAGGAGCCGATTGTGATCATATTAGACACGTAAGCACTCAACTCCCATACGCCTTCACAGTAGCAGGCGTTTCGCTTGTGTCTTATATAGTATCAGGCTTTGTTAGAAACTGGTTTGTATGTCTTGTTATTGGAATAGCCCTCATGATAGGAACACTATTCGCAGCCAAGATGCTCTCCGAAAAGAAGTAGTTTCTACAAGCCAACTCTCAAAATCTTTATAACACACGAAAAAAAGATGCAGCAAATTTTGCGCATCTTTTTTTGCTATATACCCTCTGTATGCCCTGCACAGATTACATTATGTGTCTGTGCAGGAAATCGGAAGTGAAAATTTTTTATGGTTCTATTGGACAAAAAGTATTACAATGTTGAGTTGAGAGTATAGATTTACATAAAGGAGCATTTTTAATGAAGGAAGTTAAATATTTGGTATTAGATGTTGACGGCACATTAACTGATGGCTACGTATATATGGGGGAGAATGGTGAGTTGTGTAAAGCTTTCAATATTAAAGATGGGTACGGAATTGTACATCAGCTGATTCCAGCAGGTGTAACTCCGATGATTTTGACTGGTCGAACTAGCAAGATTGTTGAAAATAGATGCAAGGAACTTGGAATTACACATGTTTATCAGGGTGTAGGAGATAAACTTGGAAAGCTTAAGGGTATTTTATCTTCAAATGGAAGAAGTCTTAAGGATTGTGCATATATGGGCGATGACTTAAACGATCTTACTGTTATGGAGGCTATTAAAGCTGAAGGTGGTGTGGTTGGATGTCCTAAGGATGCGGCACAGGCACTTATTGATATGGCAGATTTTGTTTCCACAAAAGACGGTGGTCGTGGTGCAGTAAGAGATTTTATTGAGTGGTTGGTACTATAAATGCAACACAAAAATTATGAAGTAACAGGAAATGTTTTTAAGCTAATTGCAGTAGTGACAATGCTGGTGGATCATATTGCGGTTGGCATAGTTCTGTCATGGTTGGAAAAACCGGAGGTGTTTTATTCGCCTTCATATAGTTCGTATGTTGATATGTATCATGTGATGCGAAATATTGGCAGAATGGCATTTCCTATTTATTGCTTCATGCTTGTGGAGGGATATTTTCATACCAGGAATCTAAAGAAGTACGGGTTAAGACTTTTACAAATTGCCATTATTTCTGAGATTCCATTTGATTTGGCTCTTAGAAATGGACAGCTGGATATATCAAGCAATAATGTTTTATGGGAGCTTCTTTTGGGGCTTATTGTAATTGCGGTTATGGATCGAGTGCTTCATTTCTCAGGGGGTATTTTTGACAACGAGATTTTTAAGCGAGTGATAATGGTGGCAATTATGTTCCTTGGAATGGGAATAGCCTATGTCACAAAACTTGACTATAGACATTCTGGAATTGCTTGTATTTCAGTGATGTATTTTCTATATGGCAACACTAAGGAAAGTCGAATGACTGCTTTCGGACTTGGTGTTTTGATGCTGACATTTATGTCTAGCAGGAGTGAATTATTTGCAGCTGCAATGCTTATCCCTATGTATTTCTATGATGGAAATAAGGGGTCAGACTCATTGCTTTTGAGAAAGTTTTTTTATTTGTTCTATCCTTTACATCTGACAATTATTTACCTCATAAAAATATTTTTTATGAGGTAATAAAAAAATAATTGTAAATTTAACTTGAGCGTGATAATATATTGAAAGTTTGAGTAAAATTTCAAAGGGAGGATTCTATGAACACAATCGAACCTATTAAAGATGTGTCCAAGCTCGGCACGACTAAGACGTTAATTTTGGGTCTCCAACATTTATTCGCTATGTTTGGGGCGACTATTTTAGTTCCTATTCTCGTCAATAATTATTTCAATGGCGAAGGTCTTTCAATTCAAGTTACTCTATTTTTCGCAGGTGTCGGCACCTTATTTTTCCATCTTTGTTCTAAGTTAAAAGTTCCAGCTTTTCTTGGTTCTTCATTCGCATTTCTTGGCGGATTTCACACAGTTGCTAATTTAAATACAGGTATTTTTAAAAACATGACAATGGGCGAGAAGCTTCCATATGCATGTGGTGGTATTGTTGTGGCAGGTGCCCTTTATCTTGTACTTGCACTTATCATCAAACTTGTAGGTATTAACAAGGTTATGAAGTATTTACCACCAGTTGTTACAGGTCCAATTATTATTTGTATCGGACTTTCTCTGGCACCATCGGCAATCACTAATGCCTCATCAAACTGGCTTCTTGCAATCATCGCACTTTCAGTTGTAATCATCTTCAATATTTGGGGAAGGGGAATGCTTAAGATTCTTCCAATCCTCATGGGTGTTCTTATTTCATATGGATGCGCATTGATTTTTAATGCACTTGGTATGACAAACGCTGACGGCAGTGCAATTCTTGATTTCGCAGCAGTCAGTGATGCAGCATGGGTTGGCCTTCCAGATTTCTTCATCTGTAAGTTCAACATTTCAGCAATCCTTGTAATGGCTCCAATTGCTATCGCTACAATGATGGAACATATCGGTGATATGTCAGCTATTTCAGCTACAGTTGGAGAGGATCTTGTGTCTGATCCAGGTCTTCACCGTACACTTATCGGTGATGGTGTTGCCACAGCTCTTTCAGCTTTCTTTGGCGGCCCTGCAAATACTACATACGGTGAGAATACAGGCGTTCTTGAGCTTTCACGAGTTCATGATCCAAAGGTTATCAGAATTGCAGCACTTTATGCTATCGTACTTTCATTTATTCCAAAAATGGCTGGTGTCATCGGTACAATGCCAAGTGCAATTGTAGGTGGTATAAGCTTTATGCTTTATGGTATGATAAGTGCAATAGGAGTTAGAAATGTGGTGGAGAACCATGTGGATTTCACAAAGTCTAGAAACCTTATCATAGCAGCAGTTATTCTGGTAAGTGGTCTTGGTTTCGCTGATGGACTTACATTTACAGTGGGTTCTACAGATATCACACTTACAAGTCTTGCAATTGCAGCAATCGCAGGCATAGGTCTTAATGCCATTATTCCTGGCAAGGACTATGACTACGGTAATCCAGAACCATATCACATGGAAAAAATTGCTGGTGAGCTTGCAACTGAAGCTCACGAAAAATCAGAGAAGACTATTGGCTAACTCTTTGTAACAAGCAGAGTTTTAGTTTTATAGATAGTTCCAATGGCATTTAATAAATGCTCAGGAACATTAGATATTTTGGAGGTTATAAAAATGGAAAAATTAGAAAATGTAGTAGAATTAACACATCCTCTACTTCAGCACAAAATTACAATGCTTAGAGACAAGAACACAGGAACAGCAGAGTTCCGTGCACTTGTAGAAGAAATAGCTATGCTTGAGGCTTTCGAGGCTCTCAACGATTTACAGACTGTAGATATCGAGTGCGAGACACCAATCGAGAAGTGCATGGCACCAGTTATTGCTGGTCGTAAGATGGCAATTGTGCCTATCCTTCGTGCAGGTCTTGGAATGGTAAACGGTATCCAGCGTCTTGTTCCTACAGCAAAGATTGGACACATCGGTATGTATCGTGACGAGGAGACACATATTCCACACGAGTATTACTGTAAGCTTCCAAGCCCAATCGAGGAGCGTCTTATCGTTGTTACAGATCCAATGCTTGCAACAGGTGGTTCAGCTATTGATGCTATCGGACTTATTAAGCAGCACGGTGGAAAGCGTATCAAATTTATGGCAATCATTGCTGCTCCAGAAGGTGTTCGTGCTCTTCATGAAGCCCATCCTGATGTGCAGATTTACGTTGGACACATTGATCGTGAGCTTAATGCAGATGCTTACATTTGTCCAGGTCTTGGTGATGCCGGCGATCGTATCTTCGGTACAAAATAAAAACTTAATGGCTTTCTAAGGAAACCATATAAAGTCTTAGATATTGATTTTATAGAGCTTAGCTGATTAGCTAGGCTCTTTTTTGATAATTCATGCAAAAAATATAAAAATTCTGTGAATTTCCACTGCTTTTCTTCTAAAATAGGTTAATATACTACTATAAAGAAAAATATGTTACTTAAAATACTTCAAAGACCGAAAGGAGAAAGATGTATGTGGACAATTGGTGATATTAAAGCTAAGGGCAAGACAGCCTTTAAGGCAAATTATTGGAAGTCAGTATTAGTGGCTTTTATCTTATCCATTTTTACTGCAGGTGGTGCTGGAGCAGGTAGGGCTTCTAGCAGTGAAGAAGATATTACAGGTAGTTTAAGCTCAGCATATGGTAGTTTAGATCCGGATGCTCAAGCTACTCTTTTAGCAATCTTATTAGGAGCTTTTGGAGTTTCGCTTGTTATAGGATTATTAATTCATATCTTCCTTTCAAATCCTATTCAGGTTGGCTGCTATAGATTCTTTAAAAAGAATGTAGAAGAGCAGAATGCAGAGGTAGGTACAATTAAAGAAGGTTTCGGCGGCTATGGTCACACCTTCATTACTTTATTACTACGTGATATTTTCCTTGGATTATGGACCTGCTTGTTTGTTATCCCAGGACTTATAAAGATTTATTCTTATAGAATGGTTCCATATATTATCAAGGATAATCCAGAGCTTTCAGCAACTGAAGTAATCACAAAGTCTCGTGAGATGATGAACGGAAATAAGTGGAGAGCATTCCTCCTTGATTTATCATTTATCGGATGGATTTTTTTAGGCTGCATTACATGTGGTATTGTTTTAGTATTCTGGACAGCACCATATATGCAAAGTGCAGATGCTGCTCTTTATCTGGAACTCAAGAATGGACAGCAGCCACAATAATATAGTGAAAGAGAGTTTGAAATAAAAAAGGCTTCTTGCTGAAAATGAAATAGTCAGCAAGAAGCCTTAGTTATTTTATAAGAAATACATCTATAATTCCCATAAATCAACAACTAAGCTATACTTGAAAGTTAACCTAGTATTCCTTGGCAAATCTCCTTAGTCATCTTAGGCTTGTTCATACAATAGATGTGTATATGGCCCATACCACATTTACGAAGATCATTGATTTGGTTGATAGCATATTCGATTCCTGCCTGTCTCATAGAGGCGGAATCATCACTGTATTTTGAGCAGATGTCTGCAAGTTTTTTTGGTACTGATGAACCAGCAAGGGTGACAGTGGAGCCAATTTGTTTTACAGAAGTGATAGGCATGATGCCTGCTACAACCGGCACTGTGATGCCTGCTTTGTCAGTACGTTCTATGAATCTATAGAAATCAGCATTGTCAAAGAACAGCTGAGAAATAAACATCTGTGCACCCATGTCCTGCTTCATTTTCATAAATGCTATGTCTGAATCCATTGAGATTGCTTCAGGATGCTTTTCAGGATAGCATGATGCAGATACACTTAAAGATGTGTTTTCATTAAGGAAGTGAATTAAATCGGTAGCATGAGGAAAAACACGACGTTCAAATTGTTCGTCAGACATATCACGAGGCTTGTCACCTCTAAGAGCTAATACATGATTTACACCAACTTCTTCCAATGCTTTTGTAACCTGAAGTATATCAGAAGAATCAGAACCAACGCAGGTCATATGAGCCATTGCATCCATACCTAATGTGTTTTGGATGTAGTTTGCTATATCAACTGTCTTTTTGGAACGGCTTCCACCTGCACCATAAGTAACACTGATAAAGTCTGGATTAAGTTCGGCTAGAGAATCCAATACCTTATAACAGTTTTCAAATTCATCATCTTTTTTTGGTGGAAATACTTCGAATGATAGAGAAAAATCACGTTGAAACATATCTTTTAGCATAGTTAATCTCCTATAACTAGACGAATGTGTAATAATGGTCGGATAATCAACAAATGTGCATATTAAATTAACAAAATATACACATTTTTTAAGTAAAAAAATAGTATCATATTCCATAACGAAAAAAAAGGATAAACGGGGAGTTTTCGGTAATTAGATAGATTTTTTGGAGTAATTAGTAATGAATTTGCGACAGCTAAGGGGAGTTATTACGAAAACCGGAAAGATGGCATTCCCAGAACACAGGGACTTAGTGCGCACATTTGGTGCCGACAGTATGGTTCTGCTTAAGAACAATGGTATTCTTCCTATGAAAAAGGGCAAGGTGGCTTTGTTTGGAGCAGGTGCTGTTGACACTGTTTTTTGCGGAATTTTTTTCAACTACGTATATACGGATGGAAACGTAAATGTAAAGCAGGGTCTGATAAATAATGGATTTTCTTTCACTACAGAAAGCTGGCTTGCCAAAATGGAAAAACAGGTGAAGCTTTCTGAGAAAAAATACATTGGAAGTTCCAGAGCATCTGGCATTTTTGCCGGCATGTGGGTGCGTCCAGCTGAGGTTCCAATTTCAGTTGCGGATATGGCAGAGGCTTTGTTGGGAACAGACACATGTATTTATGTAACAAGACGACCATATGAGACTGACGAAGAGGCTCGTAATAATGCAAAATCATATGAGCTATCAAAGGTTGAAATGGAAAATATCAATCTTGTAACTAGCTCATTCAAGAATGTTATTTTGGTTATGAATTCTGGCATGATGGAGATTTCTTCTATTGCAAGAATGAAAAATGTGAAAGCCATAATATTAATGGGAATTCCTGGTATGGAAGCAGGCAATTCTCTTGCAGATGTTTTGACAGGAACTGTTAATCCAAGTGGACGTCTTACAGCTACCTGGGCTAAAAAGTTCAAGGACTATTCTACATGTCATACAGCATCCAGAAAGAGCAAAGCAGAAAAGAATCACGAGATAGATTATAAAGAAGGCATATATGTTGGGTATCGTTATTTTGATACCTTTGATGTGACGCCCCTTTATCCATTTGGATACGGTTTGAGCTACACTTCTTTTGATATCAGTCTTGAGTATTTTGAAGCCAGTTGGATTTCTTTGATTATGCGAGTGAAGGTTACCAATACAGGTAATTGTTCTGGCCGACAGGTGGTGCAGGTGTATTGTAGTTTTCCTGATGGCAAGCTGGAGAAGCCTTATCAGTCGTTGGCTTCTTTTGGAAAGACAGGCAAATTGAAGCCTGGCGATTCGGAAGAAATCACAATTAAAATTCCTATCATGACTCTTACATCATTTGATGAAGAGGATAATTCATGGATTATGGAAAAAGGGGATTACCTTTTTAGAATTGGTTCAAATTCCAGAGATACAAAACTGTGTGCCAAGATGGTATTGGATAAAACCACAGTGATAAAGAAGGTTGCTACGTCTATTGGTTCGGATAAGGAATTTGAATTTTTGACTCCGCCACCACGTCAGGAAGAGGTGACAGGTTTTATTAAAGTGGCATCGCTTTCAAGCGCAGACTATAATTCTGAAAATAAGGTGGTAGAACCAAAAAAAGAATTCACTACGTATGTTACAGAAGGAAGCAACTACACATCATATGTAAATAGCAATGCATATAGTGTGCCATATAGAGCGCATGAAAACATCGAGGTAGTAAAACCATGTGGTAGTGCTACATTTATAGATGTTATTAATGGAAAAGTTACAATGGAGGAGTTTGTTGCATCCCTTTCTCCGGAAATTCTTGCAAGAATTGTGGTAGGTGCAACTGATGAATCAAAGCTTGATAATGATACACGTTTTAAGGTGAACTTTTCTTTGGATAAAAAGAGATTTGAGATTGCAGCACGCACTTCATCTCAGTTTGCCACTACCCTTGGAATTCCAGGTACATCAATAGTAGATGGTCCATCAGGCCTTCATTTAATTGGAATTCCATGCACGTGTTTCCCATCACCTTGCAATATGGGACAGACCTGGGATATGAATTCAATGATTCGTATGGGACGAGCATATGGAAGAGAGATGGAGCGGTATGGAATTGATTATTGTCTGGCTCCAGCTTTGAACATTTCCAGAAACCCTATGTGGAACAGATCATATGAGTTTTACTCTGAAGATCCCGCTTTGTCTGGAATTTTAGGAGCGGGATTTATCATGGGTGTTAAACGATACGAGGGACGAGGAGTCATTGTAAAGAACCTTGCTACCTACAATCAGGAAACCAATGATATATCTGTTGTAATAAATGTATCTAAAAGAGCATTTGGAGAATTATACCTTCGTTCATTCTCATGCTGTAATTTCATATCAAAGCCGGCAGGCTTCCTATGTACAGCAAACAGGCTGAATGGTGGTTATACATCTTCTCAAAAGAGCTTGAATACAGATATTTTAAGAGGGGATTTAGGCTTTGAGGGATTTGTTATGTCCGATTGGGGCTCGCTATCTGACAAGGGCGAGGATATACACGCAGGATGTGATTTGATAATGCCTGGCTATGATCCTGACAAGCTTCTAGAAAGTATGATGAATGTGCCACCTACATTTGAGGCTGATGGTTATGTCACTATAGTAGATCGAGCGTACATGTACGACTTGCCAATGATTCGATACGAGAAATGGGGATCATTTAAACCTGATAAAGAGGGTGATGCTGTTTTAACTACAACTGTTGCAGCTGATAAAGAGATAAACCCTAGGGCGCTGGAAATGGTGCAAAGAGGAATATGCACTATAACTACCGGTGACAATGGGGAAAGAATCCTAACCTACAAGGGATTTAATCGAGGCCCATATTTGGCCCTTGGCGATTTACAGCAGGCGGTTATGCATATTCTTTCGGAACTAAAAAATACGTCATCTATGCATGATTTGATTAAAAAAGCAAACACTTAGGCCAAAGTGTTTATTCTAATAGCTACTCCTGAAGTATACAATATGATTTAAGGTAATGTATACGAAGGGAGTAGTTTTTATGTTAGCGCAGATATTAGCATTAGTAGTATTTGTGACTATGTTTGCTTTTATTGTTTGGGATAGATTCCCGAAGCATTATGTCACATTGTCCAGTGGTGCACTTACCAGTATTCTGGTATTTGGATTTGCAATGCGGGATGCAGAAGCATTCAGAAATACTATAGCTATCCAAAATATTTTTACAAAGAGTTTTTGGTATGCAGCAGGAGAGCATGCTGAACAAACTTCTGGCATAAACTGGGCCACTATCATTTTTTTATGGGGTATGATGATAATGGTTGAGGGTATGGCATCTGCTGGATTTTTCGATTGGCTATGTCTTAAAATTGCAAAGCTTGCGAATTTTGAGCCAGTGAAGATCTTTGTAGCCTTTATGATTTTGGCATCAGTGTTGGCCATGTTTATTGATTCGATTACTGTCATTTTATTCTTGGCGGCAGTGACTATCAGGTTGGCTCGTACACTGAAGTTCAACCCTATTCCTGTTATTATGGCAGAAATCTTTTGTGCCAATCTGGGAGGAAGTGCAACAATGTGCGGAGACCCACCTAATATAATAATAGGTACTTCCCTTGGGTATTCATTCGCAGATTTCGTGATGAATACTGGTACAATCGGGGCTGTGTCGTTGGTTGTTATTATCATATATTTTTATTTCACAATGAGAAATCGCCTTCAAGATCCAGGTGATAGAGTGGATCCAGGTTCCATTGATGTAGATGTAAGGATAAACAACATGAAAGAGTTTATGACAAGTACCATCATTTTTGGTATTGCAGTACTTCTTCTTGTAACCCATTCCTTCACTGGACTGACAGTAGCTTTTATTGGAGTAGTAGTTGCAGCAATAACCTTGATTGCCGCTGGAAAGAAGGCAGCTACTCTTTTGAAAAAAGTAGATTATACAACCCTACTTTTCTTTATAGGATTGTTTGTGGTAGTAGGAGGTCTTGAAGAAACAGGAGTGCTTGTTGTAATCGCAGATTTCATAGCAAAGGTTTCAGGTGGTAATGCATATATCATGATTGCTATCATCCTTTGGGTTAGCGCATTTGCATCTGCCTTTATCGACAATATTCCATTTTCTGCCACTATGATTCCGGTAATCAATGCTTTGGCACAGTCTACAGGAGTTGATTTAGCTACGATGGCTTGGACACTTGCTATTGGAACAGATATAGGTGGAAGCATGACTCCAATTGGAGCAAGTGCGAACGTTGTGGGCATTTCTACTGCAGGTAAAGAAGGTTATCCAATTAGTTGGGCTGTGTATTGCAAGGAGTTAGTTCCTGGCACATTAATTGTTCTTGCAATTTCCATGTTGAATATATATGCAAGATATCTTTAGAATTAAATAATTACCAAAATAGAAGTCGATGAGTAAAAATAAGCCTCTCGACTTCTTTTTATTTATGCTATAAAATAAAGTTAGGAAAATACTGGAAGGGGGTTAGCTTATGGGGCAGTTAATTATTTCAGTAGGTAGAGAGTATGGAAGCGGCGGACACGAGATTGCTACTATCCTGTCAGAAAAATTAAATGTTCCTCTGTACGATCGCAATATGCTGGATCAGATGGCGGCAAGAAACGGTATTGAGGCGGAATCTTTACATCAGCACGAGGAGATGAAGCGTCGAGGGCTGGTTCGAACTGTCAGGGGGCATTCTTCATCTGTTCAGGATTCAGTGGCACAGCTTCAGTTCAATTTCATTCGTGAAAAAGCTGAAAGCGGAGAGAGCTTTGTGGTTGTTGGAAGATGTTCTGAGAATGTGCTTAGGGGAAATCCTGCATTGGTTTCAATTTTCGTTAGGGGTGACGAGGAAGCCAAAACACAGCGAATTTGCAGACTTTACAAACTCAATCGATTGGAAGCTAAAGCCAAGATGTTCCGACACGACAAAAAAAGAAAAGCATATCATAATTATTACTCTACTATGAAATGGGGTGATAGTAGAGGTTATGATATTTGCATCAATAGCTCTTTGCTTGGAGTAAAGGCAACGGCGGATGCCTTGTATGAGATGATTTTGCAGTTTGTAGAAAAAAGAAAAGCAGAAGAGTCAAAAGAAGAATTGGCTTAGAAGTAACTTATGGGGTTTTTGTTTTAAAAGGAAATATGGAGAATAATGTATAGTGTATTTTTAGTCGAGGATGAGATTGTCATCCGAGATGGGTTGAAAGTCAGCTTCCCATGGGAGCAATATGGCTTTGCCTATGTGGGGGATGCCGCTGATGGGGAGATGGCATTGCCACAAATCAGACAGACAAAGCCAGATGTTATTATTACAGATATTAGAATGCCATTTATGGATGGCATTGCTTTGTCAAAAATTATTAAAAAGGAATTGCCTAATTCCAGAATAATTATAATCAGTGGTTTTGATGATTTTTCTTATGCCCAGGAGGCTATAAGCATAGGTGTGGATAATTACCTGCTGAAGCCAATTACAAAGGACAAGCTTGGGGAAGTTATGTCTGATGTGAGGGAAAAGCTGGACAAAGAAAATGAAAAGGACAATTATCTAGAACAATTCAAAGCGGAAAGTCAGGAGTACGAGCAATTCGCACGAGTAAGATTCTTTAATCAGTTGGTGGGAGGCACCATGTCTGTCTCAGAGGTTTTTGAGAAATCTGAGGAGTTGGGGCTTTTTCTTGATGCAACTCATTATAATCTGGTGCTATTGGATTTCACACCTCTGAACGGTTCTGGTTCTACACCAATTTTTTCTAAACATAGAGCACGTCTTTCGGACCAGCTCATGCAGTATCTGAAGTGCTGCCCAGAATACATAGTTTTCCATTGGAGTTTGGAAGGCTATGCCATTATCGTCAAAGGGGATGAGCATTCAATCGTAGAACTCACAAACACATTAATTGAAAATATTCAGCGTCGATGCATCGTATATGAAGATGAGATTAATTGGTATTTGGCTGAAAGTGGGCCAATTACCAGAATATCTGAGTTTGCTGCTGCCTGCAGTCATGCAAGCAAGAGGCTGGGCTGTAGATATATGAATCCATCAGGACATATTTTTACTGATAATGACATTGAAGCTATCAGAATAAACAATGAAGAGAGCGAGACGGTTTCTATTGATCAGAGATTGGTGTCATTGTTTTTAGAGAATGCGGAGGAATCTGAGGTAGATGGATTCTTGGAGAATCTAATAAACAAGACAACCAAAAATTCCTTAAAATCTATTATCTTTTGCAAGTATTTTGCTATGACAATGTATATGTGCGTTTCAGATTATCTCAGAAAGCTTTCCTTGAATCCTTATACGATTTTGGAAAGTGATGCCAGAACACAGGTGGAGATGGTGGATGAAAACACTGTGCTTCCATATGTGGCATCCATGTTTAGGGCTGTAATCTCAAATCGTAAAAACGAATTTGGAAAACAGTCAAAATCTCAACTTTCAGAGGCAATCAAATATGTGGATGAGCATTACCAGGATAGCAATCTTTGCTTGAATCAGGTGGCTAAAGAGATAAACATTTCACCTAGCTATCTGAGTGCAATGTTCTCAAAAGAGAATAAAACAACCTTTGTGGAGTATATGACAACAAAGCGTATGGAGCATGCAAAGAAGATGCTTCTTACAACAGGTGAGAAATCCCAGACCATTGCAGAACAGGTAGGTTACAAGGATCCTCACTATTTTAGCTATATTTTCAAAAAAACTTATGGACTTAGTCCAAAGGAATTTCGTACTAAGGAACGGGGAGCATGAGTGGGGTAAATTTAAAAAAGAAACAAACAATGAGTGTCATGCTGAGGCGTTTAATATGGGTTATTCTTGTGCCTATGAGTATAGTTATTGCTATACTCATAGGTATTTTATGCTGGTATGCTTTGCAGTACAGAACAGTTCTTGCAAATGTTACAGCGGCCTCAGCGTTCAATCAGGATTTTAAAAATGTAGTGGATTTGAAAATGTTTTACTATGTCAGTGATAGTGCTTACTCTGATGGAAAGCCTGTGGATGAGGTGGAAAGTGCACGAGAATTGGCAGAAAAGCTTTTGGAGAATACCACGCAAAAGAAAAGCATGGAGGCTATATCATCTGTAAAAAATCTTTGTGTTACATTGGAACAGCGTATGGATGAAATAGATGATGCGATGTCATATGATGAGGGAATGATTCAGCTGGAGAACAATATCTACATCCTTACAGATTTAATTCAAACCTATATGTACGATTATCTTTATTATGAATCAGTTCATCTAAGCAGCATTCAAGAGGAGCTTTCTGAACAGCTGCAGTATTTGATCCTAGGAACAGTGGCCTTGTTTTTAATGATTATTTTGATGCTTGTTATTTACACATCAAATATTACGGAACAAATAACAAACCCTATTACCAGGTTAGCAAGTCGAGTGGAAGATATCACAGCTGGTGATTTTGAAACGAAGGAGCCAGTGGATGCAGCAGTTCTTGAAATACAGCAACTATCAGATGGATTCGAGAACATGGTAGGAAAACTGAATAGCCTAATTCAGGAAAATAAAAAGGCAGAACGAAGAAAGCGTAGGGCAGAGCTAGAGCTTCTGCAGGCCCAGATTAACCCTCACTTTTTGTACAACACCTTGGACACAATTATCTGGCTAATAGAGGCGGACAAGAAATCTGAAAGCATAAAAATGGTAAGTGCCCTTTCGGACTTTTTTAGATTTTGTCTTAGTAGAGGCAAGGATATCATATCGCTAGAGGAGGAACAAAAACATGTCCTCAGCTATCTGTCTATACAAAAAACCAGATATCAGGATCGAATGGATTATGAGGTTCACATACCAGAGAGTTTATATGATTATGCAATACCTAAGCTTACACTTCAGCCACTGGTGGAAAACAGTATCTATCATGGAATAAAGCTACAACGTGAAAAGGGAGTTATTCGTGTGGATGCCATAGATATTGGAGATAAGATTGAACTGACTGTAAGAGACAATGGTGCTGGTATGACCGAGGAAAGATTACAGGAAATGCGAAACGCCATAGATACCGGTGAAAAAATTGGATTTGGTCTTCGTACTGTGCACAAGCGTATGCAACTTCTTTTTGGCGATGAATATGGACTATCAATAATCAGTACAGAGGGAGTTGGCACGACAATAACAGCTGTGATACCAAAGGTGAAGCAGGAGGAAAAAGGGATAATAAATGTTTAGGCTGAAAAAAATATTAGGAATGATCCTGGGAATTCTTCTGATATTTTCTATGTATTCCTGTGGGCATAGTAAATCAGTTGAAACAGAGGATGATGAGCGGGATCTGATAGTGGTGGGATTTTCCCAACCAGGAGCAGAATCATCATGGCGAGTGGCTCTCACTGATTCTGTAATGGAAAGCTTTACAGAGGAAAGAGGATATAAGCTTATCTACAAAGATGGCAAATCAAAGCAGGATAATCAAATTAGAGATATTCGTACATTTATACAACAAGGGGTTGATTATATCATATTAAGCCCAATTGTTGAGACTGGGTGGGATACGGTTTTGGCAGAAGCAAAAGCAGCAAACATTCCTGTGATTATTTGTGACAGAAATGTTGTTGTGGAAAATGAATCCTTGTATACAGCATTTGTAGGTTCAGATTTTAAATCAGAAGGTGATACCGCTATTTCGGAACTAAAAAAAATATTAGAATCTGAAGGTAAAGACTCAGAGAATATAAATATAGTGCATATACAGGGCACACTTGGTTCCTCTGCCCAATTGGGCCGTACTACAGCTTTGGAGCGAGCTTTGGAAAAAAATGATAATTGGAATATCGTATATCAGGATTGTGGTGAGTTCACCAAAGCTAAGGGACGAGAGATTATGACACAGGCACTTGCTGAGGTTGGTGCAGACAACATAGACGTAATTTACTGTGAAAATGATGAGGAAGCCTATGGTGCTATTGCAGCCATGAATGAGGCTGGGGTAACATATGGAAATGATACTGGAATAAAGGTAGTTTCTTTTGATGCAATGAATACAGCTTTAGTATTGTGTATGGATGGACAAATTAGCGTGGAGGTGGAATGTAATCCTCTTCAGGGCCCATATCTATACAAACTTGTTCAGTTGTTGGAGGAAGGAGATACGGTTCCTAAATTAACTTATGTAAAGGAACAGCATTTTACCAAGGATAATCTTACCGCCAGGTTTATTGAAAACAGAAAGTTTTAAAAATGGGCAACTGAAAAGCTGCCCATCAATAGTGTTATTTATATTGAATGGTAACGGAAATGCTGTTGCCATTCTTTTTTTGCTCTAAAAAAAGCTTAACAGCTTCTTTTCCCACATCCTTTGTTGTGGATAGTGTGGATTTGTACAGGGGATATGAACCATCTGTGTTAATTGTGGAATCATCTGAGTATATGACTGAAACAGTTTCATATGCATTTTTTAAAAATCTATTAATCGAAGCTGAACTACGGCTGTTGCAGCCAGCTGGATCTGCGGAATTAATCCAAAGAAAACAATCGTCACAAATAGGAAGGCCCGCATCTCTTATGGCATCCACAAATCCAGAGAAGGATTTGATTGATGATTGACGATCATGTAAAAATATTCCCCCTATTTTTTTGTGACCAGAATTTATGAAATACCTGGCCATTTGATATCCTTTACCATAACCGTCCGTGGAAATTACAGTAGGGTTGTATAGGCCAATTGGTGCGGTATTTAAAAAGATAACAGCTGTTTTTCTTTTTAGTAAAAGCTGCAGCAAATCTGTGTTTGTGGAAGGACGCCCACTTAAGGCTGGAGCTATAATCAATCCTCCATATATATCATTAAGCATACTGGCTAGAATTTCACGTTCTACAGAAAATTGATTTTTACTTTCGTGTATTTCTGGCGTGAGCCCTTCCTTCAGAAGATTTGAAGTGATGCTATCAATAACTGATAAATAAAATGGATTATTTTTAAATGGCACCAGGATAATGACAATATTTTTTTTGGAAGTGTCACTTTTGGAAATTACAGTGTTGGCACTGCCCCAATGTTTATTGATTATACCCTCATCAGAAAGCATAGAAAGAGCCTGCCGTACAGTGGAACGGCTTACATTGTATTTAGCTGCAAGTTGAAGTTCGGTGGGGAGCTTTGCTCCGATAGGATATGTGCCTGAAAGAATTTCGTTGTTAATTATTTCTTTTAATCGAATGTACTTTGGAACCATAAAATTATTCCCCCTAAATAAAAAAGGTTCACCGCCTGCTAACAAAATATTATCACATAAAGATTATGATTGGTATGAAAATTATTAAAAAGGAATACATACCAATCGTAATTAAATTAAACTGGTATCAAAAAATTTTCACTCTTGCAAACGAAAAAACGTAAAGAAATGAAAAATTGGTATGGTAAAAAAATATGATTGAAAAATTGGTATCATCAGAATGTTAGAACTGTGATTTTTTAGAGCTATTCAATTGTTGCTAAAAATTCATAATGATACAGTAAATATAGATAAAAAAAGGCCCGAGGGGTGGCCAGACTATGGAAGGAGAAGATTTATGAAAAAGAAATTAGTAGCAGGAATGCTCGTAAGCCTTATGGCTGCATCAATGGTAGCGTGTGGTGGATCAGACACAGGTGCTGAAGACACAACAGATACTTCAACAGAATCAACAGATTCAGGAAGCTCAGATTCAAGTGCAGATTCAGGGGAGAAGATTATTGTTGGATTCGCTCAGGTTGGACATGAGTCTGATTGGCGTACAGCTTCTACAAACTCAGTTCAGGAAGCTTTTTCTGAGGCAAATGGATATGACCTTGAGTTCGTTGATTGTGACAATGATTCTGCAAAGCAGATTGAGGCAGTAAGACAGTTCATTCAGGATGATGTTGATTACATCGTAATCGATCCTAT